>CAZVOU010000060.1:0-20714 GCA_964628605.1 uncultured Syntrophaceae bacterium
AACTAAAGAAGGTTGTGGTATTGGAGAATGTGGGGCCTGCACAATATTGGTTGACGGTAAGGCTGTGAACTCGTGTTTGACACTGGCGGCTCAACTGGACGGTAAGGAAGTCATAACCGTGGAGGGATTGTCAGGGAATCAATCAGGGCAGGCTCTACAGAAGGCTTTTGCGGATACAGGGGGAGTACAATGCGGATTTTGCACTCCCGGGATGTTGATGTCGTCTTATGCTCTTGTTACTTCAAATCCTGAACCCTCCCGGGCCCAAATAGTCGAGGCCATTTCAGGCAACCTCTGCAGATGCACGGGCTACGTGCAGATTGTTGAAGCTATCGAAAGAGCCTCCAGAACACTGCTGGACAACGATTCAAGACATGAATGAAATCAGATCAAAATTCAAATACTTCAGGCCGGAGAATCTAGCGGAGGCGACCGATTTCCTGCTCCGGCACGGGCCGGATGCACGAGTCATTTCAGGCGGCACAGACCTTCTCATAGCAATCAGAAACGGAACCCTGAATTCCAGGTACGTTCTGGATGTTTCCCGACTTGATGAACTGAGGCAGGTTTCAGTCAATGACGGGCGCCTGGAGATCGGATCGGCGCTAACCTATTCTGAAATAGCCAGACATCCGCTCATACAGAAATATGCCCCGGCGTTGGTTAAGGCCGGCTCTCAGGTGGGAAGCCTTCAAATCCGCAACACCGGAACACTGGGCGGCAATGTCGGCAACGCCTCTCCAGCGGCGGACAGTGTTCCTGCCATGATGGTTCATGACGCTCGGGTATTGCTTAAAAACGCTGAGTCTGAATTCAGCGAACCGTTAAGTTCGTTCATACTTGCTCCATACAGGACCAATCTGAATTCCGGATCGCTTATAAAGGGATTTTCACTGGAGATATGGCCGGAAGATTTCAGGTGGTCCTATAATCGCATAGCCAGGAGACGGTCTCTGGCGATTTCACGCGCCGGCGCGGCGGCATTGGCCCTGCTTGACCCGGGTGGAAGAGTCGCAAAACTGAAGCTGTCACTTTCATCGATAACGCCTCAGCCATCCATCATGACTGTTGTTGAGGATCAACTGATCGGTCGGGTTCCGGATGCCCGCTCGATAGCGGAAGCGGCTCAGTTGGTGGCTCAGGAAATGGTCCGCCTCAGCGGCGAAAGACCATCATTTATATACAAAAAGCCCGCAGTAGTTGGGTTGACAATTAAAACCCTAGAGGAAATCTTTTTTGACTGGCAAGAACTCAAACGATCAGCCGATTGACAGTGTTGGGCAAAGTTTTGTGAGAGTAGGGGCCTGGGAACGGCTTCTCGGCAAAGCTCATTATTGCGCCGATATTACGCTTGATGGAATGGCGTTTGTTATAGCTGTTAGAAGCAAGAAACACCATGCGCTCATTAAATCGGTGGATGCTCAAAAAGCTCTCGATTGCCCGGGTTGTCTTGGGGTGTTCACAAGTAAGGACATACCTGGAAAAAACAGATTTGGCATAATAAACAAGGACCAGCAACTTCTTGCAGAAGATAAGGTCCGATGCATTGGCGATCCCATCGCAATAGTTGTCGGGGAAACTCTGGAGGTCGCTCAGAAGGCGGCCAGGCTAGTCAGTGTCTCCTATCAGGAGTTGCCTGGTATTTTTGATCCCGAAGATGCACTTAGGCCGGACGCTCCGAGGATTCATGAAAAAGGCAATCTTCTCGGCTCAAGAATCATAAAAAAGGGTAATCCGGAGGAAGCTTTCCGGACTTCTGACGTAGTTGTAGAGCGCTATTACGAAACCAGCCATGTAGAACACGCCTATATAGAGCCTGACGCTGGTGTGGCCCTGATAGATGAAAGTGGCGTACTGACCATTTTTGCATCGACCCAGAATCCTCATTACGATTTAAAAGATGTTTGTGATCTCTTAAACCTGGATGAATCCAGGGTCAGAATAATACAATCTCCAACGGGAGGCGGTTTTGGCTCTAAACTTGACTTAAATACTCAAGGCTTTTTGGGATTGGCCGCATGGCTGTTGAACAGACCGGTAAAGATGGTTTATTCCAGGGAAGAGGCATTTCTTTCCACATCCAAACGTCATCCTTTGAAAATATGGTACAAAAGTGGCGCATCAAGAGACGGAAGATTACTGGCGGCTAAAGTAAAAATCATAGGCGATACGGGCGCATATGCTTCTTATGGCATGGCAGTGGTTTCTCGGGCCGCTGTTCATGCGACAGGGCCGTACGAGATTCCAAACTTGAGTATAGAGTCTACCTTCGCTTACACCAACAATCCGATGGCCGGAGCAATGCGTGGATTCGGGGTTCCGCAAATAGCGTTTGCGCACGAGTCCCAGATTGATCTACTGGCTGAGGCGTTGGGTCTGAGCCCTCTTGAAATCAGGCTTAGGAATTCGCTGAGGGTCGGTTCACAAACATCTACAGGACAGCAACTCGAAGCGAGTGTGGGAATATCAAAAACCCTTGAAGCCGTTAAACCATATTATGAAAAGGCCATAAAAAGCGCGCCCGTTCTGAAACCGCATCTAAAATACGGAGTAGGAACTGCGTCCATGTTGTACGGGATTGGCAACACCGGTGTTCAGAATCCATCGACAGCACAGATTGAGTTGAATAAAGATGGATCGATAACTCTTTTTTCCGGCGCCGCAGATATAGGACAGGGTTCCTCCACGGTTTTATCACAAATAGCTGCCCAGGAATTGAACATTGATCCTATGTCGATCAAACTGGTGATAGCCGATACAGGACAAACAACGTCTGCGGGGGCCACCTCGGCCAGCCGTCAGACTTACATTTCAGGCAACGCTGTTCTGGACGCGACAAGCAAACTCAAAGAAGTCCTCCTTACTCATGCGGCCAATAAACTGAAAACGTCCAGGAGCGGGCTGAAGATGCAATCCGGTGAAATCAGGGATCTGCAGGACCCAAGTAAATCGGTCACATTTCAGGAACTGGCTTCAATAATTAGCCGAGCCGGAACGCCTTTGAAATGGCAGGGATTTTTTGATCCTGACACCACCCCGCTAGACCCCGTAACGGGAATGGGCAAACCTTACGCCGCATTCGCTTATGCCAGCCATGTCGCAGAAATCGTAGTAGATACACTCACCGGTGAAGTCCAGGTGTTAAGGGTGACCGCCGCTCACGATGTCGGAAAAGCCATCAACCCTGAAAATGTCAGGGGACAGATTTACGGTGGTGTAGTAATGGGTCTGGGTTTTGCATTGATGGAAGAGTTTAATCCGGGGAAAACGGAATCCCTGAAAGATTACCACATACCCACTTGCGCCGACGTTCCGGAAATAATACCCATCATTGTCGAGGATTATGAGCCAACAGGGCCATTCGGCGCCAAAGGGGTCGGAGAACCGGCCCTCATACCCACAGCCCCGGCTATTCTGAACGCCATCTCCAACGCCTTGGGCTCACGTATTTACAAATTACCTGCAAATCTTGAGCGGGTCCTTGCCGCCAGCATCATTTCCACAGATTCCTAAACCTGTGATCTTTGCAAATATAGTGAACATAAAGTGACATGGCACACAAGGAGACACAATGCCTACCAAGCTTATCAAAAATATCGGCACACTGATTTCCGGCGACATCAACAATCCAGTAATCAAGGCTGACGCCATAATCATAGAAGATGGAAAAATATCCGCTATCGGTTCTTCCCAGGACTTTTCGGGCAAGAAAGTAGACCAGGTGATAGACGCTGCTCAGACTACGGTAACTCCAGGCCTTATCGACTCACACTGTCATGTAGTGCTTGGAGATTTTTCACCACGCCAGAACCAGATAGGGTTCCTTGAGAGTGAGACTCACGGTGGAGTGACTACTATGATCTCCGCTGGAGAAGTACATCTCCAGGGGCGTCCCAAAGATCCGGCCGGGACCAAAGCTCTGGCTATTCTAGCCGCCAAGGCTTTCAACAATTTCAGGCCAGGAGGGGCTAAGGTGATTGGTGGGGCGGTGATTCTCGAAAAAGGTCTCAAGGAAACAGATTTTGAAGAAATGCGCCGCGAGGGAGTCAAGATAGTTGGTGAAATTGGGCTGGGCTCTGTAAAATTTGCCGAGGATGCCGTCCCTATGGTGCTCTGGGCCAGGAAGAATGGAATGAAGATTCTGATGCACACGGGAGGCACGTCGATACCGGGCAGTGACACTGTGACGGCGGATCAGGTAATTTCCGTAGACCCTGACGTGGCCTGCCATGTCAATGGTGGTCCGACATCGGTGTCAGTCGATGAAATTGAAAAACTGGTAAGACAGACCGGATATGCCTTGGAGCTGGTTCACTGCGGAAACATGAAAACGTTGGTGGACGCTGTGAATCTAGGCATCAAATACAACGCCCTGGAACGTTTCATCATTGGAAATGACGCCCCATCAGGAACAGGAATAATTCCATTAGGCATTCTCAGGGTTATAAGCACTGCCGCTTCCCTGACCGCTCTGGGGCCCGAAAAAGCTTTGTGTATGGCCACGGGCAATACAGCCAGGATTTTTAATCTCGAATGTGGGTTTATCCGGGAGGGTTGTCCGGCTGATCTCACGATAATGGATTACCCGATGGGATCGGTAGGCAAAACGGCTTTAGAGGCTATCAAGGCCGGGGATGTTCCCGGGGTGTCAATGGTTATCATAGACGGCGAGATTAAGGTGAAAGTCAGCCGTAACACCCCTCCTGCCTCTCGTAAAGCCGGCGTAGCCGCTTAAAGCAAGTTCAGCAAAGGATAGATTCGGCTCACATGAAAGTTATCGAAGAAAAATGCAAGGGATGCGGTCATTGTGTTTCAGTATGCCCTCAGGGGAGCATTACCATAAAGAAACGCAAAGCCACAATTTGGGAATCATGCTGTGACTGCGGGGCATGTTACAGAGTATGCAATGAGTCGGCTCTTTCCTCTGATGAAACTCCTGAGTATTCCTACATCACATGTGAATCGTGTCCTGTGCGATGCAAAATCAAGGAAGGTTTCACCGGGGCCTGCCAACGCTTCCGAAACACAGGAACCCAACTTGAGCGTGTGACGCCACTGATGACGTATGATGATGTTCGATCCATTGTCGGTAACGACTGGAGTTCTGAAATCAGGGAGCCTTTGATTACCGCAATCGGGTCCGGCACAACGTATCCGGACTGTAAACCGGCCCCGCATATAGTGCAATCCACGGTTGAAGGAATCGATGTGGTGACTGTGGTCACAGAGGCTCCTCTAAGCTACTCCGGACTGAAACTTAAGATAGATACAGACCTGACAATCGGGCAGGAAGGCTCCGGAATTTTTTTCAAGAAAAAACGGGTTGGCCATCTCACTACAGAGGAATACGGGTCCAAGATATTGTCCTTAGGAGGAGTGAATCTTCTCACAGGCCCTAACGGAATGATAATAGCAAAGCTGATCACCGACCTGGCTAATGGGAAAAGCGCTAAACTCCGGATTGACAAGGGAAGCGAGATAACGGCCCAGATAGGTAACTCTCCGCTAATTGACGGGCAAGTCGATGGTGTTATGCGTGTGGGATGCGGAAGCGCTACTTTAGGACTTTTTGCCCCCATTTTCAAGGAAGTTGCGGATGAGACCATAGTGCTGGATTCCCATCTTACAGGCCTGTTCAGTGAACACGCAGCCGGCAAATATGTCGGGGCTTCTCCGAGCGGCGTGAATCTGATATTTCGCAAGAGCACCCCAGGCCGTTATTTTGGAGATCATGGGGATGGCTGGGGCGGCACCTCTATCAGGAGGCCCCAGGAGATAATATCCTCCGTTGACATGAACGTGGCCAAACCTGGACTTAAAATCCTCATCACTGAAACAACCGGTCGTAAGGCAGCCATGTTCGAAGTGGGACCAGACGGTCAGCTCGTCGAAATGGAATTAACCCAACCGGCGGCTGATGCCGTCAAAGCCCTTTCTGAAAGCTGTGAGGCATCGAGAGTTTCCGGAATTTATTGCGGAGGCTCAGGCGGTAGCGCCCGCGCAGGAGTCACGCGATATCCCATCAAGCTGACAAAAGCGGTTCATCAAAACAAAGTCAGATTAACAGTCGGCGGCGCTCCAACATTCGTTCTTCCCGGCGGCGGCATAAACTTCATGGTGGACGTGGAAAAAATAACGCGCGGGGCCTTCACATGGGTTCCTACACCTGCCACAGTTTGCCCGATCGAATACACCATGACCCTGAAAGACTATCTGGAAATGGGCGGACACGAAGAAGCGATAAAGCCGTTTGTCAGGTAAGCCCTAAAGCGTAAGACATTGAAAAGTGATGTAGTTCTGCTTGGAGACAAAACAGTTCTCGTTGAATGCGGACCAATGAGGATGTTTATAGATGCGTCCATTCATGGAGAACGAAATCCCGAATTAGAAAAACTTGCCGCTTTCAAGGCGATAGAGTTTTTGAGTCAGGTCGCTGCCGAACGTCATAAACTGAATTTACCCGCCACAAAAATTGAACAAGAGCCTGATTCATCGGTCGTCAGAGAAATGTGGAAGGCCTGTCGCATGATAATTTCAACAGATTTGACTCCAATGGCTGCTGTCGCAGGATCGATTGCAGACGCGGTCGCAGACTATCTGATCAGCGAGGGGGCTACAAGGTCCATAGTAAATAACGGGGGTGATGTAGCCCTTCGTACGATCGAGGACGCTCCTATAACGGTAGGAATACGTTCTGACATCAGTTCCCACATTGTGGATCACAAATTACGTGTTCTGGGATCTGATCGGGTTGGAGGAGTATGCTCCAGCGGTTTGGGAGGAAGAAGCTTTACTCGTGGCATAGCCTCTTCAGCAGTTGTTTTTGCCGCCAGATGTTCGGTTGCAGACGCTGCAGCCACTGAAATAGCCAACCACACTTATATTCAAAGCTCCGGCATCCGAAGAATCCAGGCAAAAGAACTGGATCCGGATAGTGACATCAAGGATCTGGAAATTACCATCGGTTTTGACAAATTGACCGAACGGGAAATAAATGAAGCCCTCGACAAGGGATTAGCCAGAGCGGAACAATTAACCGCACAGGGCTTGATCTTGGGAGCTTTTTTGAAGGTATGCGACCGAATGGCAACCTGTGGCTCCATTTTCAGCCGATTGGAACATGTCAGACTGAAGTCGTGAAATAAAAACGGAAAGACCCCTAAAAATCTACTCAACAACATATTCGGGCTCGGATTGAGCCTGACCGTCCAGCAACTTTTCAGTAAACTTAGGAGATCGATTCGATGAACATCCGCAAAATTGTAACCGTTGTAGAAGAAACCAGAACTGAAATGGGACAACCCGTCAACCCGCCGACCAGAAGGGCCGCCGCCCTGGCGGTCATCAAGAACCCCTTTGCCGGCGTTTACCAGGAAAATCTGGAAGAACTTATAAACACGGGAGAAGAGCTTGGCGCCCTGCTTGCCGACATAGCTGTCAAAGCTCTGGGTATCAAACCCCAAGACGCTCACAGTTATGGGAAGGCCGCAATAGTGGGCACTATGGGTGAACTTGAGCATGCAGGAGCCATTTTGCATCCAAAACTGGGAACACCCTTCCGAAATGCTCTGGCCGGCGGGAAAGCCATAATACCGTCAGCCAAAAAAATGGGCACTCCAGGAACAGAAATAGATGTTCCCGTCCATTACAAGGATGCTGCATTCGTCAGATCTCATTTCGACGCAATGCCCGTCAGAGTCCAGGATGCCCCTAAAGGTGATGAAATAGTGGTTGCTCTCGTTGTTACAGACTCCGGACGTCCGCTACCCAGAATCGGCGGACTAAAGATGGAGGAAGCTAAAAAAGAAGACGGCCTGCGATAAGCCTCTTAAGGCGCAGGGTAGACTCGAATCTTCCTGCGCCTCATCACTCCGTCAGACCCTGATCATGCTCTCCCGTTCAATAACCAAGAAACCACGAGTCAGTCTCTACTCCAATTCATGGTTTCACCTAATCTAATTAACTATCCGAAAATAGAACTGATTATAAACGATCCATTAACTCTATCATTTTTCGAAGACTTATGATATAATATTGACATATAGTAGAATATTATGGTCACAAGTATTGGAGGATTAGGATGAGATATGTCATCAAAACAGTGGTTCTCGTAATTTTGATGTGTGTTGTAGCTTCAGGAATAGCGTTGGCGGTGGGCATGGAAAAATATGACGTCTCAGGAACCCCCGATCCATCAAACAAGGTCATCAAATATGGTTCAAACAATGTTTATGGAGCTATCAAGGACGCCTCTATGACGGATAAGTTACCGGCCGCTCTCGATGAGATTGCCTTCTTTGTAAAAGACATTTTGGGGCAATTCGGTTTGGCTGATGGCAACTCAGAACAGCAATAAAAAACCGTATGTGATTTTTTTAATTAATCCTGTTGGTGAATGACGGGCAGGTTGACTGCCGAGTCAACAGTCCTGGCCCGATGACTGATTTTGAGTGAGGGAAAAGTTGATGAGACTTTTAAATGGTTTCATTGCAGTGACTATAATGGTTGGGTCCTGTTTTTTAATGACTCAGGCCGCATGGGCTGCAAATCCTGACTACTATAATTCGGGATTGTCTGCAATGAAAGCAGGCTCCGTACAAGAAGCCATTGACCATTTTTCCCGGGCAATAAAGGAATCCCCCAATGATTACAGACTCTATAATGACAGAGGGGTAGCTTATAAACGATTGGGAGATATTGAACGTGCGCTGGCGGATTACAGCAAAGCGCTCGAGATCAAGCCGGATTACGCTAATGCGCTCAACAATAGAGGTCTCATCTATCTTCAACGTGGGAATTACGACGAGGCGCTGCAGGATTTTAACGAAGCCCTTAAATTTGGAGGAATAGAAGGAAAAATTTACACCAACATGGGATTGGCCAGGGCACGCAAAGGGGATCATCGTTCCGCCATCAAGGATTACGACCTTGCCGTCTCATTCAGACCGTTAGACTACCGTTCATTTCTCTTTATGGGGGAGTCGCTTGAACAAATAGGCGACAGGGAAAAAGCCCTGAAAATGTATCAGGTCGCCATGGGTCTAATCAGAGAACCGGATGTCATCTCGCAATTAGAGAAAAAGATAGCAAGTCTGGAAAAACTCCAGGCTTCTTCCAATTCAAGTTCCAGGAGTGCAGCGGACCAGAGAAAGTCAGCCGAACCTACCGTGGGGAAAGCCTCAGAGAGTTCAAAAATACCACAGTCTGGACAGGCGTCACTAAAAAGGGATATCGTGCCGGCCTCGCCAAAGGTTGAAGCCAGAGTAGAGACGGAAAACAGCAAGTGGCCTTCCGTAGCCCCTGTCATAGAAAATATTCAAGAAATTGAAAAGATCAGCCGTGAGTCTGCGCTACGTTCGTTCTCGAATTCGGCTGCCGAAATTTTTAGACAAGGACTGGAGTTTGTCTCCAAAGGCGACACTAACAAAGCTTTGGTCAGATTTGAGGATGCCAGACAGCTTGAAAAGCGTAATCGAAATTCTTTGGCAGTCGCATGGTGCCAACTCTCAATTTGCAGGCTTTACAATTCGATGGGTGAAAGCGCAAAAGCGTCGGAAACCTGTGAGCATGCCGTAAAATTATTCAACAGTCTTAAAGCTCACGATGAAGCGGCGATAGCCTTGATTGAACTAGGAAATATCAGGACAGCTTCGGGTATGAATGAACAGGCTGGAATCCTGTTTGCCAAAGCCGCTCAGGAAGCCGCTCTGGCTGGGAGGAAAATAGCGGACCCAAAAACAAAGACAGCGTCACAGGTTTCGAAAGAGCCAAACCAAACTTTGAATCAGGAAAAGCCGACCGTTTCCAAATCGGCTGATTCTGAAAAATCGGTTCCGGCCGTTTCAGGGGTCAAGAATGAAAAATTGGCGTCTACGGAAGTTGCTCAGCTAAAAACGCACGCACAGAGCCCGGAGACCATAGAACCGACGAGTCAATCAAAAAGCGTCTCCAAACAAAGACCGGTTAATTCGCCTGAAAAACTTGAAGCAATTGGACGAGGTCCCGTGTTATGGGGCAATGATGGTCCTCGGCTTCAGGCGTCCAACAGCAATCAGGAGCCAGGTAATCGAACAAATGTGTCGGCCAGATTGAAGAGCATCGAATCAAAACTTGGCCCGGACCAACTCTTACCTGAGTCTCCCCGACAGATTTCGTCATCCGGAAACAAGTCGTCGGTTCCACCGGGGAAAGAAGTTGAGGCGATTCATCCTCCAGCTCCTGTGTCAGGGGTTGAAGCTATGGCCTCAGTAAAGAACAGAGACGTTCAAATTCCAAACAAGACGGAGGTTTCTTCCAAAAAGGACACTTCGGAAGCGACTAAAAAGGTCAGCGAGAAATCCATTAATGAGGACCTGGCTGAACTTAGAAAGCTCCGAAAATCGGGCGATGAAAAGCAAATGATCATTGTCCTGGAAAAATTATCCGAAAAATATTCACGAAACGGTAGTTACGAAAAAGCTATAAACGCATTGAACATATCATTAGCTTTCAGAGAGAAACTTGATTTCAAGCAAAATGAAGAAATAGCCTTTAATCAAAGGGGATTGATAAACGAGAAATTGGGTCACCTCTCGCAGGCTTTGGAAGATTATACCAGAGCGCTTTCAACCTCGAACCCACGGAGTCGGGAAGCTGAAAAAATACTGGAGTCCAAGTCGCGCTCATTGGCCGGTAAAATAGGATTGGATGTTGAGCCTGCAATGGATAATCTGAAAACTCTATGGCTGGCGCGTTCGGTTGGCGATATTTCCAATGAATCTAAAGCCTTTTATAACATGGCAAAATTGTATTCGAAAGCCCAAAAGTTCAACGAATCTCTGAACTATTTTGATAAATCATCTGCAGCGCTGACAACAGAAAAGGCTAAGGTTTTGGAAAAACTAGGCCGTTTTGAACAGGCGCAGAAAGAGATGGATCAGGCCCTGGAAACATTCAAGAAACTGGATTATTCCCAGTACCTTAACATCATCAGACACAGCGCCAAGTCTGACAAATTGTCCAGGAACTGATGTAATGGGGACAACAGCGGCCCACCGATGGAAACAGGTTTAACATAATTGAAAATACTGATCAAAATACTTACCAGTAACTGGATAGCCTATCCGGCGGTGATCTTGAGCGCCAGTTGCATCGCTTTACTTTTTTTCAAAGGTAAGACGATTCCAGCCACAATCCTGAGCTTTCTGCTTTTGATATCGATGTTACTGATAATACTGGGACAAAGGGGCGCACGGGGCGACAAGCGGTCTGAATGAGCAGGACCTTGTTGGGGGAAACGAATAAATTTAGAACCGGACCCCGCTGATCAGGGCGCCACAACCTGGTAGGTGTAAGTAAACTTCAGGCCGTTACATCCCTCGTAACAAACATGGTGACCATATCTCTTGCAAGCGAGGTCGGCGTCGAATCCGATGTCCGGGGTCGTATCGACGGGAATGTTGAATGAAAAGTTGCCGACGGTATTATCCTGGAGGCATCGACAGGTAATGTGGCATTTTATCCAGATCTCTCCGGCGTCTGGTGTGCTCGGCGTCAACAGGCACACACCCAGGGCAATCAGGATTAAAATGATTGTAGTGGCTTTTTTCATGGTTTACCGCCTGTTCATTCTATTCACGACTTTATCACAAGCCATCGAAGCGATGCAACACCTAGACGAGCATGCTCAGGACGTCTTCCAACATTAATTTGATTCCGGTCTGACAATTGTTGCTCATGTCACGGTTGATCGCCAGAACTGGAACACTCGTATATTACATTGCGGTTGTTAAAATTTGGACGGACCTAATGGACCTCATGGTTCTTGTTTTTTTCAACCGCGTGCTTTACAATTCGTAGTGCTATTGAATTTCTATCTGGTGTACGAAAGGTCTGGATGGTTTGAAATTCCAGGCCTGGTCAACCGGCAGGGAACGCTCTAACATGTTAAGAGAACACGTCAACGATATCAGGTCCAGGTGGAGTCCGAAAGAAAGACGTGGAAGTGTATACGATCCAAACATATACATAGAAACACCTGAACAGGCGCGTAAATTACTTATTCATCTTAAACAAAAGCTTCGAGAGGCTGAAAAAAATAGGGATCATTATCTGGCTCAGGAAATTGCGCAGTCTCTGGACAAGGTTGAATGTATCGCCAGACGATTTTTCAGATGGGAAGAAAGTCTTACCAAGACCCTGAAAGAACAGGATATGAGAGAGATAAAGAATCTACCAATAAGATTCTAGGTCCGATACAGATTCCGCCTATTAACAAAATCAAAAATCCGATCACTGTTCGACCGATGAATATCGTCGCTCTGAACATTCAACATCCAGGATAATTTCATAGTTACGTGAGGAGATAAAATGGATTTAGAAACCGCCACCAGAGAAGAATTGGTCAGTGAAATCAGGGAAATGTTGGAATATATGGACAATGTGATAGTCTTCTGGGGAGGAAAAAAAGAATACCGCGATGCGTTTGCGCGGGTTGCGCAAAACCCTGACAATGAGTATACAGCCGAGGAAGCGCGTAACGCCCGGATTATCCTTGAGAGCGAGGGCGGATTTGATACTTTTCTTGAATTAGTTCGAGAATCCTTCGATCGCGGAGGCATTAACTATATGCTTTCTGAAAAGGTTTCTTCTATCATGGAAGAGGTGGCACGCAGGTATTCAAAAAACTAAGTAATTAAAGTAGATTAAATTAAACGTATTGTATAATTCTTGTTTAATTCTGACATTTAAATTTTATAAATTAGAAATACTCTGGAAATTTATTGGCAAATAAGATAAAATGTCACTATATTCGTTCAATGTTGATAGTGATATTTATGAAGTGTGTCCGAAAGGAGACTCAACAAAGTGGATAGATTGACCCGGTCGGTGTTTCGAAGATTGTCCCGTTTTGTGGCGCTAGTCATGCTCTTTCTGTTGATTCCTGTCGCACAGGTATCGGCCCAGGAAGTGGACCCGCAGTGTATGCCCCTTAAAAGCAAATGGGAACAGGCTTATCAGGAAATAAAAGACCGGCTGGATAAATTTAACGCTCTGGAACAGACCCCGGTGGAAAAAATTACTAACAAGCCCCTGGTTTCAGCGGGAAAGGGAAAAACTATCGCATCCCAGGTCGCTGAAGGACTGGCCGAAAAGGAAGAAATACTCAAATCCATTAGGAAAGAAACCAGGAATCTGCTTGGCGCCGAAAACAAATTCTTCAGTGAACTTCAGCAATGCTCTCAATCAGTCAAGTCCGCCAAGAACAAGGACTTCAACAATATTGTCAAAAAGAGGAAAGCCCTTTTGGATAAGGCCCTGGTGTGCTTGACGGAAGTCAGAGAGGTTGAAGGCAAGGAAACCGTCATACCTTACACCGAGGCTTCTGGTCAGGACGCTTACAGGCGCAGTGTGAACAATCAGTGGCAAAACTATAATCGTGGCTACTGGGGATATTAGAGGGCTTTGTCCGGCATTCAATCTCATTCGTGTTGATCAAAGGAGCGCTCTGCTCCTTTTTTTGACTTAAGTTAAATAACTATTGACTGACGCATTTAACTCCCGTATAATTACGGTTTATCAGTAAGGGCCCATAGCTCAGCTGGTAGAGCTCCCGGCTCATAACCGGTTGGTCCCTGGTTCGAATCCAGGTGGGCCCACCATTTTAGATTTGACCAAAAATGCGATCAATTGACTCAAAAACCACAGTGCCAAACTTCCAAACGGGGAGCCCTAAAAAAAGCTCCCCGTTTTTTTTTGCCAGTAATTTTAATGTAATAACGTCGATCAGTTGGATATGTGACGTTACGCTACCACGACTGGATTTTTGATTATGCCCGGATGTATCCAGATAGCCAGATTCATTACGCAAGGAGAAAGACCCTCAAGACATGCGTCAGTCTTTTAAAATGAAAGCAGGTTACCTGATTTGAGAGCCCTTAAGCTAAGTCAGATTGTGGAAATAGCCAACAGGAAATTTCCATTCAACAACTCGGAGCCCTGGGATAATTCAGGAATTCAGATTGGGGATCCAAACCGGGAAATCACAAACATAGCATTTAGTCTTGACGTTAATCCATCCACAATACATTTCGCAAAAAACAACCTCTGTGAATTAATTATTACTCACCATCCCCTCCTTATTAATCCTGTAAAAAACATTTTGGCATCGGAATTGACCGGTGAAAGCATAATGTTGGCTATCGGGTCACATGTGGACGTTCTTAGCCTTCACACAAACCTCGATGCGGCTGAGGGCGGATTAAACGACTACCTTGCTGAATTGCTGGGGCTGCAAGAAACAGTCATACCCGAGCAAGCAGGTTGCGCGCGGATAGGAAGGCTTAAGCAGCCGCTTTCATTTACCTCTCTTAATGACCTTGTCAAAAGGAAATGGAATCTGGATGGAACCACAGTCATTTGTGACTATCCGGAAAAGATGGTTTCCAATGTATTTTTGGCCTCTGGAAGCGGTTCCGGTTACTTGGGCAGGGCAGTGGCAATGGACGCGGACGTTATGATTACGGGGGACGTCAAATACCATTCGGCCATGGATGCCCGGCGCTTTTGTATGCCGATAATCGACGCAGGTCACTTTGGAATGGAGAAGCATGCCATAAAACTTATGGCAGACACTTTCAGAGAAGAATTTGAAAAAGTGGGTGTTCGTATAGTCTGCTGTGAATGCCATGACGAAAAAGACCCATTTAACGTATGTTAAACCTGATGAGGAGGGATTTTACTTGAAAGACTTATTACTAAGGTTGTTAGAACTCCAGGAAATCGATATACAGATAGACCATTTTCAACAGCACATTGATCGAATGCCGTCAGAGCTGCAGGAAATGGCTAAATCAATGGTGGCCTTGAGACATGAAATTGACGAGGCTTTGGCCCAACAGGTGGTTCTGGAAAAAGAACTACGGGGCAAAGAGCAGGATATTGCGGTGGAGCAGGACAAGATCAAGAAGTCTGAGAGACGACTGTTGAGCATCAAGAATCTCAAGGAGCACGACGCTCTGTCTCGTGAGATCAAGCTCGGGAAAAAAGTTGCGGGTGAAATCGAGGAAACCATTCTGGAGCTGATAAACCAGTCTGAAGATTTGAAAAAAAGCGCGGAGAAAAAACAGTCAGAACTGGACAGTCTTGAAAAGACGATAGTGCAAAAAAAGGCTGAAACGGAAAAAATCCTGAAAACCGCTAAAGACTCTGTGGAACGTTTGACAAAGCAAAAAGACCAAATAGTCGTTGATATCGACCAAGAATACCTGAAACGCTACCAAATAGTCAAAAAGGCGAGAGGCAATGCTTTGGCAGAGATGGTCAACGGATCTTGCACGGGTTGTTACATGTCTGTCCCACCGCAACTCAATATTCGGGTGCTCAAGCAACAGGAATTCCTGACCTGTCCCAACTGCCTGAGAATTTTATACGTCAAACAGGAAAACATTCCGGAAAATAACAAAATGGATCAATAAATAATTTGAACCATTTTTCGATAATGAGTTAGAATTCCATAAGTGAAATGTTTTCAAAACTCTATTTTGTCTCAAAAACCTGACAAAATTTATTTGTTTCAGAACTTTCCTAAAAACTACGGTTGATTAGTACGAGGGAAGAATCATGAACTTTAATGGAATTCTCCACGGAATATCTGATGAGGACATTGATCGGCTGATTAGTATTGAGCATTCCGATCCTCATAGCGTTCTGGGCGCTCACAATGCGCAGATTGATGGTAAAGAAGGCTTAATAATAAGGGCTTATCATCCTGACGCGGTGGGGTGCCGCCTTATTATCGGCTCAGGGCCGTTGGCCATGGAGCCATCTGACTATGCGGGGCTTTTCTGGCTCTGGTTGGCCGGTTATTCACTACCTCTGACTCATTCCATCCAGTTTATTTTTGCTGATGGCTCAACATGGGAAAATGATTCACCCTACCGTTTTATGCCTACCTTGGGGGATCAGGATCTATACTTTCTCGGAGAAGGCAAGCATTACAGTCTTTATGAGAAAATGGGGGCTCACCAGAGGGAACTGGACGGAGCGCAGGGGGTATCTTTTGCAGTCTGGGCTCCAAATGCCAAGAGGGTCAGTATAGTAGGAGAATTCAACAATTGGGATGGGCGGCTTTATCCCATGAGGAGCATGGGCAGTTCCGGCATTTGGGAATTGTTCATACCCGGGATAGGCGTCAATACCCTATATAAGTACGAAATAAAGACTCAGTCCGGGGATCTAAGAATTAAAACGGATCCTTTCGCTTTTTATATGGAATTGCGTCCGGAAACAGCGTCCATAGTATGGAATGTGGATAGTTACGAATGGTCTGACCAGAACTGGCTTGAGTCCAGAAGCAATCGAAATCCTATGTCCAATCCCATGAGTGTGTATGAAGTTCACCTGGGTTCATGGATGAGGATAGCGGAGGACAATTTTCGATGGGCGACCTACAGGGAACTGGCGGAACCGGTAGCGGCGCATTGCAAAAAATACGGTTTCACTCATGTTGAATTGATGCCCATAATGGAGCACCCTTTTGACGCGTCCTGGGGATACCAGGTTACCGGTTATTTTGCGCCAACCAGCCGATTCGGAACACCTGACGATTTCAAGTATTTTGTGGAATATCTCCATTGTAACAACATAGGGATCATTCTTGACTGGGTCCCGGCCCATTTCCCGAAAGATGACTTCAGCCTGAGGCTTTTTGACGGAACAGCGCTCTACGAGCATGAGGATCCACGCCAGGCCGAACACAAGGATTGGGGAACTCTCATTTTCAACTATGGCAGGAACGAGGTCAGAAACTTCCTGGTCAGCAACGCGCTATTCTGGTTTGACAAATATCACATTGATGCGCTGAGAGTGGATGCGGTGGCTTCAATGCTCTACCTTGACTATTCCAAAAACGAAGGGGAGTGGGTTCCTAACAGATATGGCGGGAATGAGAATATTGAAGCTATAGAATTTATCAAAGAGTTCAATGGGGCAGTTTATGCAAGATTTCCCGGCTGTTTCACTGTGGCTGAGGAATCGACGGCATGGACTGGAGTCACGACTCCTACTTACCTGGGGGGGCTGGGCTTTGGCTTCAAATGGGACATGGGGTGGATGCATGACACGCTGAAGTATTTTTCCAAGGACCCGGTTCACAGGAGTTTTCATCAGAACGATCTGACCTTTTCGATGATGTACGCCTACAGCGAGAATTTCATTCTGCCGTTATCCCACGATGAGGTTGTCTACGGCAAAGGCTCATTGCTGCGTAAAATGCCTGGGGATGACTGGCAAAAATTCGCCAATTTGCGATTGCTTTTCGCTTATATGTTCACACATCCCGGGAAGAAGCTCCTAATAGCCGGTTCTGAGTTGGGCACGTGGAATGAGTGGAATCACGATTCCTGCCTGGAGAGCCATCTCCTGGAATATGAGCCTCATGAAAAATTGTCCAGATTTATGGAAGATTTAGGCGCCTTGTACAATTCAGACAGCGCCCTGTGGAAATGGGATTGCAAACCGGAGGGTTTTTCCTGGATAGACTGCAATGACAGTTATAACAGTGTCATTTCCTATATGAGGAGAGGCCCGGAGGGTAATCTTATTTGTGTGTTCAACTTTACCCCGGTTGTCAGGCAGGATTATATGGTCGGGGCGCCTGATGAGGGAGATTATTTCGAAATTCTCAACTCTGACTCCTCATATTATGGGGGTAGCGATGTTGGCAATGGTGGTGTCATAAGAACAACCGCTAAGCCACATCATGGGTACGGTCGTCATTTGAGGCTGACCTTGCCTCCACTAGGATGTCTTGTTCTGAAGAAGTCTTAAGGTCTTTGGCAGTCAGCGCCAAAGTTCTCAAAAAAGTTTGCGAGGGTAAAATGCGAATAGTGACTATCTCCAGACTCGTTGGTTCGTACGCGGATGTTGTGGCGGCTACCATAGCGCGAAGAATGGGACTCGAACTGGTAGGAAGAGATCAGGTTCACGAGTTGGCTCAAAATTGTGATCCGGAATACAGTCGGGCTTGTGACCTGTATGAAACAGAGCACGGCCCGGGTTTTTTTGAGAGGATATTCTTTGACCGGCCCTCATACACAAGTCTTTTTGAGGCGTTAACCTTTGAGAAGGCAAGCTCGGGAAACGTGGTCCTTGTTGGCAGAGGTGCGCAGATAGTTTTGAGAGGAATACCCGGTGTTTTCAAGTGTCGTATAGTCGCTCCGTTTCCTATGCGGGTAGAAAGGATTATGGAACGCTATAACTTCACTAAAAGCGAAGCCCAGGACTTTGTTGTCAAATATGACCACGAAAGGGAGAACCTCATCAGATCCATATTCAGGAGTGATCCGAACGAATGGGCCTTGTATGATCTGATCATAAACACTGAAAAATATGGCTCTTCAGAAGCCAGTGACGTCATCATGGAAGCCATAGAGAAGATGGATCAGGTAGAGGATGAGGCCTCGCTTTGCGAAAATCTGAAGAACATATCCATAGCCAAGCGCATAGAAGCTCTCATACGCAGAAAATTATCTTCTTCCATAGCCAGGAATGTGGAAATAAATTTTGAGACAGGCGGGTTGGTGACAGTCTCAGGCAGAATATCTGAACGAAGGGACAAAGAGAAAGCGGAAAAATTGGTGAAGGAATTTCCTGGAGTGACTGCTGTGAAGAATGAACTAAAAGTATCCGAATTGACTTTTGGTTTGTAATAACGTCCGAACGAATTTTTGAATGTTCGACGTCACAGGATGTCATGGAACTTGTTCTAAAAGCCCTGGTGAGAAAATAGTTCTCCAGGGCTTTTTTGCGGTTTGGTCAATCTGTTTTTGACCGTGAGTCTTTTTCCAGATGATTCTGGACATAATCTTTGACTGCATCGGGCAATTCAGTAAAAACTCCATCAAATCCTGCTTCAATCAGTTTTGATGTGTCTGCGCACGTATAGTACTGGTATCTCTTTTCAAGGCCTTCTGGCATGCCTATGTATTCGATCTGAGGCTCAAGTCCCATGGCGGCAAAGACGGAAAGGGCCAATTGGTTGAAACTCGAGGGCCTACCTGTGCCAACATTGAAGAGGCCGGACAATTCAGGATGCTCCAGAAAGAACAAAGTGATTTTTACGGCGTCCTTGACATATATGAAATCTCTTAACTGTTCTCCGTCCGCATATTCTTCGCGATAAGATTTGAACAGTTTGACCTTTCCTGTGTCTTTAGCCTGAAAATACGCTCTTATGGCGACACTGCGCATATCGGCCTTGTGGAATTCATTGGGACCGAAGACATTGAAATATTTAAGGCCGACCGAATGATTGATGAACCCGTTTTTCATGGCCCACAGGTCAAAGAGCTGTTTCGAATAGCCATACATGTTCAACGGTCTCAGGGCGTCACAAGCTGAATGCTGGTCGGAATAACCGCAAGACCCATCACCGTAAGTGGCGGCGCTGGAGGCGTAAACGAACCTGAGCCCGGGCCTGGCCGCGAAAACACCGGCTAATCTCTTGGAATAACCGAAGTTATTCTCCATCAGATAATCAGCGTCCAGTTCTGTCGTCGAACTGCATGCGCCAAGATGAATGACGGCTTTAACCAGATGGTTGAAATATCCTTTTTCAGCTTTTTCTATGAATTGGTCCTTGTGCTCGTAATCGTGAAACCTTAGATCCGAAAGATTACGCCATTTTTCTGATGATCCAAGGCGATCCACGATCAGAATATCGGTTTCACCCGCATCATTAAGAGCTTTAACCAAGTTGCTTCCTATGAAGCCGGCTCCACCTGTAACTACAATCATGCGATGCTTCCACCTCTCGTGACTTTATGTCCAATGGCAATTGCCGTGAACTGACTGATCAAAAACATATAGATCAGTTATTTCCCGCAAACAAGTTTTTATGCTTCACAAATCCTCACAATCCAAATACTAGACAAAACACCGCATCTTGTGATAAGAAAACATCATCATCCCCTTGAAGGATCAACCATCTTTTAGGGAGTAACGAGAAAATGAAGAAGCTGTTGTTAGTATTCGCTTTGACAGTAGCCGTCGGAACCGCGGGAATTATTTTTGCGAGCCCGGCAGACGCATTTCTACCTGGACTAAATCTGCCGTTTTTGGGCAAGAGTTCATCAAGCTGCAACACACCCGTTTGCTGCGCCCCCGTTTGCTGCGCTCCTGTGTATTGCGCCCCTGTTAAGAAATGCGCGCCTGTCAAGGCTAAAGCCGCCAAAAAAGATGATTCAAAGAAAGCCGACAAGGCAAAAAAGGCCGATAAGCCTGCAAAAAAGGACAAGAAGTAAGCTCATTCAGAATAATTTCATGGGATTCAAGGCAGATATCCCCGAAAGTTTACCACAAGGGGATGAAACTAGGGTAGCCGCGAGGATGTACTGCTTTGATTCCCATGCGAAATGCGATCCCCAGAATAATCTTTCCCGTTAAGATTCATCCGACCTTTCAAATACCTTCCAAACAGCACGACGACTCTTTAAGCGCTTCCGTCAATGGTTCATGGCCCTTAAAAGACACTTGTTTGTCTTTGACCGGATGCAGGAATTGCTCATAGAATAGTTTGTTTTTTTAGATTTTCTCATACCAGTTAGCTGTCATGTTTCGGTCGTTTTCTTGCCGCTTCTGCTGCCAGCCGGGAGGCCGTCGGCAAATTCCGGATAAAGCTTCCTCAGGCAGTCGGGGCAAATACCATGACTGAAATCGGCGTTGGTCCTGTCCCG
>CAZVOU010000061.1:0-19517 GCA_964628605.1 uncultured Syntrophaceae bacterium
AAAAACCGAAAGCCTCTTGAAGGACTCCAGGTCAGGGAGATTTAGAAATAAGGGATTGACCGCCGTTATTACGGGAAAGCCCAATGTTGGAAAGTCTACCCTTTTTAATGCATTACTCGGTTCGGATCGCATGATAATATCCCCATTTCCAGGAACCACCCGTGATCCTGTTTCGGAGAGGGCGTGTATCAACGGGGTGACCATAGCTCTTGGTGATACAGCCGGGGTAAGAAAAAATCCCGAATCCATCGAAAAAGAGGGCATTGAAAGAACCATCAAATGGCTCGAAGAAAGCGATCTGGCAATAGTAGTTCTCGACGCTTCTGAACCGTTGGACGATGATGACAGGATGGTCCTCAAATCGGTTGAGTCCAAGCCAAAGATTTTTGCGATGAACAAGATCGATAAAGAGAATGCTTTTGATAGTCTTTTGCCTGATGAAGTCACTCCTGATTCAATGGTCAGGCTCAGCGCGACAACAGCGCAAGGGATTGATGAGTTAAAACGAAAACTTTCCTCAATGGGCGAATCCATTCAGGGGACTGTCCCGTTTAACGAAAAGGGATGCCTGAACGATCGTGCTGTGCTTCTTATGGAGTCGGCGTATGAAAATATGAAAAACGCTCTTCAAACGGTTGTATCGCTGGGTCCCCTCGAAATGGCGTCTTTCGAGATAAAATCGGCTTGTGACAAGATAGATGAAATTACAGGCCAGAAATTCACTGATGATGTTTTGGACAGAATATTTGACCGGTTCTGTGTGGGAAAATGAAAAAGGGCCAAGGTAAAAAGAGTGTCAAACATTCATGATACGATAAAAACATTTCGTGATAACAAGCTGGCGCCCAAAAAGTGGCTCGGCCAAAATCTGCTTGTAGACAGGCATTATCTGGATCGCATCGTTCGTGAAGCATGTGTTGTTCCAGGTGAACATATCGTAGAAATAGGCGCAGGCCTGGGAGCTTTGACCCAAGTTCTGGCTGAGTCCGGCGCCAAAGTCATAGCCATTGAAATAGATTCTGGTTTTTTTAAAGAACTTCAAAAGAGGTTTGAAAACCTTGAAAATGTAGAACTGGTCCATGCTGACGCCTTAAAGTTCAACTTTCGTGAACTGGCTCAGAGAATAGGGCGGCTTCGTGTGGTGGCCAACCTGCCATACAACGTGTCCAGTCGACTGGTTTTCATGTTTCAGGACAATAGTGACATTTTCAGTTCCCTGACAATAATGCTGCAGCAGGAGGTCGCAGAACGATTTATGGCAGACCCGGGGGGGAAGGAATACGGCACGCTAAGTGTTCTGCTTGGCATACGCTCATCTGTTCAAAGATTGTTCGACATACCGAACAAGGCCTTTTATCCGGTTCCTGCAGTTTCCTCGACACTGATAAGGATCGATTTTGACCGAGGGCCCGACATAAATGTCTCAGATTACAGGTTACTCACCCGTCTGGTCAAAGCAGCCTTTGCATCCCGACGCAAGACGTTAAGAAATAATCTAAAATCCATGACTGCGCACGGTCTGTCACCAGAAGACATTCAGACTGCAGCTCAACAAGCATCTGTGGACCTCGGACGTCGGGCTGAGACACTCTCGCCTCAAGAATTTGCCAACTTCTCAAACGCCATTTATGACGGGACACATTCAGCGCTGGCATGAAAAACGAATCGACTCCGTCTATCTGAAGACATTGTTTGATATTAGAGGGCCAAAGTCCTTTTCCATCAGTTCATATGCCGGCTTGTCGATGAAAAAGCGGTATATATCGTCGGCCTTGGCTTTGACATCAATGTCTGCAAATTCTTCTGGATACAGAACTTTTCCTGTTGCGTAGGCGTCGATAATCGCCGTGTCAATGTTGGCGACATAAAACACGAAAGGATACAGGACGTGGGTCCTGCCTCCTTTGACGGCCTTCAGTGACCGATAATAATCGGGATTCTTCTGATAATCCTTCAAAACAGGAGCCAATCCGGATCCGTCAATGAAAATGACGTCGGGATTCCACGCTAGTAGTTGTTCTTTGTTTATGAAGAGATGTTCCGTTTTTCCCAGAGCCTTGACGACATGATTGGCCTTAACCCATTCCACTGGGATGTAGTCGGCGTCAGAGCTTTCTATACCCTGTTGTCCACGGAAGCCTACCCCTCCAACATATACCGAGGGACCAGTTTGAGCCTGATGGTCGCCCACCCTGGAGTTAATGTCTTTTCTGGCGTCGTCAACAAATTTTTGGATGGCTTCCGCACGCCCCTCCACGTTCAGGACTTTGGCGGCTATTTTGAGTGAATCGAAAATCCTTTCATCAAATCCCGCGAATCTGCCTTGGGACAAAACTACCACCGGGATGCCGAGTTTGTTCTGGAGAGAATCAGCCTTTGCGGCATCCATGTACGAAACAAAAATCACGTCCGGTCTGACTCTGAGAGTAGCCTCCAGGTCAGGTTCCATGTTTGTATTCTTTCCACCTCCCGGAGCAATTGTGGGCAACCTGGCCAGATCAGGATTTGCCAGAATATATGGCCTTCCCTGGGCAGAGCTTTTCTCAAATTGTTCAATTCCAACTACTCTGTCGTGACGGCCGAGGTAAACGATCTGCCGAAGGCTACCAGGTCCGAGCGCTATTACTCTCTGTGGATCAACAGGAACCTTTACCAACCGGCCGGCCATGTCTGACACTTCAGTCTCAGGTTTCTGCGATAAACAAGAATCTGATAGGCCAAACATACTCCCTAAAATGAAACAAAAGGCTATGAGTTTTTTCAATTAAGCTCCCCTCCAATCAACAGAATTATTTGTTTGGACGCTGAGACCATGGAAGATGACATTCATCAGTGGGTGTGGTGGATATGAAGGTCAGTTTCGAGAGGCACCACTACCGGATAACCGTTTACGTCTGCAAGGATCGCGTTTATACCATAAACTTCATGTATTATTTTTGGCGTAACCTGATTTGACTTGATAGAAGCATAAACGGTGTTGTCCCTGATCATCAGGAGTCTGTCGGTGTACCTCAACGCAAGGTTGAGATCATGCATTGTGACAATTACAGTCACATCATGATGGTGAACAACATCCTTGATCAGTCCCATGACCTCTATCTGGTTCTTGACGTCAAGATTGCTGGTGGGTTCGTCGAGCAGAAGAATGTCAGGCTCCTGTGCAAGCGCACGAGCTATGATGACCTTCTGAGACTCGCCGCCGCTAAGCTCCGAAACCTTACGCAGAGCGAACCTGTCCAGTTTCATCGTGTGCAGTATGCGCTCCACTATCTCGTAATCCTTTTTTACGGCGCTCCATTTGATGTGAGGCTTGCGACCCAGCAAGACAGTATCGAAGACTGTCAGATTGTCTTCGGAGTATTTCTGTGGGACGTATCCGATTCGTCGAGCTATGCGTCTTCCGCTGAGGCTCAATATGTCCTCATCGTTGAGTAATATTACGCCTCTTGTTGGTTTCAGCACTTTGTTTATGCACTTGAGCAGCGTGGACTTGCCCGCGCCATTCACTCCGAGGACCCCGAGCACCTGGCCACGGCCCAGCTCAAAACTTACTCCTTCAAGCACAGGATGGCTGTTATAACTGAAACTGATCCCCTGGACTGAAAGAATCATTTCTGCCCCCCTCTTACCAGAAGATACAAAAACAGAGGCGCTCCCATGAATGACGTCAGGACTCCTACAGGTAATGTTCCCGAACCGATCATGGTCCTGCCAAGAGTGTCTGAAACAAGTAGCAGAAGGGCGCCCATCAGGCATGAGTGAGGGATAAGGAAACGGTGATCCGGCCCTACAAGCCTGCGGGCTATGTGCGGCGCCAATAGCCCAAGGAAGGCTATCACACCCATGAAGGCAGTAATCAAAGCCGTTACCAGAGTGGCCATTATCATGCCCAGAACTCGCGCCAAAGTCACGTTGACTCCGAGCGATCCAGCCACGTCGTCTCCAGCCAACAGGGCGTTCATGTTCCAGCTATTTAAGGCAAAATAGGAGGTCACGACAACGGCAGAACCAAGAATAATGAATACCTCCGGCCAGTTAAGTCTTCCAACA
This sequence comes from uncultured Syntrophaceae bacterium, assembly GCA_964628605.1. Lineage (GTDB taxonomy): Bacteria > Desulfobacterota > Desulfomonilia > Desulfomonilales > Desulfomonilaceae > CAITZA01. Next base: position 4,051 of record CAZVOU010000061.1, read on the forward strand.
TCACCAAATGTCCAGAAGACTATAGACGCAACCTCGACATCACTGGCGAAATACTGAAGAAGAATAGTTCCCGAAACAAAAAGTGAGGACAATGCCACTCCGGCCAAAATTATTGTTTCAGAGGACAGTTTCTTAATCGATGACAGGAGAAGAATGACACCGGTGGCGATCATGGCCCCCAGGAAAGCGAACACTGTCACAGAATAAAGATTATTTATATTTAGAACTGCTGAAGAGCCCGTGTTGGCAGGGGCGTGAGGGACCATGCCGGCGTTAAGTATTACTATCGCAAATGCTGCCCCAAAAACGGCCCCGTGACTCACACCCAACGTGAACGGAGAAGCAAGAGGATTCTTTAAAAGACATTGAATTGCCGCGCCTGAGAGGGCAAGGCCCCAGCCTCCAATTAAAGCCGCCGCTATCCGGGGCGCCCTGATGTTCCAGATCACGATGTCTTCGGGGCCTGATCCTTTACCAATTAACGACTTGATGACATTTAACGCCGGAATGCTGTAGGAGCCGGCGGATATGGAATAAACCGAAATAACCGCCAGCAATCCGATTAGGAAAAAGAAAAGGCTAATTTTTTTATTAACATAAGCAGTGTAGTCTGTTCTAATATTTGTAGCGCAACTCATGCCATAACACTTTTTTGGTAATTTTGATTCATATATGCTACATTAATTCAAATTGTGTAACAATGCAATAGTTCTACAGCATGAGATGCAATAATTGTCGCCAAACTATTGGCCGTTGGGTAATGTCACGACTCCTGGCCAATCGGTCCCGACTTGTGGACTACCTCCTTACGTTTGGAAAAAGCCCTGTAAACCATCACATAAAACAAAGGGGCATATAAGGTTACCAACATTGTGGCGGTAACGACACCTCCAAGCACACCGGTCCCGATGGCGTTCTGGGCGCCTGCGCCTGCTCCAGTAGCCAGGGCAAGCGGCAGGACCCCGAATCCAAAAGCCAGAGAAGTCATTATGATCGGTCGAACTCGAAGTCTGGCGGCCTCAAGGGTAGCCTCTATAAGATCGACACCCTCTTCGACCAGAGCCTTGGTAAACTGAATGATCAGAATAGCGTTCTTTGTCGTCAATCCTAGAGTAGCAAGAAGGCCTATCTGGAAATAGACGTCGTTGGGCAGTCCGCGCATGCTTGTGGCAATGACTCCACCAATGGCGCCCAGTGGCAATGTGAGTAAAATGGCCAGAGGAATGGGCCAACTCTCATAAAGAGCGGCCAGGCACAGGAAAATAACAAGAATGGAAAAAGCGTAAAGTGGCCCAGTCTGGGCTCCTGCCAATCTTTCCTGGAATGATAGTCCTGTCCAGTCATAGCCGATACCCTGAGGGAGCTTTGAGACTATTTCCTCCATAGCCTTCATTGCTTCTCCCGAACTTTTTCCAGGGGCTGCTTCACCCCATATATTAATGGAAGGGAATGCGTTATAGCGCTCCAGTTTGGGTGAGCCTGATGTCCAATGACCCGATGCGAATGAAGAGTACGGTGTCATCTTACCTTCATTGTTTCTCACATAAAGCTTATCAAGTTGGTCGGGCATCATGCGGTGTGGAGAGTCAGCTTGAAGGTAGACCCTCTTTACTCGTCCAGCCTGAATGAAGTCATTGACGTAAGCTGATCCGAATGCCGCAGATATAGTCTGGTGAATTGCCGAGATGTTCACTCCGAGAGCGCCAGCCTTTTCCCAATCAATGTCTATCCTGTATTCCGGGACATCATTCATACCGTTCGGGCGGACGGCTCTGAGTCGTGGATCTTGGGCCGCCATACCGAGAGCCTGATTGCGAGCATTCATAAGGGCTTCATGACCGAGGCCGCTTCTGTCCAACAACTGGAAATCGAATCCTTTGGCGTTACCAAGTTCTATTACCGATGGGGGGGTAAAGGCAAACACCATGGCGTTTCTAATTTGGGAAAACCTCATCATTGCTCTGGAGACAATCTGGTCGGCTCTGAGGTGTGGTCGGTTCCTGACATCCCAGTCTTTGAGTCTTACGAATGCAAGCCCCATGTTCTGGCCTCTTCCGGAAAAACTGAATCCGGCCACCGTCGTCACAGACTGGACTGCGTCCGCTTCGTTTTCCATAAAATAATCATTAGCTTTTGCCAGAACTTCCTCGGTCTGCTCCAAGGTGGCGTTACCCGGCAAGACTGCCTGGACATAGATTATCCCCTGATCTTCGTCCGGTAGGTAAGCCGTCGGCATTCTCTGAAAAAGGTAGATCATTGACACTGCTATCACCAGATACAGTATCAGGAATGGAGTTTTCCTGGCCAAAGCGTTGCCTACAACCCGCAAATACGTATTGGTGGCCGAGAGGAAGAGGGAGTCGAACCACTTGAAAAATGGTTTGAGTATCCAGAATCCCTTTTCAGACTGTCCGTGGCCAACCTGGATGGGCTGCAAAAGACCTGCGCACAATACAGGAGTCAGAATCAGGGCTACAACCACTGACAGCATCATCGAGGATATTATGGTTATTGAAAACTGACGGTATATGACTCCAGTTGATCCGCCGAAGAACATCATGGGTCCGAAGACAGCCGACAAAACCAGGCCGATGCCGATTAATGCGCTGGTGATCTGGCCCATGGATTTCCGAGTGGCTTCCCGCGGGGACAGGCCTTCATCATGCATGATCCTCTCAACGTTCTCAACAACTACAATTGCGTCATCGACTAAGAGTCCTATCGCCAGCACCATCCCAAACATGGTCAGCATGTTTATGGAAAAACCGAACAAGCCCAAGATGGCGAAAGTTCCAAGTATAACCACCGGCACAGCAATTGTTGGTATCAGAGTGGCGCGAATATTACCCATAAACAGGTACATAACGAGAAAGACAAGCAATATGGCTTCAAAAAGCGTTTTAACAACTTCCCTAATGGCAACTTTTACAAACGGAGTTGTGTCATAGTAGTAGACGGCCTTCATGCCGGGAGGAAAATACCGGCTCATTTCATCCAGTTTGTTCTTGATGGCGCTTGCCGTAGTCAAAGCATTGGCGCCTGCGGCCTGTCGTATGGCCATGCCGGCAGACGGTTTTCTGTTGTAGAGCGCATTAACGTCATAGGTTTCTGTGCCCAGCTCTGTGCGACCGATATCCTTGACTCTGACAACCGAGCCGTCCGGATTCATTCGGATCGGAATATTTGCGAATTCTTCAGGAGTCTTTAAAAGGTTTTGAACAATTATGGATGCATTCAGTCGTTGGCCTTCCACAGCCGGTGTGCCGCCGAACTGACCGGCCGAAACTTCCACATTGTATGCCCGGAGGGCCTTGATGACGTCTTCTATAGTTAAATAGTACTCCGTTAGGCTATCTGGATTTATCCAGACTCGCATCGCGTACTGGGTACCAAAATTCTCAACCTCTCCGACTCCGGGGACCCTGGCTAAAACCTTCTCAAGTGTAGATTGCGCGTAATCCCTTAGATCGTTTCCATCCATGGAACCATCCTCAGAGATCAGCCCAACTATAAGCAGATAATTCTTGGTGGATTTACTGACCTTGACCCCCTGCCTCTGGACAACCTCCGGAAGGCTGGCCATCGCAAGCTGCAACTTGTTCTGAACCTGAGACCAAGCCAGATCCGGGTCGGTGCCCGGAGCGAATGTCAGTTCGATTCTGGATGTGCCCGAAGAATCACTGGTTGATGACAAGTAAAGCATCTTGTCAAAACCGGTCATTTTCTGTTCGATTATTTGCGTAACACTGTTTTCAACGGTTTCTGCAGATGCGCCAGGATAAAATGACTCTATGGAAATAGACGGAGGAGCAATCGGTGGATACTGAGCGATGGGCAGATTGTAAATGGCCAGTGCGCCCCCCACCATCATTATTATGGCGATGACCCAGGCGAACACCGGGCGATCTAGAAAAAAATTGGATAACATTAAATTCCCCCGGCCTTTTTGTCATCGTTCGGTGCGCTATCACCAGCGGCTTTGTCCTGAGGCTTCTGGGTAATCTGCTGTGAAGCGCTCTGGGGAGGCGTCCAGGGAACTACTTTTACCAGCGCTCCCGGCCTAACCTTCTGCAAGCCCTCCAGTATTACCTTCTCCCCAGCGGAAAGCCCCGAAGTTACAAGCCATTTATCGCCTATTGGCCTGTCCAGTTTCAATATGCGCATTTTTACACGATCATCCTGATCCACAACGTATACGCTGGGAGTTCCTTTGGGGTCCCTGGATACAGCCTGTTGAGGAACCAGAATGGCCTGTTCAGCCACGCCTTCTCGAACACGGGCACGGACGAACATTCCTGGAAGCAGCACTCCTTCAGGATTTGGAAAGACTATCCTGAGGATCACCGACCCTGTCGATGGATCAACCGTCACATCGCGAAACTGAAGAGTTCCAGCAAAAGGGAATTGTGAGCCGTCTTTCAGGAACAACTGAACTCTTCTCTGACCTTTAGTGTCTACGTTTAGCTGCCCTTCCTCCAGCTTGCCCTTTAGTTTGAGCAGGTCAGTGGTGGACTGCGGAACATCGACGTATATCGGATCGATCTGTTGTATTGTTGCAAGTGACATTTGCTGATAAGCAGTCACAAGAGCGCCATCGGTCACATTCGATTTTCCTATTCGTCCGGAAATCGGAGCGGTGACCCTAGTGTAATGCAGATTGATCCTGGCCGTCTCAAGGGCCGCTTTCCAATACTCGACATCAGCTTCCGCCGTTTTCAAAGCGGACTCCCTGTCGTCATAATCCTGTTGACTGACAGCCTTTTCAGCCAAAAGTCCCCTGTATCTGTCTGCTCGAGATTTGATGGCTGGAAGAGCCGCTTCAGATTTTGCCAATGACGCCCTCGCATTGTCATAGGCTGCCTGAAAAGGAGCCGGATCTATCTGGTAAAGCTCCTGTCCCTGTTGAACATCCGACCCTTCTTTAAACAGTCGTTTCTGGATGATCCCGTTTACCTGTGGGCGAATCTCAGCAATACGGTGAGCGGAAGTCCGACCGGGTAACTCAGTCATGAGGACAATTCTTTCCGGCTGAACCGTGAAAGTGACAACTTCGGGTGGGGGCGGGGTCATGGCCTGTTTTGGCTTGTCACAACCCCAGAACATGGTGACTGACATCATTAAAAAAAGTGCAATCGTAATTTTGAGCGATGTCGCTTCAGGACGCCATGTCCTAACGCTGATGGATTGTTTCATTGGTTGCTCCAGCAGATGTTTACCTGTTGTTAACTCTGTTGTAGTAATAAGGTCCATGACTGAAAAAAAATGCAAAAAAAACTCACCCACCCAATATGGATATCAACACTGTTTTCACTGGGACTCCCTAGACTGAAGCCCGCCTCAGGTGAATACTTCAATCCCTTGTCCAGGAGCCAATACGCCATGGAAAAATATGTCAGTTAAAATAGAGGTGTTTTCTAATTCCGCATTAGCGGACGGATCATCTATAAAGCGCCAAAGCAGAGCTTTCAGAGCCCCTTCCAGAGCCAAAGACATACTCTGGGCGTCGAGTCTCCTAAAAACACCGATTTTCACGCCTCGTTCGAATGTTGATTTCAACTCGTTAATCAATTCATCATACAATTTGAGGATGTCCTTGTCCAAACCAGATTTCAAATTAAAACTAGCCCCTGTGGTCTCCGCGAAGTAAAGTCTCATCAAAGGCAAGTTGCTGAAAAAAATTTCCTGGCGGACTTCAATATAGCGCCTGATGGTGGACAGAGGGTCAGAATCCTCACGGAAAGTGTGTATGATCTTTTCGTGACAATTCATGGCCTGCTCCATTATTAGCGCTTTATACAGACTCTCTTTATTCTCAAAAAACTTGTAAAGGGTTCCCATACCAAACTCAGCCTCAGCGGCTATCTGGCTCATTGATACATTGTGATAGCCTTTTTCAGAAAACAGTTTCAAGGCAGCTTGAAATATTTCGGCGCGCTGTCGAAGGTTCTCGCGTTCGCGTCTTTTTAGCTTGCGATCACTTTCCGACCTGTTTTCAATCAATGAGGTCTGCATTTTTTATTCCTGAATGTGATGTCAAAATCAGAACTGGACGTCATATTTATACACGTTCAGTTTTAGCATCGCAACAAAAAAAGCAAGTTCACTCGTAAAAGAATCTCTTAAAATCAGCATGATACCCTCTGACCAGGTAAGGGACGTTTCAAACTTGACTTATCACGAATAACTGCGATATCATCGACCCAGAGCGGCGTGTACTGTGAAGCTCCGGATTATTTTCCATACAGGAGGGCCTTTGGTTTTTCAGTCCGCATCAGTCAGATTGGATGAGTTGAGGGATGATTGTGTGTCATTTCTATCGCGCATCTGTTCCATCCCCGCGCTAGGTCCTGACAATGGTGGGACTGGTGAGATGGCTAAGTATATTCCCGTCAAGGACATGGTTATGTCTTTGTCCCCTGATAGGATAGAAGAGGTTCACGCCCCCGATGACAGGGTCCCTGACTGCATTCGTCCCAATCTTCTGGCAATGTTCAACGGAAGAGATTCATCCAGGACCCTTTGGATATTGAGTCACATCGATGTAGTTCCGGTGGGAGAGCTTCGTCTGTGGGAGGCAGACCCGTTCAAACCTTACGTGAAGGACGGTTACCTTATCGGTCGTGGTGTTGAAGACAACGGCCAGGCTGTGGCCTCGAGCATATATGCCGTAAAAGCAGTTAAAGAGACATGTGGCCTGGGCGTTAACGTGGGGCTGGCCCTGGTTTCCGATGAAGAGTCAGGAAGTCTTTACGGCCTGGACTACATACTGAAGAATCGTCCGGAACTCTTTGGAGACAATGATCTCATACTTGTGCCCGATGCCGGCAACAAGGATGGTGATGTGATGGAGATCGCTGAGAAGCATCTTTACCACGTGCGCTTCCGTGTTAAAGGCCGGCAGGCGCATGCATCAAGGCCCGATAAAGGCAAGAACACCTTGCGAGTCACAGCCTGTCTCATTACTGCGCTGGATGAAGCCCTACACCAAGAATTCAAAAATGAGAACGCATTCTTCAATCCGCCGGTCAGCACTTTCGAGCCTACACGTAAGGACGCAAATGTCCCTAATGTTAATACAATTCCCGGAGAAGACGTGTTTTTCTTTGATAGTCGAATATTGCCGGAAACCAGGGTTGATGACGTTCTGACCCTCATGAAAGAGGTGTCCGGGAGAATAGCCTCCGATCATGGAGTGGAAATATCTGTAGAGGAATACCTCCGGAGTGAGTCGCCCAACGCCACTGCTCCGGATGCCCCCGTGGTTGTGGCTCTGGCGCAGGCTATCCAGGAGGTTTACGGAGTCCAGCCAAGACCTCAGGGAATCGGAGGCCAAACTGTTGCAACATTTTTCAGGAAGGCAGGCCTTCCAGCCGTAGTTTGGGAACGTATGGAGGGATGGGCGCACGCCCCCAACGAGAAAATACTGATTTCAAATCTCATCGGAAATGCAAAGGTTTTTGCGAGGATGATGGTGTGAATCTATGGTGCTGTTGATATGCGTCAGGTGATTTTAAATGTCTGAAACTGCGGATCAAATGCTTGATGTGGAATCACGGGAAAATGTTGTTTCGTCCTATTCTCTTAAAAAAGGATTCTTTATTGATGAGCGCCTTTTGAAGGAGGCTGAATTAGGTCGGGATATTCAGGTAAAAGTTTACAAGGGCAAGATTGTTATCGTTCCAAAAAACAAACGTCGAACATCTGCGGACAAGAAAAATCGTAAACAGGCAATCGACGAATTTATGGCATTCGCTAGAAATGCCCCGGTGGGAAAACTGGAAAACCCGTCCGAAAGGCATGACGAATATCTTTATGGCAAGGAGTGATGAAACAAATATTTGTCGATACAAGCGCATGGATGGCGCTCTTGGACGGTGGTGACTGTCATCATCAGCGTGCTCTGTCATATTTTGATTTAGTCAAACATGAGTCTCTGCTGATCTCGAGCAATTATGTATTTGATGAGCTTTATACCCTGTCGTTGATGAATGTCGGTTACGCTCAGTCTATGAAGATTCACAATATATTGAGCAATCTTCAGGCCGGTGGGTCATTGTCGGTCGTATGGGTTGATGAAAATCTCGGTCGGAAAGCCTGGTCTGTCTTTGAAAAATACAATGTCGATAAGGCCTGGTCATTTACGGACTGTGTATCGTTTTGTGTGATGAAAGAAACGGACATCAAGGAAGTTTTTACATTTGATCACCATTTCACTCAAATGGGTTTTGACCAGAGACCTGTTTAGAGTGTGACTTTTGCCTCTACTGAGGCGACCCGAACATTATGTTTTTTCCGGTTTACCGGTTTGTGTCCTTCTCTGGAGGAATTTTCGGTATGGATATACAAAGACCGTTGTCTGGTCTGATCATTCTGGCGCTATTCCTGGCCTTTCAGACTTCTGAAACGATGGCTCAGAGCATGTCTCAGGGATTGGCCTCGAATGTCAGATCTTCCCAATCAGGAGGGGCTATCGACTCTCCTAGATCCCCTGTGCCAAATCAACTCAAAGCCGCTGCCTCCTCAGCGATGTCGAATGCGGATGACAAGAAACCACTCAGCGGGTTCAGTTCGGACATCGACCAGTCATTCCCGAGAAATGTCCGGCCCGTCGTCATGAGAGAACCCACTTATCGTTCTAATGACCCTCTACTCAAGATAGATCTCAACCAAGCCGTGGAACTGGCTGTACTGCGAAATCTCCGAATGGCTGACTCAAGACTCGCAATTCAGGAAAAGGAATATGTCAGAAGAGAAGCCTTTTCTGACTTCTTTCCCACAATCGATCTGGGATACAAGGCTGCATTTGACAGGTATGAAAATCTAAGTTGGGTCCAAAGCCTTAGTGGACCACATCCGAGCAGATATTATGTCAGTCCCAGGAGCGCCACGACAACAGGTTTCAGACAAATCTACCGCATTGATCCATACAAACAATTCAATTCCAGTTTGACTTTGACTCAACCTATTTTCAGCGGTGGGAAGCTGATCAACGAATACAAATTTGCCAGGCTTGGAGTAGATTATACGGCAATACAGGCTGAAGTGAACCGCCAGAACCTGATTCTTGACGTCAACGACGCCTACTATGGTGTCATGCTGGCCATGAAACTGCTGCAGGTTGCCAATGAGTCGGTCAGGGCGCTGGAAGCCTTGCGCAACCAGACTATGGAGTTTTACAAGGCCGGAGTTGTGCCAAAGGTCGATGTGCTCTCCACCGAAGGCCAGCTCGCTCAGGCCCGGATACAGAGAACCCAGGCCATTACTGACATCCAGAAACAGACTGCCCAGTTGAATTATTTGTTGCGTAACCCGCAGGAAACTCCCACCAAGATAGTCGAAGATCTCTCATATCAGCCGAGTGAATATGAAATTCCGCAGATTTACGCCATAGCCGCCGGAAATCGTCTTGAGATCCGCCAAGCTAACATATCGGTGGATCAGGCGCTCGCCCTGATCAAGGTCGCAAAGGGGGATTTGCTGCCCAACGTAAGCGCCAGGGCGACCGCAGCACGAATAAACGATGACTGGAATACATTTGACCCCGAAGGAGTCAACTCATGGACGCTTCAGGGAACCTTGAGCTGGACTTTTGACTTTTTCAGAAGGCGCATGACAGTCCAGGAAAGGCGTGTAGGTGAGGCCAGGTCCTTTGTCGCTCGCGAACAGCTTGTCGAACAGATCATGAATGATGTGAAACAGTCCTATATGGACATGAAACGATCTGAAAGCGACATTTTCGATAACCGCAAAGCGGTAGAATTTCGTCGTGAGAATTTCCGAATAAATCAGGAGCGCTACAAGGAACAGGTTGCGACTTACGTTGAAGTGCTGGACGCGCAGAGGCAACTGTCTCTCTCTGAAGGTGACTACTACACATCCCTGATCGGGTACAAGCTGAACCGCGCTACCCTTGAACGTCAGATGGGCATATTGAGGTAGGGCAGGGGGAATATGAGATGACCGCTCTTAGATCAGGAATAACTTTTCTAATAGTCACGATCGTTATAGCCGTGATTCCTTCATACGCTTTGGCCCAGGCTTCGGCAAAAGTGGCGTCAGCCACGCCAGTCACCAAATCCTCAGGAAAAGGAACTTCCACATCAATACGTCAGAACCAGTTGAATATTTACAAGGCCAACCTGGAAAGACAACTCAGGGTTGCTCAAAGATGTGTTGAGATATCAAGGCTGCCTGTTCTGCTGAGAGATCCACAGGGAAATGTCAACCAGGTTCCCAAAACGGACATAGTATTCTGCTCAAGGCAGATAAAAGTTTTAAGTAGAGAGATAGCGGCAGTCAGCAAGCAAATGGCCGACCTTTCCAAAGACGCCGTCCCGGCCGCAAATTACCTTGCCAGACGGGCTGCTGAAGCTGCACTGGCCAGAAGACTCGGTCTGGAATCCACAGCGTCATCGGAGTAGCTTTAATCCGACATTCCCTTGACATCCTGTCCTGAATCACAACATTAGGTTTTACGTCGGCTTCCTTGGCTGCTGAAGCTACCATCCACACTGCGCCTCATTTTTACCGAGACTCAGTAACCCTCTGTTGATTTCTGCGCGTGAACTCAAGAAACAGGACTTACCTTCTGAACGGAGATCGTAAGAGGCGCTCATATCCTTGCTGGTGATGTGTTTTGAGTGACTGTAACAGTTTGGAGCGTTGAGGAGAGCCAGTATAGTGGGGAGTGATTGAAGTCTAGTCTGGAGAGAAAAATAAAACCCACGAGGACATGGGCTAACCTCAGTGAGCTAGACCAATGTCCTCTTAGGGTTGAAAGATCAATTATAGAGAGACGATTAAACGCACCCTGTCGGTTTGGGCAGACCGGCGACTTTACATGCGCCTTTGGCTGGTCCGGAGGGAAACAGTTCATAGATTTTTTTCAGCTTGAAGCCGGTGTCCTTGCAGACTTTGCGGATCATAGGAGCAATGTTGAACTCGAGATAATAATTTCTCAGGTAATGAACCACTTTCCAGTGCTCGTCCGTCATGTCCTGGATACCTTCTGTTTTAGCAAACAAATGCGCGACTTCCTCATTCCAAAGTTCGGGATCCTGGAGGAAACCGTCCTCATCAACATCAAAAGTTCTACCATCGATTTCCAGTGTAGGCATAAAAGCGCCCTCCTTTATTCAAGTTAGCCGATACATAGACCGGGCAAATTATCTTATCTAGACCATGTTATCACCAGACGGCGATAATGACAAGCTACTATTTTAAATCTTTAGTGAATTAACGCAAACTTCTACAACACCTCGGAACTAAATGCAACCCTGTTCGGTGGAAAAAATGAACATCCTATGCCGCCGACCGTTGGATCAGGCAGCCGGTTTCCAATTCTCCCACATCCATTTCCTTTGTAATCTAATAAGTTAAGTACAATCAAACAAATTTAACCGGGGCCCGACTTTTTTAATTTGGTCTCCATATCCTGAATGTACTTCTGAATAATTTTTCGAGGCGCAGGCCGTTTTTCCCTGTTCAGGGCCTCCTTATAAGCGTTGAGCGCGGCGGCATAATCTTTTTTTATTTCGTATACGAGTCCCATAAGGCCATACGCGTCGGGGTAGTCCGGATTCAGTTGAACAGCCTTTTTCAGGTCTTCAATACTCTTGTCGTATTCCCCTTTTTTAGAGAAGGCTATTGCCCTGTTATGATAAGCCACGAAAAAACTCGGATTATCTACGAGTGACTTTGTGAACAACTCTATGGCGCGGTCCCATTTCTCAACTCGTAAAGCAAATTCGCCCTGTTCATAATAATCCAGGTAATCTTCCGCACCTACCCCTGAAACGACAAGCGCACAGGAAAACAAAGCAGCCAATAAAATTAATAACTTAGGTGACAACCTTGCTCTCATGGAGTTTTTCAAAGTTCGACCTATCATTTGGTCATGTTACCACAAAATCCGGTTTTGAAAAGATTTCTTTTGCTACTGAAGCTGTCGGTTTGTTATCAATCATTTAGCTGAATTCAAAGGGCTCCGATGCATGCCCAACATGTGAATAAGCCTGCAAAACACCTTCTCAGGCGGCTATAATGACACTATCCTTCGACAAAAAGTCAGTACCCGATCATTTGTCCACTGGACGCTTCTCCTCAGTAGCAGGGGTGCTGGATCAGGCTCCGCCATGGACGCTCCGGAAGCTGATCCCGATTCTTTCGAGCCGCGTAATGATTGATGAAGACTCGATAAAACAGATTCGTGATCTGTCGGCGCTCGGACCTGTTGTATACGCCATCAAGTATCCGAGTTTCTACGATCTGCAGTTTCTCAGGATGAAATTCAATGAGCTTGGTTTACCGACTCCCTGGGCGCTTTTGGGCGCGGGAGATTACGCTGGTGGCTCGATAATCAAATTGTTGAGTATCTGGAAGGACCGCGTGAAGAGTTTTTTCTCAGGCAAGGTTCGAAATCGGCCACTGGATGCTGCAGTCGTAAAAGATATCCTGGAGCATGGAGGTTCATGCGCGTTTTACCTTGTTGATGAATCGACATCCAGGGAACGTTACCTCAATCCTGAAAAGGATCCCGTAAATATCTTGCTGGATGTGCAGGGGAAGATTGCAGCTCCGATATATGTTGTGCCGCTTTTCATACTCTATGATCGACGCCATAAACGTCAGATCAGGCCTTTCTGGGAATCTCTTTTAGGTGACTCTGATCGCCCGGGTCCTATAAGCAGGATCCTTATAGCCATGAGAAAATGGACGGTTCCCGAGTTATTGGTGGGTGAGCCGATCTGTCTAGTTGGTGAGTTTGAGGAATTTGGCTCCGGAACATCGTGGGATGACCTGCCGTTCAAGATCCGCACTGACCTCGTAGATCGTATAAATTCGCGAATCCGGATTAATCGAGGCGCTGAGAAACTCTCTCGCACCGAAATCAAGGAACTGGTTCTCCAGGATAAAGACGTTCAGGAGGCTGTGGCTAAAACGGCAGCGGATAAGAACGAAACCGAAGCTAAAATTCGCAAGAAAGCCGAGTCTTACGTCGATGAGATCGCCGCTGATCAAAAGATACAGGCCTATCACTGTCTTTACTATGTGCTGCAGATTCTTTTTAAGACGCTTTTCGACAGGGTCGACTTTTACGAATCCGATTTTGCCAAATTGAAAAAATACAACGAAAAAGGATCATTGATTTTTGTGTCCAGTCACAAAAGTCATTTTGACTACCTCTTCCTGGGTTATAATTCGTTTACTCAACAAATGACAATCCCTTACATGGCGGCCGGCAAGAACCTGGCCTTCTGGCCTATCGGGCCGGTGTTGCGCAGTGGAGGGGCTTTTTTCCTCAGACGTTCCCTGAAAGGCCTTGAACTTTACTCCAAGGTTTTTGCAGCCTATATGAAGGTCCTGGTTAGAGAAAAGAGCAATCTGAACTTTTACATAGAGGGAGGGCGGAGCAGGACTGGCAAACTATTGGCCCCAAAGCTGGGATTACTGAGCTTTCTTCTGGACGTGGCTTTTGATGGTGAGTTCGATGATCTGACATTTGTGCCGTGCTACGTGGGTTATGACCAGATACCTGAGGAAAAGTCCTATCTGAGTGAACTATCCGGACAGGAAAAAGAAAAGGAATCATTCCGGTCTTTGTTAAGTTCGAGGAAGATATTCGGGAAACGTTATGGAACGGTATATATGAGATTTCATGACCCTCTTTCATTCAAAGGGTTCTGCGAAAAAAGGGCGCAGGGTGAATCACTGACGGATCTAACGCCTTCAGAGAGGAGGGAGTTGACCCAGGATTTTGCATATTACATCATGAGTAGCATGATCGAGGCGTCGGCTGTAAACGCCATAGAACTGTGTTCAGCAGCCGTGATTTGCGAGGGTTCCGTTGAATTTTCCCATGATCAACTAGTCTCCAGCGCCAGAAGGTTGGCCTATTTATTGGAGCGTCGAGGTGTCCAGGTTACGGAAAGTTGTAGAGATGTGAGTGTGGCCCTTGATGAAAGTCTTGGGCTGTTCAGGAAGAGAAGGTTTCTTATTTTCTCACCGGAAACATCGGAGCCTGACCGGATGTACGCAGTCAATCCGGATCGACTGGCGAATCTGGAATTTTACAAAAACACTGTGGTGAATTCTCTTTGGCCATGCGCCATAACCGCCACAGTCATATTGTTCAACCCATCGATCAAAGATGGCATCGAAGTTCACTCATTAGTCGATGACTTCAAGTTCATGAAATCATTGCTTGACCTGGAGTTCATAGCGGACCCTCTGGTATCAGAAGAGGAGCTTGTTTCAAAAGCATGCGGGTTCTTTTCAAGCGCCGGTTGGTTGGAATCAGGCGTGGCAGGCGTCAAGATGTTAGACAAAAAAGCCATTGCTTCTATTTCTTGTTTGATCAGGGACCTGACAAGCGTTTATTACATGGTTCTTCTGTCCCTTGACGGATTGGAAGAGGGTGGTAAGAGCCAGAAAGAGTTTCTTAAATCTATTGCAAAGCGAATGGAGTCAGTTCGATTTCAGGATGGACAGATTAAGCCGACTTTACCGTCGGTCACCGTCAACAATGCGCTCAATAGGCTCGATCAAATGAAAATAATCGAATTTGTCTCATCAAAAAAAGTTATCAGAAAACTTACGGATCCGGTAGGAAGGGATTTGGCGCTTGAAAGGCTGCGGCGACTCACAGGTTATGGAACGTGACGCGGTTTGAAACCGTCTTTGCTGCCAGGCGTGGCCCCTGGCGCCTCAAGAGCGCCAAAAGATGTGACAAAATAATAATATTGACATCAACGTATTATCTGGGATATATTTTGGACTTGTGTCGGGGCGTAGCGCAGCCTGGTAGCGTACCTGAATGGGGTTCAGGTGGTCGCTGGTTCAAATCCAGTCGCCCCGACCAGCCTTTCATAAAAGAAATCAAATACTTAGCGATTTGATGCTCTCCTGATACTGCCTCTCAAAACCACAATTGTGTGAGATTTGTGCGAGTTATTGCGGCAGACCTTTTCTGATGCCGCTATTAGACTCTCCAGTTCAGGGGCGCTGTAATGTGTCGTGATCTTTCCGCTCCTGTGTCCCAGCAAATCCATCCTTGTTTCAAGGTCAACCCCGGCGGCTCGCAATCTCCGGCCATAGGTATGCTTCAAGTCATGAACCCGGACATCAGGTAAACCAACACGGCCTCGGGCTAGTCTCCAGGCATGTGTGTTTATCTTTTTAACCGGGCGCCCTCGGTAACTGAACACATGGGTCGGATGAGTCCCCCGTCTTTTTTCAACAATTGCCTTGGCGTCGGAATTCAGCACGACCAGCCTGTCATCCCGGTTTTTGACCCGGTGAGACGGAATAATAAAAACGGATGTTCCAAGCTCCTCCAGATTCACTTCCCATTCCCACATGAGATTACAGACCTCGGCTTCACGGGTTCCTGTGTTTACCTTGAACACCGCCATGTCTCGCAGATGCAGAGGCAATTCATTAAAGAGTCTGGTTTGCTCAGACCAGTC
>CAZVOU010000062.1:0-5898 GCA_964628605.1 uncultured Syntrophaceae bacterium
AGCTTCATCAAAAGATTGTTGAACTAAAGACTGAAGTGTCGTCTCTGGAGACACTCAAAGCCCATCTTCAAGGGGTGGTGACTACAGCCCAGTCAATCGAGGAGGAGGCTCTGGATAAATCGCTTGAAGATCTCTTGACTGAACCGGAATGTCTTAAAGGAAGGCAAAAAGCTCTTTTGGGTATATCTGAGACGATGGCCCTGGAAAATCTTTACGATAGGCTGGACAGCCTCAACCTGAGATACTCGAGACGTGTGCTAAAATCATTTCATACCAACCTTAAGATAAGCCACATTAGCCCCATGGTGGCGTTAGCCGGAATCTCAGGCACCGGCAAGAGCGAACTACCCAAAAGATATGCGGAATCAATGGGAATTCATTTCCTCCAGGTTGCAGTCCAGCCACGGTGGGACAGCCCACAGGACCTGTTCGGCTTTTACAATTATCTCGAAAAGCGTTACAAGGCCACGGAACTAGCCCGAGCCATGGTCAGACTCGACCAGTGGAACTGGGCTAATCTCGCAAACGGCTACAAAGACAAAATATTGATGGTGCTCCTGGATGAAATGAACTTGGCCAGGGTTGAGTACTATTTCAGTGAATTCCTCAGCCGACTTGAAGGACGCAAATCTGTTGACGAGAGCGACCGTCTGGCCAGACAACCGGTCGAAATAGAACTGGAATTGGGTAAGAAAAGAGATGATGAGAGCGGTAAAAGGGTTTTCCCTTCGCAGAATGTGCTGTTTGTAGGAACTATGAATGAGGACGAATCTACCCAGAGCATGTCCGATAAGGTGATTGACCGTGCCCCTGTGTTAAGATTTGCCAGACCCAAAAAGCTTGTAGACCGACCTCCCGAAACACTCTCATTATCATCAGGGAACTTTCTTCCATTCGACACCTGGAAATCCTGGAGGCGTGACATATCAGATGTGGGACATGATGTACGAGACCATCTTGAGGAATGGATCGGTAGACTCAACAAGGCCCTTGATACTCTCGGCAGACCATTCGGACACAGGCTTAACCAGGCCATACTGGCCTACGTGGCGAATCATCCGGACATGACCACTGATGAAAGTGTCCATAATGCAAGAAAAGCCTTCGCTGACCAGCTCGAACAAAGAATATTCCCCAAGCTTAGGGGTGTCGAGATGGAAGAATCTGACAACGAACGGGCATACAAGCAAATCCTGGAACTTGTGAAGGAAGATATCCAGGATGATGAGTTGGGGAACGCCTTGGAAGAATCTAGGAAAAAAATCCTTTTTTCGTGGGTAGGGGTCCAGAGAGAAGAAGAAAAATGACGTCGCTTGCTTTCATACTTCGTTACCCCTGGGGCCTTTACGACAACAGCAACAGATCTCCGTTACTTGTGGAAGGCAACCACGCCTCTGCCAACTGGCCTTTTCTACTTGCTACAACAAGTGATGCTTCTGTGCGATTGGGAAACAGGCGTGTCCCTCCGCAACCGGAGAGTTTCCCCTTTGAATGGGGAAAGCACACCTTGAGATTCTACAGCATTCCTGCTGTCACAAAGAACGAGCGCAAAAATCTCTCTATTTTGCTTGCCGACTCCAGGAATACCCTATCAACATACCCAATTCAGATTAGTGATTCAGTAGCCAGACCCAAGGATTCCAGTAATGGAGCTTCCCAACATGAAGATTCTGACTCTGGAAACTTGACGGCGCTTATCAAGACCATGTTCCACCGAATGGATGACATCATCAAATCGGCTATGGAAGAGGATTCCGGAAAAAAGATACTTCGGCTCTCTTGGGAAAAAGTAGCAGATAGGGTCCTTGAAGATACGGAAGAGTTCAATGAGCCTTTTATGGACCTCATAGTGAGGCACGCAAATGACCTCCACAAGACAGTGCTTTCTACTGCGGAACGCCCAAGGAGAGTTCTGAACAGGGTCCGCAGAATGATGTCCGTCACAAAAATCCAGGAGCTGGATTCAGCTTGCCTTACTGATTATGTCAGGAGGCCAGGTGTTACTCCGGCTCAGAAGGCCGGGCCAAGACAAGAACTCCTTGGAATAGACCGAACGGAGACATACGATACGGTTGAAAACAGGGTGCTGAAGGACTTTCTTAAGAGATCTCATTCAGCAAGTCAGACGTATCTGAGAGCCTTCTCAAAATTCAGGTCGAGCAGTCGTTACACGATGGTTCAGCAGTATGGTCTTGCATGCAGGCGGCTTTTTCGGGAATCTGTCTTCGAGAACGTATCAGGCCTAGACACCAGACCGAATGCCAATTACGTCCTGTTGTTTGACCCTTCTTATCACAAGATATGGATAGCCTACCAAGAACTTCTGGCACAGGACCAGCAGGAGGATGACGCATGGCGTTGGCAAGCCCGTCTTTGGTCGGACATATGTGTCGTGATGCTTCATGCGAGCTTG
The DNA here is from genome assembly GCA_964628605.1 of uncultured Syntrophaceae bacterium. GTDB lineage: Bacteria > Desulfobacterota > Desulfomonilia > Desulfomonilales > Desulfomonilaceae > CAITZA01. Next base: position 2,414 of record CAZVOU010000062.1, read on the forward strand.
TTATGGCTTGCGCCGCCATCGACAGGCGTTGCTTCAATATCACCTCTTTATATTAGACTGGAACAATCAAGGGGACGATGGACTGAAGAAACTCCCCAGTCAGCTTTTTTCGTTTTTGAGGTTAATGGGCGCAGAGTGGTGGCCGCTCCACTGGATACTAGAACTCGTGAAAAACACCCCCAGATAATGGATTGGCAGATATCCCTTGGGGTATCGACTACTATCTACCTGGAGGAAATTGGAACTGGCAGAAAGGCATACATCCTTGTGTGGGCGCTGCACTCTACCGGAAAGAGCCAGCCAGATCTGGACGAAGCAATTCTGTCAGCGGAGGACTGCCTGTCGGTTTGCAGAGATCATGTTAGGACTTATCACGACATGGACATTAATGTCAGAGGGTTGGTTCTTCAATCAAGTAGAGAAATTGATGCGCGTCCATGTAGTGAAAAATTGGGATTGGTAAGTGGTGTCTGCTTCGCTCCTTCAAACAACAGGACCCCTCAGGCTATAGAAATTATGGGATCCATGATTAGGGATTTTATCGGAGAGCTTTTCAGATGAATGAAAGCGTCATCGGAATTGATCTGAACGGAATTCAGGACTGTTGGTGCTCCGTAGAAACTATTCAAACACCGGCATTCAATAGTGGATTTGGTGTTATACCTCCAGTAATTGTTACCCCTTTGTCCTCGGGCGAAAGACCGATAACGGGAATTGGCGCCCTTCAATCCATTACCGGACGAGGCTGGCTATGGCCGGAAGAAGCCCAAGGCCCCTCCAAAGATGGTTTTTCCCGACGTGTACCCGTTCTTCATCTGATGAAACTGCTGCTTGAAGGTCGTCGAGAAGTTGAAGCTCAGAAAGATTGTTTTTATTCACTGTCTGAACTGATAGCAAATCACATCAAGTCACTTGCAAAATCACGTTCAACATCCTGTGTGCTTACCATCCCGGACCATTCCGATGAAACCTTCCAGCAGCGCATGGTTGACACCAGGTTCGAGGCTGGCTTTGACAAGTTGATGTTGCTGTGGAGGCCCATAGCTTCGCTTATGTCATGGGGAAATTCTCTCAATTTTCATCAGCTTAACGATGTTCGTGGGTCCGATGCCCTGGTAGTTTACTCGGGACCTCTGGGGTTTGAGGCTTCAGTCATAAGACTGGATACGGAGATGCAGGATGGACGTCTGCTTCTCACACCAATTCGGTCGTCTTTGGGCAAAACAGCGCCAAGGGAACAGTTCAGTGTTTCTGACTTGGTCGATACCATGGCTATCGACTGTGCCTCTGTTTTGGGTGACAAATTTCTCGCATGGCAGATGCAGTGGGGGTCGTCCTTTCTATGGACAAAATTACTTGGGATAAAAAACCCTAGCGTCCTTTTTCAGAAGAGTTCCGGAGAATTTATCGAGTTGACCGCCCTTCCCTCTGAAATTTATGGCTCACTGCTTGGCAAGGTGGCCACAGGCTTCGAAAAACTTTTGGATGAATTCTCTTCAAACATTCTCACCGGTGTCAAACACATCATTCTGGACGGCCATTTTTTGGGTATCCATGATTCTTCGCTCCGGACACTTGGCCAGATGATAACATCAATAATCAGACGCCGGTTCAGGTCGTCTGTGTCAATTCAAGATATTTCATTAGAAGGAGAAACATTCGGGTTATCTAACAGCGTGGCACGGGGGGCAGCGATATATGCATGGCGCTCTGCTCTAAGTCTGCCAACCTATTATGATTTTCTGCCCCAACTGGAAATAAACGCAACTTCTGACGACAAACCAGAATTCATACCTCTGATCCCAAAACAGGCAAAAATCAAGGGTGGCCAGTCTTTCAGACACGACGTCACTCAACCCTTTTTCATTCCCGCCGGCGCCCCGCTACTAGAATTTTACATAGACAAAGAGGGAGATCAGGTAAGAAAAACGACAACACCGCTGAAGATATCCCCCAACAGGGATACCCCGGTCAGTCTGGTTGTGAGACAGACGCCCGGACAGGGACACGCAATCGTGGAAATTCATCCTGAGACCCCAGGTATTTTTGGTCCACGAACATTGACCCTGAACTGGGAGAGTCTTCTCCCGATCTTTAAGGATAAACAGGAAGTTCTTAAGGATCTCACAGTTGAGGCTGGGGTGTTCTGTCCCGAGCATGCCCCTGTCAGAACGCATGAAAAGATCTGGTATTCGCTAGATGCAATAAAGACATTTAGCCGCTTTCTTGAAACTGCCCATAACGATAAATCCAGAATCTCAGGATATATTTACGCTGTCGAAAAGATTCTCGATGTTTTCAGAAACAAGAGGAAGGGATCAGGCATTGGAATTCACGATGAGAGTCACACAGTTTTTTCGGCAGTCAGTTCCGATGGAGAAGTTCCGGAAATATCGAAACGCTCTTTTTTCACTATGCCCTCGTCGCTCAGGGAACGGGACTCTTTGTCACTATTCAACAACACCATGGCCAAGCTTGAGTCGGATTTTAATTACTTTGTCTCTCCTGGAAACAGAGATGACTTCAGGACCGACAAATTGAAAAAACTTTCTCTGACCGGGAGTTGGTGTTATGCGGCGGCTCCAAAAAATGTTGTCGATTATCTGCTGGAATACATTAAAGATACATCCCGTAAGACAGGAATACAGGCAGAGGCGGCAAGCAGATGCGCATCATCCCCCCAAGAGATTGCCAGTTATCTCGCATCCGTTGAGAAACGTTTTGACATGTCGGATTTTAATCTCAAGTGGGTAAAGGGAGTCACTCAAATACTCCAGTTCAGGGAAAATTCTCCTGAGTTGCTTAATGATACACTGGCTACAAAATTCACTATTATGGCTTTGAAAGAGATCAGAGACGGACTAGTCAGCGGCTACTTCAAGAACCGATTCCTATGGGGCGTGCAGCTGCTAATGCTTCTTTTTAGATACAGACTGAAACGACGCGATTTCCTAAAATTGGATAGCCCCGAATATGCAACGCTCCACAAAATAGTGAAGCAATTGCTGACTGAAGCTTTGCTCAAGACAAAGAAAAACCGCAAAACCTCGCGCTATATAGACGAAACATTACAGATGCTGGATTACAGGGGAACCAATCAGTTAATTGCGCGAGAACTTGCATCCGAGCTTTCTGGACCTGACTCAAACAAGGAAACTTCCGAAGACGACAATATAGTCTCTATTGAATCAATTCAGATTGATCACCTCAAGGGAGACGCAACAAAAACGTTCGATAACTTCGAGTCCGCGTTTCGAAAAATTTCAGGAAACACTGTTAACACCTCGCCTGCCCTTAAACGGGAATATATAAACACCCCGCCGCCGAAAAAGGTCACACCTATAAACATAACTCCCAAAGATTCCTATTCCAGTTTTAAAGCTAAAAAACTTAATCCTTACAAGCCGATGGCGCCAAAAGCCAAACCAATACAAATTCCTTCTGCAGAGCAGATTGAAATGCCTTTGCTGAAAGCACTTTTTCAG
>CAZVOU010000063.1:0-19379 GCA_964628605.1 uncultured Syntrophaceae bacterium
TCCGGGTCTTTTTCTCTATTGTCTTTAGTTGGACGCTCATGCATTTCCTCCTCCAAGTTCCAGGGTTCATGATATAACCCTCTTTGAGCAACCAACAACTTTTTCTCTCAATTTTTGTCCAACTGGAGCTGAAACATTATAATAAGACTAAAAAGAACGAAAAATCAGGTCATGTTTTGTTGCCGACTTTTAAAAATTCAGAATGATGATTGTCACTAATTTCACGACCCATGATCCATAAAAACGACAAAAATAATCATTTTGGATAGGAAAAAAGGACTTATGGTCATTATTATCCCATCCAAAAGGTGAATTTGGTTCATTTAAAGGTCAAAACTTGTTATCTGAGGGACCTGTCCGGAAAATTGACATGGCTCACCCACTCGTCTGTAGCCTAATAGGCTGAATAAACGAATTAATTTGTTGTTGTTTGTCTTTTTGCCTTATCGGTTACTAATTTCGCTTTGTGCGCATTCAAATAAAAACAATTACCAACTGTCCCAATTCATTAAAAACTCAATTGATCCTGGTATCAATTTTGCGGTCCCTCCGTAAATCGAATGAACCTTCCTTGTAAAATGCCGTGGGGCCATTGTGCGCCCGATCTTGGATGTGTGGTTACATTGCCCTATTTAACCAGACATGCCACAAATGCCATCAACTTCAGATTCGTATGAAAGAGACAACAGCAGTGCGCAGTGCATTTTCAAACGTTCTGGGTCAATCATTCGATTTCATGTGAAATACATACACATGTTCTTCCAAAAAGCTTGAGAATAAAGTTTCTCTAGTGCTGCTTTTTGTTAAGTAGCTGATTTGTTTATCAACTTTGGTGTTTTGAGTGATGGTCTTTATTTAATGATGTCACTGACTGTGACGACTATTGCACCTTGTCAATTTCTAAGGCGCTTCCATCTGCCAAAGATGAACTTACCTCACAGGTAAAACAATAATGTTTCATCTTTGCTTACTATCGCAACGGACAAGACCATCTGAAAAAGGCGAGCTGAATAACACAAACGCTTATTCTACCAATATTACCTTTAGGCTAGATTACTGCAGTCTCCTTGTCAAGAGAAAATAAATAGTGTGCGAAAAAAAACATTATTCTGATCTGCACTTTATGGTCAACGCAACCGTGTGTCATTCTAAATGTATGAAAACAAAGAATAAAAAAATTATACGCGCTACTTGCGCGGCTTGTGCGTTTTGTTTTTGGAAAGCCACCAATGCACTTTCGAACACTTGACAGAAAAAGGTGGATAATTGGCATCTTGGAACAGCGTGTGCATGGTTCATAATCCGAAAGCCCGGCCCAAGCGCTTGAATTCCTCATTCTTAAAAAAGGCCCATTTTTTTTTTCTCATGACTAGCCTTTCAGGAATCACATCCTCGCCCAGGAGAATTTGTTTCGGCCAATCGCAGACCATTTTCATGGCACGAGCCCTACCGACAATAGCCGTGGCTATTGTTAGCGCAGCTTTAATGGAAGGAGGCCTGAGAATGCTGGAATGAGCATCGGTGGCAATTACATGGACCAAGCGGGCCTTGAGCATGAACTTGGCAGTGCGAAAAACTTCCTCTCCGGCTGCGCCGGTTAGGCTATCGGCTGTAATCTGAACTAGAATATCACCTGGCTGATGTGAATCGACCAGTTTTAGCAACTGATCCGGCCGTCTGTGTACGCCATGATTCTTCTCGGGATGGGCGATGACAAGTTTTTTGTTCTCTCTTAGTAGTTGAGCTACAAAGTTATTTAGTCCGGCAGGGATCCCAAGGGAAGGAAGTTCAATTAGCACATACTTGCCGTCATTGAGACTCAGAACCTTTTTCTGGCGCAACAAATCTGGAATTTCGGGGCAGAGTAATATCTCCATTCCCGGGTAAACGATCAGGTCAATCCTATGAGTTTGTAATTCCTTGTTTAACGCACATACCCGTTTACGGATCGTTACACTATCTGAACAAAAACCGGCTTTTCCAAAATGCGGCGTGGAAATAACTCCTCTGAAACCTTCATTAACCATTAACTCTGCCATTCTCAGAGATTCATCCATGTGGAGAGCCCCATCATCAAGGCCTGGAAGTATATGGTTGTGAAGGTCCAGCAATTTCATTACTCCCACGTTCACAGTCCGAAAGAAATTTGTTCGAGATTCACACAGTGCCCTTATCTTCAGGTAAGGTTTGATTCGACCTTTGGACTACGTGTCATCGGTTCGACGGGGCATTTCTTGGAGCCCGGCTATCCTTTGGATACAAATCCCATTTTTTCCAGATTCCAGCAATTATGATAATAAGTGACAAATCTGACATTATTTGGTATTATATTCTAAAGAGAAATTTAGCACTTCCTTACTTGCTTAACAACTGATCGATTCCAAAAAATTGTGGTCTTGTCGGCAAGAGCCTGAAATGTTCAGAGAAGTTTGTAGATATCTTTTGGTGGCAGCGCTATTGACTCTGTTGGCGGTCATTTCTGAGAATGATGAATGCCGCTCGCAGGGTCATGATACCTGCGAGAGCGTAATAGTCAATCTGGATCAAAAGACCAACCGATTAAGCGAATATATCTCTGCGCTTCAGAATGCTCACCTGGAAAGAGACCACAACTTCATCAAGGTCTTAAATGGTCAAATCGACCAGATAACGGCGGAGATTCGGGTTCTCGAGAAATTGCTGGTGAATTGCCGTGGTGGTTCCGGAGAAATCAGATCGCCGATAAGCCCTGTAAAAAGCCAGGATGACAAATTTGCCGACCTTAATTGTGAAGACCTTCGAAAAAAACATATAATCCTCTCCCGAAAATATAATGCGCTCGCTCGCCGGCAGAAAAGTGTATTCTCAGAGATCACGCCCGAACAGAAATCTGAATATCGTGATACAGAGGATTCGCTCAAACTGGTTGAATCAGAATTAAAACGGAGATGCTCTCCCCAGCCTCAGAATCCACTCCAGAAAAAAACACGCTCAGGCGATAGATCAATCCGCTAGGTATTATCATTGTAAAATGACAATAAACAGTGGACGTCTCAGCCGCTGTCATGAGGTTCCGAGCAACGATAGTTCACTGCGTTGACATCAACCGCGTGGTTGTTTTTCACATCTTACTTGGTTGTATTTAAACCATTTCGCTGCCATTGACTCTGGGTTACCCCATCCGTTTTGTCGCCGGGCTGATCATGAGGAGGGAATTCCATGTTTGTCCAAATATGGCGCCTTTATTGCTCCTAATTCGGAGGGGGGTGAATCCGCAGGTTTGTCGTTAAACCTGAAGCAAGAATTCATCCGATCATCTCCCGTTCGACCTTCTACGGAGCGGCGTGTTTCATAATTCGGTAGTTTAACATGCCTTTATTCAGAAGTTGGCGGAACCCGAAGGTATTAAGGCGCAGAATACTGTTCGAGCAGTTGGAAGAACGAATAGTCCTCGATGCCGCAGTCACGCCCCAGCCGACAAATGTCCTGCTCGAATCACCCGAAATATCCCACCATCAACAAAACTCTCAGGTTGAGAATCAAACCCAGGTTGCCACCCAACCTGTAGTCGCGCCTCCACCGCCACCGCCTTCAACCGAGTCAGAGGTGTTTCGTTCAGATCTGAATGTAGTCCTCATATCCAACGCATTGGATGAAATACCTCAAATCAGTCAGGCAGTGCTTCAGGGCGCCAAGATCATCACCTATGATTCCCAGCATGGCAACCTCATAACGATGGCTAACGAAATCAAAGGGGTGTCAGAATCTGATGGGCATAAAATAGACAACCTGATCATAATAGGCCACGGCGCTGAAAATGCGCTCAGGCTGGGTGATGACAAAATTGATTCTACAAATGTTGCATCGTTCAGCCAGGAGCTGGGCTCTATTGGTCAAGCGCTTTCCGAACATGCCCAGATCCAGCTCTTCACTTGCTCGCTGGCCAAGGACGCCTCAGGCAAGGCATTTGTTGATTCTGTGGCCAGGCTCACAGGAGCCGATGTCTTTGCCAGCGACGATGACACCGGTGGCTGGAACGGAGACTGGACTCTGGAATATGCTTCCAACAAGGGACTGGAGCTTAAAACCATTCTTGATGCCCAGTATCTGACCAACATTCATTCCGACCTGACTTACGCTCCACAACTTTCTATTGGTGGCTTAGCTGTTGGGATGGAGAATTCGGTGGTCGATCTTGGGCATCTTATTTCAGTCGGTGATCAGGATTCCAGCGAGACGCTCACCGTGACTCTCTCTGCGACAAAGGGTTTTTCGACACTACACGTAGAGGCTCAGGGCGCTGTACGTGTCTCTGGCAATGACACGGGAGGGCTCATAATCGAAGGTCATCAGAGTGACATAAATGAAACTCTTAAATACCTTACCGGCGCTCTGATTCAGAACTATGACAGCACGGACGGAAGCCAGGCTTCGGTTCTAGTGGAAGTGTCCGACAGCCACGGGCACGATGACGGATCGGACACCGCCGTTCTAAACGCCACGATAAATGATGCAAATTCCATCGCTGATACGGGATTACACGTTCTCGTCGTGTCAACAAATGTTCAATTCTATGAACAACTGGTGGACGCAGCCAGAGACAATGTGGCAACCGTGGTTTACGATCCGACACATGATTCGCTGGACAGCATAATCGCAAGGATTGAAACCGCTCTTCATGGTCATAAGGCTGACTCAATAGCATTTGCTACCCATGATCAGGGGGCGGGTCAGTTTTATCTGACAGGAGATTATACAGTTAATCCAGGCACACTTATGGCTTCCTCAGATCTTCAGGCTTTTTGGCAGCATGTCGGATCCATGGTCAATGACAACGGAAGGATCGATTTACTCGCATGCTCCCTGACAGCCAACGACTCGGGTAAGCTTCTTGTCTCGCAGCTTGAGAATATCACAGGGAAAAATTTCGCTGCATCCGATGACCCTTCAGGGAATATCGTTAACGGTGGGGACTGGGTGTTGGAGAGTGATGGGGTTGAGGTTGGGTTGATTTATTTTTCTGGCAATAAATTGAGTGTGTTTAAGGGGTACCTCCAGGCCGAGACAAAATTAGTGGCTTCTGTAGGACAAGCCGAGGATGAATATGGATATTCCGTGTCCATAAATGGCAATTACGCAGTGGTAGGAACCCCTTATGATGACGACGAAGGTGAAGACGCAGGAGCGGCTTACATTTATTACTACAACGGAATTTCCTGGAATGAACTGTCCAAGGTTGCGGCCCCTGATGGTGGCTCCGGTGATTGTTTTGGCTATTCTGTATCCATACATGGGGATTATGCAATGATTGGGGCGCCGAATTGGTCCTCAGATTTTAGCAGAGAAGGGGCAGTATATGTGTATCACCTGACTGGATTTGTCTGGGAATACTTCACAACCTTATCAGCAACATATCCTGAAAATAATTCATTGGCTCACTTTGGATCGTCCGTATCGATGGATGAGAATTACGCCATAATAGGGGCATGGGGCGACGATGAAAATGGATCTTCTTCAGGAGCAGCATACCTTTTTTATTGCGACGGAAGCGCCTGGATACAACAGTCTAAGATCTCAGCGTTAGATGGCACGGTTGACGACAAATTCGGTTTTGCGGTTTCCATAAGCGGAGATTATGCGCTAGTGGGTGCTTATGGAAACGATGATCCCACACAGGGTGTTGATGCCGGTTCAGCCTACATTTTTCACAGGACGGGAAGTGAATGGTTAGAGCAGGAAAAACTGTTGGCATCTGACGGCGCTGCTTCGGACAACTTTGGTTATTCGCTGTCTATCTTCTCAGATTATGCGTTAGTGGGTGCTTACGGAAACGATGATCCCACACAAGGTGTTGATGCCGGTTCAGCCTACATTTTTCACAGGACGGGAAGTGATTGGACAGAGCAGATCAAACTGCCGGTTCCTAACGCTGAAGCTTGGGATCAGTACGGCAGGAGTGTTTCAATTGGGAGCTATTATGCTCTGGTCGGAGTCCAGAGCGATGATGATGGAGGGACAGGCGCTGGATCCGCATATGAATACAGACTGGATGAAACCTTGGGTTGGGTTTATGTAAGGAAACTAATGTCATCTGACATATCATCCGGGGATCTTTTTGGTTGTGGAGTGTCTGTAGACAGCCAGCATGTCATCGTCGGAGCAAGAGGAGATACATCGAATGGCGTCTTATCTGGTTCAGCTTACATATTTGAATTAAATCGATCTCCCGAGCTGGATAACACGGGTAACATGTCTCTAGATACCATTTTGGAAGATCCGTTGGTAAATGATGGTACCATTTTGCCACAGATTATAAATTCGGCATCGGGCGATCGAATCACAGATTTAGACGGGGAACCAGAAGGTATTGCTGTATTGGAAGTGGATAATGCCAACGGTTTATGGCAATACAGTATCGATGACGGAAGCGCATGGCTTTACTTCGGCACTGTTTCAGAAACATCTGCCACGCTCTTGTCGTCAGAATCAACTACCAAAATTCGCTTCATTCCCAATGTTGACTGGAATGGAACAGTAATACCAGGAATCACATTTAAAGCATGGGACAGAACCACTGGTTCTAATGGACAAACTGGGGTTGACGTGTCAGTTTGCGGTGGTAGCACTGCTTTCAGTATGGCTAACGAAACAGCCAGCATCACAGTGACAGCTGTTAACGACGCCCCGACAGCGACCAACCTGACTCAGTCTAAAACCTACACGGAAGGGGATGCGTCTGTAGCCATAGATGATATAGTGGTGTCTGATGTAGACTCAACCTCTGTGACGGCCACATTAATCCTTGCCAACACATCAACAGGAGTTCTCACGGCATCTAGCGGACATGGCGAGAGCTACACTGCCGGGACGGGTGTCTGGACAGTGACCGGGACATTGGCTGAAGTAAACGCTGCTCTTTCATCGGTGTCGTTTTCGCCTTCAACCAACAATGATGTAAACACTACGATAAGTGTAAGCGTCACAGATGGGGTGGCCACCCCTTTGACAGGCGCCATAACGCTGGATGTAGTACCTGTCAATGATACCCCATTTGTGGCTGACCAAAATGTTTCCTGCGATGAAGATGGAACGCTGACTGTAACAGTAGCTGGAACGGATGCTGACAACCCCAATGTCTTGAATGTCTCATTCGAAATTAGTAATTCTGTCATTCATGGGACACTAGTCCCAACAGGAATGGCAGTTCAAAATTATGCCGGTAACTACTCGCAACTTTTTCTGTATACTCCAGACAGTAATTATAACGGGTCCGATAGTTTCCAGGTCACTATGAAAACCCTGAAAGACGGAGAATGGGATGCTTTTGGTACCACGGGAGCTGCGATTGGGGCGGGCACAGATAGGACCTCATCAATAGCTCTGAGGGACGTAAATGGGGACGGTAAGCTAGACGTGGTTACTGGAAATGAGGACAGCACAAACAAGCTGTATCTTGGAAATGGGGATGGTAGTTTCGGCAGCTCAACTTCTATAGGTGCTGAAACGAATGCCACATCTTCAATAGCATTAGGTGATATCAATGGGGACAGTAGGCTAGATGTTGTGGAAAGCATATTTAATGGACCGATTAAAGTTTATATTCAGGACGGCACTGGTAGTTTTTCGCTCACATCATCTGTAGGATCGGATCCATACGGTGACTCCTCAATCGCCTTGGGTGATGTCAACAAAGACGGACATCTCGACATAGTAAAAGGAAGTAGGGAATTTTCAAACAAAATTTATTTTGGGGATGGAACTGGCAACTTCTCTTCAGGAACAATAATCGGCACTGAAACCGATAGCACTTCTTCCGTACTCTTGGGTGATGTGAATGACGACGGTAATCTCGATGTAGTTGTGGGTATCATGAATTCACCTAACAAGGTCTATCTGGGCAACGGTAGCGGCGGGTTCAGTCCGGGATTTGAGATTGGGACAGAAAGTGACGATACCCGCTCAATAGCGCTAGGAGACACAAATGGAGATGGACACCTCGATGTGGTAGTAGGAAACAGTCGTACGCAGACCAACAAAATCTATTTGGGTCTTGGGACTGGACAGTTCACATCAACTCCAACAGAAATTCAAACTGAAACTGAAAAAGACTGGGACACCGTGTTCATTTTAGCGATGGACTTGAATGGGGACGGTAATCTTGACATTATAGAGGGTAACTTTGACCATGATAATCATATCTATTTGGGAAATGGAAGTTCAAAACCAACGTTTACATCATCAGTCCCGTCAGACCGAACTAATTCATTAGCAGTTGGAGATTTAAATGGAGACGGCAAACTCGATTTAGTAGTGGGCAACAGCGGAATCAGCAAATCTTATCTAAACCTAGGTTTCGAGGACTCGATTCAGGCAACAGTTACTATCACGGTTACGGCCGTCAACGACCCCCCAACGGTGGCTAACCTGACACAGACCAAGACCTACACTGAAGGCGACTCATCTGTAGCTCTGGATGACATAGTAGTATCGGATATAGACTCAGCCTCGGTGACGGCCACACTGACGCTTGCTAACACATCAACCGGTGCGCTTACGGCATCTAGCGGACATGGTGAGAGCTATAATGCCGGGACGGGTGTCTGGACCATTAGCGGGATATTAGCTGATGTAAACGCAGCTCTTGCATCGGTGTCATTTACCCCCGCAACCAACAACGATGTTGACACCACCATAGGTGTGAGCGTCACAGATGGTGTAGCCGCCCCATCAACAGGAACGATAACGCTGGATGTGACAGGGGTGAACGACGCCCCGACCTGTAGTGACAACACGTTGAGTGTGTTGGAAGATACTCAACTTGTATTTGCAGCTTCCAATTTCAATTTTTCAGATCTAGATGGAGACACATTACATAAGGTCCAGATCACGCAATTGGAAAGCGCAGGTTTTCTGAGGCTTAACGGAACGGATGTTTCAGTCGATCAGGAGATAACAATTGGGGAAATAGTCGCTGGCAGTTTAACATTTGAACCGGCTACAAACGCAAACGGCGTCAGCTATACCAATTTCAAATTCAAAGTGTCTGATGGCACGATCTACAGTTCATCTCCAAGCACTATGACAATAGATGTGACCGCTGTTAACGACGCTCCGGTTGCCGGGCCATTTGCTATGACGATAGGGGAAGACCAACTCAGAGGTATTACGGGTTGGCAGGCCAGTGATCCATTAGATACTGTTACTGGAAGTTTTGATCATATAACAATTACTTCTCTGCCATTAAATGGCAAACTCTACACTGACATAAACGCTGACGGAGTCCCTGACACCCTTTTGTCAGTGGGTTCAAACATTCCGTGGATTGCGGCCACGTCACCAGGAATGGTTAGGTTCGTGGGGGACCCTGGATGGCATGGCGACACATCATTTCAATACACCGTAACGGACACTGGAAGCGGTTCCAATACGAGTCTGTCTGCGATGGTAATCATAGATGTGTCAGCGATAGATCAGGCTCCTGTCGTTTATGTGCCGATATCCCAGGTACGGGCGGTGGATACGCCGGTGTTTTTTGACGTAGCTCATGGGGCGCCCATAACAATTATGGATATGGATGCCGGAAGTACGCTGCTCCAGGTTCAACTCACAGCGACAAACGGTACGATAACCTTGGGACATACAGGATCAGTCAGTTTTCTGACCGGTGATGGAATGTCCGACACGACCATGACCTTTACGGGGTTGGTGGGTGGAATAAACCACGCCCTGGATGGTTTGACCTTCATCCCCGACCCTGGTTACAACGGCCCGGCGACCCTGTCCATACAGACAACAGACATGCCTGCGCCGGGGGATGGGACCGCTCATACAGTTAATGACAGGGTCCATATGGTTTTTGGTTCCACGCTTCTGACTTCGCCATCCCTTGTCAAGGACATAAATGTATCCGGTGATGGGTTGGGGTTGCCGGTTGTCTATAGCTGGTTCGAGGACAAGGTGGTATTCGTGGCCACTGATGGGTCTTACGACGCCCAATTATGGATATCCGACGCGACGAATGGAGGAACAGTAAAACTCGCAAACATTCCGTCTTTTATACCAGCAAACCCACCTGACAGATTTACCCCCGTCGGGGATCTATTGTTTTTCAGGGTTTTTGATGCAGAGGGCTATGCTTTGTGGGTCACTGACGGAACCTCTGCGGGAACCAGAATGCTGGATTTTGACCCTAGCGTCGCCTATCATGGCTCTCCGGTCAGCATGGTGGCTCATGATGGACAATTGTATTTTAGCGCCGCTTTCCATTCGAGTTCACTTCTCTTTGGGAGGTACCTGCTTTACAAGTCTGACGGAACGCAATTGGGCACTTCTCCCACAGGAGTCCTGGCCACTGCCGGAGTTGGATCTAACGGGTCTGAGCTTTTCTTTTCAGGGTCTGACACGATAAATGGTAGTGAACTCTGGATAAGCAACGGAAATGTTCTGAATGGATCACTCATCAAGGATATCTATCCTGGGGGCGACAGTTTTCCTAGATGGTTCATAAATCTCAACAGCACGGAAATATTTGCCGCTTATAACTCATCTAGTGGTCTGGAGCTTTGGGCCAGCAATGGGACATCCGATGGGACTGTTTTATTGGCTGACATCAACCCGGGCACGTTGAGCGGAGTTGATCCTGTCGTTCATTCATCGAGAGTAATATTTCAGAACAAACTCTGGTTTACAGCAGACAATGGGGCTAATGGCTGGGAGTTGTGGGTCACGGATGGAACTCCTGGGGGCACTTACATGTTCAAGGACATAAACACCTCCGGCAGCAGTGACCCGTCTGAACTGGTTGTTACCGCCAGAGGAGACAGAATGTTTTTCGCCGCTACCACTGCTGAAAAAGGGCGGGAACTCTGGGTAACTGATGGAACGGTGGCGGGCACTCATTTAGTCAAGGACATTAATGCGGCTATAGCAAGTTCAAATCCAGCATATCTTCGAGGTGGCCATGGCAAGATTTGGTTCAGCGCGAATGATGGCAGCCAAACTGAATTATGGATGAGTGACGGGACTGAGGCAGGAACTTTAATAGTAGCGGATGTAAACTTTCTCGGTAGCAGTGATCCTTATAATCTGGCTGCAGCAAATGGCAAAGACCCTCTATTTTCGGCGGTAGGGGACTCGGGTGGCAGGGAACTGTACAGGATGAGCCTGCGAGGCAATAATGCACCGGTTGCTTCATCTTTCACGACAAATCTTCAGGAAGACCAGATTGTAGCCCTAACGGGTTGGGGGTCCACCGACCGAGATGGCGACACTCCATCATCGGTTAAGATTACTCAACTTCCAACCAACGGGAGCCTGTTCCTGGATGCTAATGATAACAACATATTGGATCCGTGGGAATTACTTGGTTTGAATTCAATCGTCAGTTGGACACAGGCTGCTACGAACCATCGCATCAAGATATCCCCCATGGCCGATTACGTCGGCACAGACTCAGTGAAGTATACTGTTACCGATGTCACTTCGGCTGAAGGCAGCCAGGTGACCGTGGGCATAGTTGTGTCGGCGGTCAACGACGCTCCTGTTAGTTTTGCAGACACTTTCTCTACAGCAGAAGACTACACATTGACGGCAGCGGTTCCAGCAATCCTTGCAAACGACACAGATGTTGAAGGAAACCCACTGTTGGCCATTCTGGTAACTGGGCCAGAGCACGGTTCGCTGGCTCTAAGTGCGGATGGGTCATTTATATACACTCCTCATGCTGATTGGAATGGGACTGATTCTTTCACATACAGGGCTACGGATGGTTCATCGTTCAGTAACATATCTACTGTAATTATTAATGTTGCTCCCATAGATGACCCGATTCCGTATGTTCCACCACCACCTCCGCTAGCGCCAACGCCAACGAGTAGTCCTGTTGAACCTGTGCAGACGGAGGCAACAGTTACAACGGTCGATATTGGAACATCGAGTGTAAACATTGGCGAGGTGACCAACCTGACTCAATCTGTGGAGGTAATGACCCTACAGTTCTCACTTGACGCTGTCGCTGTTCAAAACGCCAAAGTAGCCGCTGTCGAAGCCGAGAGAGTGGCGACACAGGAACAGACCAGCTCGGATGCAGGAAACGGTGTGACAAATACGGGTGACTCTGTAATTGCAACTGTTGACACCCCAAAACAGACGGAGCCTGTGAAATCGGCAGAACAGACAGAACAGGCAAAAAGCAATTCAGAAACGGAAGTAAAGGCTGCTGTTGAAAAGGTAGTGGAGAAGACGGGATCGGAGCAGGCGGCGGCCCTGGTCGGTGTTCAGGTTCAGGTGGCCATTGTGAACTCTAATGCTCAGACCATAGTCGTTGTTTATAATTCATCATCCGCGGCTGCCGCTGCGGCTGCATTCGGAAGTACTGTAACCAATGTAGATCTTACAACTTCACAGACCATGTCAGTAGGGAGTTTTTCCCAGTATCTTTCAGAAACTGTCAAGGCTGCAGTTGTAACGTCCGAAGGATTCAAGTCGTTCAACCTTCCTCCAGGTATAACAGTCGATAATGTGAGAAGGTCCTGTAACGATTGTACTCAGTACGTCAACTCTCAATTCGGAGCTTCAAGATAGCCGTGTCATTTCATAAATATGCGAAAAGAAGAAACTCATTGTGATTCTAGTAGTAGTCGCAGTCGATTGGGCCACAGTGTGCAAATTTCATCATGTTATTGCAGTTGGAACAACATGCGCACATTGTTGGAAAGGATGCTTAGTAGAGTCAACAATCATCACCGACTTTCGCTTTGCCTTAAAAACAGGACCATAACCTTATGACTTAACGATCCGAATGAATTTTTTCCGAGGTAATAAGGCCGTGCGTGAGCGACTAAAAATACTGGCTTCGGCCCTCATGGCGCTTCCTCTGCTGAAGATATTAGGTCCGGCGCATGCCATTGCGTCGGACGATCTGGACAAAGCCAGAAAACTTAACGTGGAAGGCCAAAAACTTATTGAAACCGGTGAGTATCAACAAGCGGTGACAGTTTTCAGGCAAATGCTGGCTGAATGCGCGAATAACAACTTTGGGGCTGCGGTAGCTACATTTTACATTGGCCGATGCTATCTGGAAATGGGTGATTACGACCAGGCCCTGAAATTACTTGACTCAGCGGAGAACGCATTTGTTCGACTAAATAAACAGAATGAACAGGCAATAGTAACGCAAACAAAGGCAAGGCTCTATGCCGAGAAAAGCCAGTACAACAAATCACTGGCCTTGTACCAGGACGCCGCAGCTGTTTTCACAAAGTTTAAGGACACCGGAGCGCTTTTCGAACTGTTCAATTCATCAGGCGCCATCCACGCTTACATGGGGTTGTATGACAAGTGCCTCAAATGTCTGAGTGTCGCCGGAAGCCTGATGCCTTCAAAGACCGATGCTGGAAAGCTAGCATTGCTGAATAACAACGCAGGCATGGCGCATGCAGGCAGACAAAATTACAAGATGGCCAAACAGTCATTTGACAACGCCATTGGTCAATTCCGAAAGACCGGTGATCAGAAGGGGGTGGCAACGGTTCTTGTCAACTTTGGCAACATGCATGAATCTTTGTCAGATTACTCCAAAGCCAAAATGGAGTTTGAGGAAGCGTTGGTTTTGGCCAGAAAGATTAAGGACCTGAGAGGTCAATCGGTTGCCCTGAACAACCTTGGGAATGTTCATTTAAGGACAGGCAATGTTGATGATGCGCTAAAATCCTACGAGGAATCTTTGAAGATATCCAGGAAAACCGGAATTTCCCAGTTCATTGCGGACAACCTCAACAATATCGGCTTGGTAAAAATTACGCAAGGCCAATATAATGACGCTGCCAGGTCTTTCGAAGAATCCTACATGCTTTTTGAGGAAGTCGGTTCGCTGGTTGGACGTTCATGGGCGCTTCACAATCTTTCCTATGTTTTGAGGGATGTCGGCCGATTGAAAGATTCTCTCAAATGTTCCAGAAAAGCCCTCTGGCTTGCAGAGACTACAGGCAGCCCGAGGGTTAGGGCGGCTGTTCTTCAGAGGCGAGGAGGATTGTTCGAGTATCTTGGGGTCTTTGAAGGGGCCATGACAAGCTTTGAGGAGGCTGAAAGGATACAGAAGGACATCGGAGACCGTTTTTTCAGGAGCGCATGTCTGGCAGACCTCGGGTGGGAACAAACAAGACGCAAGGACTTTGCTTCCGCCAGGCGACTATATGACTCAGCAATACAAATGAGGAAGGATATCGGCAGTCCCGGAGCAAGGTTGTGGGCGAGGTACGCTCTCATGTTTGTTGAAAAGAAATATTACGAGAACGAGTCCTGTGAGCCGTTTGAAGCCCCGAATGGCTTGACAATTGAAAGATCTTCGGAACTCGATGCAGCAGAAAGATATCTTGACGAAGCGTCGAAACTTGCTCGCAAGGATAACCTGGAGGATCAGCTACTTATCCGGTATGTCAGGGCGAAACTCTCACTTGAAAAAGACCCTACTGTTTCATCCACACAGTTCGAAGAACTCAGAGAGTTTGCCAGGCAGTTGGGTTCAGGTAAATTTTCCTTTCTGGCTTCCGCATGTAAAGGATTGGCCTACGAGAGGCTCAAACGTGCGGATGACGCCGCTAAATCCTACGAGGAAGCAGAAGCTTATGTGTATGCAATCCGTCGAGATCTATCCCCAGATGACGCCGAATACTTCAGCCAGGGTGAGCAAATTCTCGGTGTTCAAAACAACACTGCATCAGAAGGTCTTTCCCGGTTGAAAAAAGCCTGAACAACCGCTTGCAAATATTTGTTTTGACAGTAGTCTCAATAAATTGATAAAATAGCGATGGTAATTCTTACAGTCGCTAAAGGAAACCAATGGGAGCGAGTCTAGGCAATTCTTTGGCCTGGTAAGCATTAGGTTTATTCAAGACATCCAGGGCTGACCTGAAAGGTGAATATTGTGATCAAAGTAGTGGCCGGGGGCGCTCTGCTGTTGATTTGTTGGGGGCTTAATTGCGCTGTTGTGGCGTCTGAGGCCGATACCGATGTAAAACCTCCCAATGATAACGGACACTCCTATGCGGCGCCTGCTGATCCCAGAGCCGTGCCGGAAAAACCCCTTTTTGACATCGACAAAATTGACAGAATTGAAGCAGCGGTTATTCATCCTTACAGATCCGCCAATGTTGGCACAGAAGTTAAGGGCATCATCAGCAAGATCAACTTTGAGGAGGGCGATCCGGTTAAAAAGGGCGCAGTGGTGCTTGAAATTCAGCCTAACCGCTACAAAATACTGGCAAAAAAGTCGGAGGAACGAGTCAGAGGCCTGGAGCTATCACTGAGGAACGCTGAAGATGATCTCCAGGTCAAAGAGGAGCTTTTTGCTCTTAATGCCGGAAACCAGCAGGATGTGATCAAAGCTAAGACCCAGGTTGATATTGAGAGACATCGCTTGTCGGAAGCACGTGAAGAACTCAAACTGGCCAGGCTTGATCTGGAGTCATGTGATGTTGTAGCGCCTTTTTCGGGCTTTCTTGCTGTCAGGTACAAGCAGCCTGATGAGGTTGTGAACCAGTACGACAATGTCTTTGCATTGGTGGACAAATCGAAGGTCTATGCTGTAGCAAATGTCCCGGAAAGCCAAACAGACAAGTTCACCAGAGGAGCTAAAGCGATATTTATTCACGGGTCAGGCAAGAAATTTGAAGGCCATATAGACAAAGTCGGGGTCTTGGTGGATCCCCAATCAAAGACCTTGAAAGTCCACATCCTAATAGAGAATCCTCGTCACGAACTTCAAGTTGGGGTCACCGGTTCTCTCGAACTGGTGGAATGAGGTTTTTTTGAAAAACTATCATCCTACCCCGTCACTGGTTTTCATCATTGTCCTCTTGCTTGCGTTCTGCCTGGGGCTGTCCTCCTGCCGATTCCATTTTACTGAACAGATTGAAAAACCTGTTGAGACTTTGAGAGACATTAAGACCGGGGCAATTGATCCTGTGCGTGAGGGTGGAGAAACCGGCCTGTCGCTGATGAAATCAGTGGCGGAACTGGCGGATAAACGCATAAGACCGGCTACCACGGTGACGGGTAAGAAATTCCTGACTCTCGAAGATTGCCGCGCAATAGCGCTATCCAACAACCTAGACTTACGGGTGGCTCAATTCCAGGAGCTTGCCAAGAGATCTATCGAATACAGTTCCAAGACCAAACTTTTGCCCAACTTCCTGGTGTCCTCCGAGTTATCCGGTAGGGACAACATCCCGTACACCTATTCAGATCAGGGAGGTAATCAGGGACCGCCTCCGGGGTTCGTTCCGGGTGGAGAAGTCAGCAATTGGGCGGTCGGTCATGAGAGGAGCACGTTCCGGTTTGTTATGGAGACCAACTGGAGTCCTACGGATGCCGCTCTGGCTTATTACCTCTCGCGTAGCAGCGTGAACGAGAGGTTAAGGGCCCATTATCAACGGGTAAGGGTGGCCCAGAAGGTCCTCGGGGTAGTCGAAGCTTCTTACTACCGTTTGTTGAGTTTGCAGGAGGCCGTCCCAAAAGCTCAGCGACTCCTTAGCCTTCGCAGGAGCTTGATGCGTGACGCAGAGGTTCTGTTTGAGAAAGGTTTGGTGAATGTCGAGGACTACCATAGGCAACGCCGCAATCTTGCCAAGGCCGGGAACCTTCAGGAGAAGCTCCTGAACGATATCCGGCGCCAGAGAAACCTGCTCGGTTCAGCGCTGGCCATTTCCCCGGATACATGTATTGACGGTTTTGTCGTTATCGGGGAGTTATGTCCACCCATCACGATATGCGAAAGTGAACAGGAAATGGTTGCCATTAGGAATCGGCCTGAGGCAATACAGTCGGGTCTCAATCACATGAATTCGGTCAACGATTACAAGAGAACCCTTGTGAAATATTTGCCAAGGCTAAACGCCTACTGGCGCCAGACATACGACAAGGACAAGTACCAGTATAACAAGGACTGGCGGGATGTTGGTGGTCAGATTCAGTTTGATTTTGTTCAGTGGGTTTCAAATCTGAACGAATCCAGGGCTGCCCGATCTCTGGTTGCGAGCACAGAGACCGAAATTGGAAATGTGGCTGTGGGTATTGCATCCCAGGTTAGAAACGCAGCGCTGACATATATGGATTCCACTGCGGAGCTTGAACGTACGAACGAATCTCTTGATAGCGGCCGTAAATTGACACGTATCATTGAGACGAGATTTACCAAGAAGTCCATCGACAAAATCAGCGTGGATGAAGCTAGGGCAGACACGCTCAATGATGAGATCGAGCGCCTCAGGGCCATGGGAGAAGTCAGCGCAACCCTAGCCGAACTGAAAAGCGCAACAGGTGTCAATTACAACGAACCGACACCCTGATTGGACCAAATGAACACAATCTGACAAATTTCAGAAGACCCAAGGGTTATCCGCATGGCGCCCTGTCCAAAATTAAGACCGGATATAGAATCATCCCACCTGAACGAATCCGGCGGTGAACATAACATTGTTCTTAGGGATCCGGTTTCGGAAAAATTCTTTCGCCTCTCAGAATGGGAATATGCTCTTCTGAAAACACTCGATGGAACTCTGGAGGTAGAGGAGGCAGTCGATTTTCTCAAGTCTCAAGGGCATCATTATTCATTGGATGATGCCCAACTTATCGTGGGTAAGGCGGCCCAGGCAGGTTTACTACTGGGGACGGGTTTTGGAACGGCTAAATACCAGACCGAACTGAGCAATCGCATTGCAAGTTCAAAAAAATCTAGGCGCCTGGCAAGTCTCTATTTCATGTTCATCCCGGTTCTGAATCCAGATCCATTTCTTGATAAAACACTTTGGGTCTACAGGGGTCTTTTTAACAGATGGACCATTTCCATGCTGACTGTCCTTGCGCCCGGGGCAATATATATAGGGATAGCGGCGGCCGTCAGTAGGGAAGAAGAGTTTCTTTTCTTTTTCAACTTTTATAATTTACTGCTCTTGTGGGTCACGTTGGCGCTCACGAAGCTCTTTCACGAGCTTGCTCACGCTTACACTGCAAAAAGCTATGGCCTGCGAGTTCCCCAAATGGGGGTAGCATTTCTGGTATTTTTCCCATGCCTATATTGTGACACAACTCAGGCCTGGCGCCTGGCAAACAAAAAGGAGCGGATATCCATTAGTTTTGCAGGCATTGTTGCTGAAGCTTCCCTGGCGATTCTGTCTGCTTATGTTTGGTATTTTTCACGTCCAGGGTTGATTAACTCCCTTGCATTCTACCTCATGGCCGTATCGTTTGTTTCAACAGTGTTGTTCAACGCTAACCCACTGATGCGCTATGATGGCTACTACATTCTTTCCGACTATCTTGGTGTCACTAACCTTGCGTCCAAGTCATTGGGGTTCATAAAATACCTTTTCCTGAATAGGGTTCTGGGGATCGCCGGCGCTCAAAACCCTGCTGGAAGTTTTCGTGAAACGTTAATTTTTGCGATTTATGGATTCAGCTCATTCTTCTACCGTGTTTTCCTGTATTTTGCCATAGTGATTGGGGTCTATCTCAGGTTCAACAAGTTGCTGGGTTTTATACTCGCCATGATGGGATTATATGTTCTGGCAATCACCCCGATGGTAAGAGGTGTCGGGAACCTTTACGCTCAGAGATCGCAGATTGGCCTCAACCCTAAAGGCTCACTCATATTAGCTTCCACAATATTGGTGACCGTATTTTGTCTTTTTAAGCCTGTTTCGAGCAAGACAGTCTATCCATGCTATCTGGACTCCGGGAATAGCCAGAAAATAACTGTTCCATTGCAGGCGCCTATCAGCAGGATTTCCATAAGGGATGGGCAAACTGTAGAGAAGGACGCCGGACTCTTTGAATTAGATCCCACACTATTGCAGCTTGGTCTTTTCGAAAAGCGAATGGACTGCATGATCAAGAAAGCACAGGTGGAGTTGCTGTTACTCGATGACAAGGAGATGTCCAAGGTCGCGGAAAAGCAGGTAGAATGCGAGCAGCTTGAACATGAAGCGCAACTGCTGGAGAACGACCTGAAACTTGCGAAAGATGGAATTACTTCGCCTTTTTCCGGGATTGTGACAAGATTGGATTACCGGGCCCAGAGAGGATTTGGTCCGGGTAAGGGCGCAATAATAGGTGACATCAAGACTAACACTGATGCTATCATCAAAATACTGGTCCCTGAATCAGACAGGATCAAAGTTTTTCAGGGACAAGCCGTTCATGCATTCTTCCCTGTCAGATCAGGCATAAAGCGGACCGACCGAATATGCGATATTAGACCTTATAGTGAAAAAGACCTTCGAAATTCTCCCTTTTCAAGTCGTTTCGGAGGAGAAATAGCTACAGAATCCAGAACTGAAAACGTTCGGGATGTCCCTTTGGACGCTCAGTATGTTTGCCAAGTCCCTTTTGAAAATACAGAGGGA
>CAZVOU010000064.1:0-1808 GCA_964628605.1 uncultured Syntrophaceae bacterium
GGATAAAGGATGCCACCCGTGACCTTTCACTCACAAAGGATAGGCTTGAAAAGGCCAATAGGGAACTGGAAGCGCTTAACAAGGCAAAAACCGCATTTTTCTCGGATATTTCTCATGAACTGCGAACACCTCTGACAGCCATCAAGGGGGCCGCAGACATCATTTCCAGGAAGTCTCCAAACCAGTCTCCGCAATATCTCGAAATCATAAAAAGAAACGCTGATCATCTCACAAAGCTGGTTGTGGATTTTCTGGATTTTTCAAAAATTGAAGATGGACAAATAGAGCTGGACGCTAAGGAATCCTCTTTAAGGGAGATTGTAGAGGCTGCGATAAAGTCATTTGAGTCTGAATCATCAGCCAAATCATTGTCTGTCATTTGTGACATGGACGATACGAGGTTCAGTTTTGATTCTACCCGCATGTTTCAGGTGATGACAAATCTTCTATCGAACGCGATCAGATTCTCACCCCATGGAGGCATCATAAATATCGCGGGGGAAAAATTGAACGATGGCATCTACAGAGTGTCTGTACAAGATCAAGGCCAGGGAATTCTGGAGAAATTTCATAAAGATATATTCAGGAAATTTTATCAGGTCAAGGAAGGTGTTAGCGCTTCCCTGCAGAAAGGTTCTTCCGGAATAGGGCTGGCAATATGTAAAGGACTGGTGGAGGCGCACGGCGGTCGAATCTGGATGGAAAATGTTTCAGGCGCCGGAGCGAGATTTTTATTTGAGATTCCCATGAGGCCATTTCATGAACCAGAAGAAAATACTGATTGTCGATGATGACGCCGACATAGCTCTGATAATCAAGGACAACATGGAGTTGGATGGCTATCTGGTGGAAGTTTCGTCAAACGGCAAAAGGGCGTTGGCCATACTCGACGGCGACAGGTTCGACTTGGTTATGCTCGATTTGTCTCTTCCAGACGTCGATGGCATCCAGGTCTGTAGAAAGATTAGAGAGAAATCCGATGTTCCGATAATAATGCTGACAGCCAGGGACAGGATTACAGACAAGGTTCTTGGATTTGAATGCGGGGCTGATGATTACGTCGTCAAACCTTTCGATTACCTGGAACTCGCAGCGCGCGTCAAGGCATGTCTCAGACGGACAAGCCGCTCAAATTCCTGCAACCATCTCATCCAGGCGGGAAACCTGAAAATTGATGTTATGGGAAACAAGGTCTGGAAGTCTGGAATGGCAGTAAATCTAACCAAAACGGAGTTTGCCATTCTCGTCCTTTTAGCCTCGAATCCCGGGACGGTTTTTGAGAGAAGCGTCATACGTGAGAGGGTGTGGTCTTCGTCAGATCTTTACGCTGACAGCCGCGCCATAGATGTTCACGTTCAGCATCTCAGGTCGAAGCTGGAAGATAAAGCGTCCAATCCAAAGTATATTCGGACTGTTCAGGGTGTAGGGTACATCTTTGGCGTAGATGGAGAGTAAACAACCATCCCACATTAAAGAGGGCTGTTTTTGTCATGAGTGAACACGAAACGTTCAAATTTCAGGCGTTGAATCTTGGCCTTGACATCCTTACAAGTGATTTCGAGGATTATCTGAAGGATGAGTCCCGGTTCACCGGCTCGGCCTGTGGGTTGATCCGGGCGCACAACGCCAAAGATGTCTCCGACTCCCTGATGCTGGCAAATAGACACAAAGTTCCCCTGACTGTTGTTTCGGGAAAAACCTCTATCACAGGCGCTTCCGCTCCTCAGAGTGGTTTCATACTCAGTGTAAGGGGACTCGACGCTCTTGATGAAAAAAATGTGGACAATGTCGGGGTAGGGGTCATTCTG
>CAZVOU010000065.1:0-48670 GCA_964628605.1 uncultured Syntrophaceae bacterium
TTGGAAGACGGAGACATTGTATGGAACGGGGTGCATACCGACATCACCGCAGCCAAAATTGCCGAAAAGACGTTTCGCGAAAATGAGGAGCTCCTGAGGGGTTTCTTTGAAAACGCCGCCAGTCTTGTCTGGGTAAAGGACCTGGATGGGCGCTTTCTAAAAATCAACCGCATCACTGAGCGGACTATTGGACTTCCCGCCAATCAAATAATCGGTCACACGGTTACAGATCTTTTTTCAGGAGCCGTCGCCGCTGTTTACTCCGACAATGACCGAGTTGCCCTTGATCTGGATCAGCCTGTCAATTTCGAGGAGGAGTTGTCATCTCCGGATGGCCGGAATACATTTCTTTCGGTCAAATTTCCTCTGAAAGACTCTTCCGGAAAGACTTTTGGCCTAGGCGCCATTTGCACTGACATAACAGATCGCAAACGATCGGAAATGGCGCTTCAAAGACTTGAATCTGCCATAAACCAGGCCGCCGAGGTTGTGGTAATAACGGACATTAAAGGCGACATAGTGTATGTTAACCCAGCTTTTGAGGATGTAACCGGTTATTCACGTTCCGAAGTCATGGGAAAAAACACTCGAATATTGAAAAGTGGCAAGCATAAAAAGGAATTCTACGAAAAACTGTGGCATACCATAAAAAGTGGTCAGGTGTGGAAGGACAGATTCATAAATAAAACCAGGAATGGGCGAATTTACTATGAGGACGCCACAGTCTCTCCTGTTTTCGGACCTTCAGGTGAGATAGTGAATTTCGTGGCGGTAAAAAGAGATGTCACCCAACACCTGGAACTTTCAAGGCAACTGCAACAGGCTCAAAAAATGGAGGCAGTCGGAACGTTGGCCGGTGGCGTGGCCCATGATTTCAACAATATATTACAAGTAACCCTAGGTTACACAGAACTAATGCTAAATGACAGGAATCTATTAGAAAATCATCGGTCCGACCTGAGTAAAATAAGAGATTCCGCAGTTCGTGGAGCTGATCTCGTACAGAGACTCATGACTTTCAGCAGAAAAACAGAAACCAACCTAAGGCCTCTGGATCTTAACAACAGCGTAACAGAGATACGAAAAATGTTGGAAAGAACCATTCCCAAGATGATAAAAATAGAGTTGAATCTTGCTGAAGATCTTAAAACTGTTAATGCCGACCCCACCCAGATTGATCAGATACTGATGAATCTGTCAGTCAACGCCCGTGACGCCATGCCTGACGGTGGGATTCTGAAGTTCGAAACAGCGAATATTCAAGTGGATGAGAGGCTTTTTCAAGGAGTGTCCGGTCTTCAGCCCGGTTGGCACGTCATGCTGAGTGTCTCTGACACTGGTTCGGGGATAGATACGGACCACATTGAGCATATTTTCGAGCCGTTCTTTACCACAAAAGACGTCAACCAGGGGACAGGGCTTGGGCTTGCAATTGTCCACAGCGTGGTTCAGAACCACGGAGGTCACGTCACATGCGAGAGCCGACTTGGAATTGGAACCACCTTTAAAATCTTCTTGCCATCTTTTGTGTGTTACGAGGTTGGAGAAAATTCACCTCGGGCGTTCGATCAGTTGGGAGGTTCGGAAACAATTTTGGTTGTGGACGATGACCCCATGATTCGGGACCTGAGTTTACGGATATTGACCAGAGTCGGTTATAAGGTTTTGGAAGCCTCAAATGGTTTTGAGGCCATCAATATTTACCAGGGCAGTCCGAATTCCATAGATCTGGTCCTATTAGACCTGATAATGCCCCAGATGGGTGGTAAAAGTTGTCTTGATAAATTGCTGGAAATCAAGAAGGATGTGAAAGTCATCATTGCCACCGGATATTCGTCAGAGAGCGAGGCGTCATTAATTTCTCCAGACCTTGTAAAAGGTTTTGTGAATAAACCTTTCGAGATGAACGAACTAATGAGGGTGGTTCGCAAGGCTCTGGACGCCTGAGTCATTCTTCGGAAATATCGCTTAAACAGGTTCAACAAGTTTGATCTGTTTTGCAAAAATCTTATCATGAAGTGCCGATGCTTCAGAAAACGTGAACATCGAACAAAATTTGTTAAAGACTCATAAACACTAATTAGTGGCCTGGATTTATTCCTGGAAAGGCATACGCCGATGACGGACAATCCCCCAAAACAGGGTGACATCAATAAGAGAGCCAACCAGATATTCCTGTCCATTGCAGCGGGATGGACGGTCCTAATAGTGGGGCTTTGCATTCTGACATACAACCATCACTTCCAGACCGCCGTGGATGTAGCGCTAAACTCTTCCATGAACAGTTTTGAAAAGGACGTGGTTTACAGAAAATGGGCGGCAATTCATGGAGGGGTTTATGTTCCCATTTCCGAATACTCTCCGCCCAATCCTTACCTGACGCACGTTCCCAACAGCGATGTGGAGACCACGTTTGGTCTCAAACTGACCCTTGTTAATCCCGCATACATGACCAGGCAGGTTCACGAGCTAGGTCTTAAAGAGTATGGGTTGAGAGGCCACATAACAAGTCTTAATCCCTTGAGGCCGGAGAATGCTCCTGATCAATGGGAAAAAACAGCTCTTGAAGGGTTCAACCAAGGCAAAACAGAAACATGGTCAATAGAAAAAATTGACGACAAAACCTACCTCAGATTCATGCGACCTTTTGTCGTGGAAGAATCATGTCTTAAATGCCATGCACATCAAGGTTACAAAATTGGAGATGTGCGAGGTGGGATCAGCACATCCATTCCTTGGGACAAGGCCGAAAGCTCAATCAGGGGACATTCCGCACAAAGCGCCGGACTTTATGCCGTGGTCTGGCTGGTGGGAATCGCTGGAATTTTTGTCAGCCACAGAGCCCTCAACTCCAGGGTAAACAAGCATCAGGCAGATGTTGAAGCCCTCAGGAAGAGCGACTCAACCCTTAAAACCATAACAGGTAATGTTCCGGTTGGAATTGGACTGGCAAAGGACCGGGTCATGCAGTGGGCAAACGAGGCTTTTTTTCAAATGACGGGTTATTCCCGGGATGAAGTCTCTGGTTTATCTTCACGTCGACTCTATCGAACAGAAGAAGAATTCGAGAGGGTTGGAAAAGAGCTTCACTCCCAGATCAAGATTAGCGGGCAATCTGAGGTTGAGACCTGTTTCGTGCGAAAGGATGGGACACCATTTGATGCCCTGTTGAGGCTTGCGAGCATTGACAAACACGATCTTTCATCTACTTCTGTCTTCATCATAATGGACATTTCAGATAAGCGCCGGGCCGCCCAAGAACTCAAGGAGAATTCAGAAAGACTGCAGCGTGCAGAATTGGCGGCCAAGTTTGGGAACTGGGAGTTAGACCTCAATTCGGGAAAAATGAGAGGATCAAAAGGAGCCATAGCCATTTATGGTTTGGAGCAACAAGAACTGGAGCAGGCTGAGGTCCAAAAGATACCTCTTCCTGAATACAGAGCAATGATGGATGAAGCCCTTGAGGCCCTGATCAAGAGAAGGGAACCTTATGATCTCGAATTCAGGGCTGTTCGACAATCGGACAAAAAAATCATCGACATTCATTCAATTGCAGATTTCAACGAAGTCACAAACATCATTTGGGGAGTCATCCAGGATGTCACCGAGCAGAAAGAGGCCGAGGAAGCGCTGAGGAAGAGCGAAGCCCGTTATCGTTTCCTCACGGAGAACGTTGCGGACGTAATTTGGCAAATGTCTCCAGACCTTAGTTTCACTTATATGAGCCCTTCGGTCACAAAACAACTGGGTTATGACGTTGACGAGGTAATTGGGAAAAATATACTGGATCTACTGGTTCCGGAGTCGCGAGAAAGGGCATCAAGTGTTTTTGCGCAGCGGATGAAATGGTTGAAAGAGAATTCTTTTCTGAATGGCCACACATACGAGTTGCAGTTTGTTCGCAAGGATGGGGTGATACTCTGGATTGAGGTTACATCGAATCCAGCATTCAACGAAGAAGGGAGTCTGGTTGGTTTTCAGGGAGTAGCACGCGACATAAGTGATCGGAAGAGAGCCGAAGAATTGTTACGGGAAAGCGAAAGCCTTTTTCGAAGCTATGTGGAATCGGCTCCTCTTGGGATATGGGAAACGGATGGCATTGGCCGGATTGTTTCAGCGAACCGGGCGACGAGCGAAATAACCGGATATTCTCACGAGCAACTGTTGGGCATGAACATGTTCGATTTTTGCCTTTCGGAGGAGTTGCCACAAATCTATGAACAGTTTAAAAGACTTATCCGGACAGAAAGTGAAAGCGCTGAGGTTCGGGTTAAAAGAGCCGACGGCGCCATAATTTGGGAATCTGTCAACGCTGTAAAGTTGTCTGAAGATAGATACCTTTTCTTCATCCAGGACATCACTGAAAAAAAACATGTCCAAGAAGAAATCATTGAGATGGAAAGAAGGCTTTTCCAGGCCCAGAAACTGGAAAGTCTAGGCGTTCTTAGCGGTGGCATAGCCCATGACTTCAACAATCTCCTTGCTGTAATAATAGGGAATCTTGAACTGGCCGCTGATAAAATCGATCCGGCGTCCGGGGCGATTCTGAATATAGACAAAGCCATGAATGCCGCTGAACGTTCCGCCCTTCTGACAAGGCAGATGTTGTCCTACTCCGGAAAGAGCGTACAGGATATCACGGAAATAAACCTGACAGATGTCATCAGGCGACAAGAAGAGATGTTAAGGGCTGCGGTGGTGAAAACTGCCAACCTTGAGTTTGCCCTAGACGATGAAATCCCAAACATGCGTGGCGACTTCGGCGAGATACAGCAAGTAGCGCTAAATCTGGTCACCAACGCTTCTGAATCACTTGAAAGCGGTTACGGCACAGTCAGGGTATCCACCGGGGTGCGCTACTGTGACCATGTCATGCTCTCCAGGAGCCTGTTTCCGGAAAAGCCCCAGCCACAGAACATGGTCTTTCTGGAAGTTTATGATGAGGGGGTAGGGATGGAGAACGGGGCAGTTGATCGACTTTTTGATCCATTTTATACCACAAAATTCCTCGGTCGTGGATTGGGAATGTCTGTGGTTCATGGTGTGGTGAAGGGACATCGCGGAGCGATAACGGTCGATACCGATCCGGGGACAGGGACAACTGTAAGAGTCTATTTTCCAGTTTCAGAATCAGTTGATGTTCGGGAGAGTGCGAGCGCAACCTTAGAAATGTCACCTGGGCTTGAGTTGGAACCCAAGCCTGGAGGTTTGTCGGGAACGGCGCTTGTAGTGGATGATGAGCCGCTGGTGTCTGATTTTCTAGTTTCAGCGCTTGAAAAGTTCGGTCTTGGAACTATCAAGGCATTTAACGGTAAACAGGCTGTGCAACTGTTCAAACAGGCTTCTGATTCCATAAACCTTGTTTTACTGGATTTGTCCATGCCAGAAATGGATGGAGTCGCAACTTTTGATGAACTGAAGAAGATCAAGCCGGATGTCAGGATAATTCTATGTAGTGGTTATAGCGAAGAAGAAATGCTTGGAAGATTTGACACTGACAAACGCCCGGACGCATTTCTCAAAAAACCCGCAAAATTGAGTGATCTTAGGAACCTTGTGCAGATAGTTTTGCCTGGATAGTCTGAGCCACTCTTGCAAGTTCTTCGCGTAAATCTATCACAGAATACGGTTTTTGGATAAATCCGTCCGGCTTTTTCTCGTCAAATCTTCCGAGCGTCTGTTCCCTGTTAAAACCGCTCATGATGATTATTTTGGTTCCGGGGTCGATCGCACGCATCCTGTCAAGGGCTTCGACTCCATCGATCTTAGGCATGACCAGGTTCATAAGAACAATATCTATATCTTCAACATTTTTTTGGAACAAGCCAAGACATTCGGCGCCGTTCGTTGCAGTAATGACGTCGTATCCACAATGCCTGATCATTCTGACTGCCAAGTCCCGGACTGACTCTTCATCTTCAACCAATAAGATTCGTCCTGCGAGACCTGTTTTTTCTGTAGGGGAGTTGTCCGATAATTTTAGAATGTTCGATGTCACCACATCCGTTTTTACACAAGCTGGAAACAGCACACTTATTGCCGTTCCCACTCCGGGCTTGCTGTCTACGATTATGGCGCCACGGTGAGCTTTAACTATTCCCATTACGGCGGACAAACCAAGTCCCCTCCCCACGGACTTTGTAGTGAAAAATGGATCGAATAGTCTGGAAACAGTCTTTTCATCAATTCCAATTCCATTGTCCGCTACCCTGAGAAACACGAATTTTCCCGGGGCCGGTTTCTCATTCAGGCTGCTACGACTCAAAAACACCCGATCACAGTTCATCACCCCCGTAGACAGGGTCACTGTGCCGTAGTCCGGTCCTAACGCCTCGGAACTATTGGCAAGAAGACTGTTTATGATCTGCAGGACACGATCGTGGTCGGCCATGATACGTTCAATCCCCAATTGTAACTGAACTTCCAGCTCAACTGTCTTGGAAATCATGGATTTGAAAGAGTCCAGACTACACTCAATCAGATGATTAATGTCTAGTTCTACCCTCTGAAAAAACGCCTGGCCTGAATAAGTAAGCATCTTTCCTGAGATTTCTGAAGCGCGTTTAATACACTTGACCGCGTCCTGGATGCTGTGTGAGACCTCCGAGTTCCCGAGAATATCCATGGCCGCCAACTCCAGATTTCCCAAGGCCGCATGAAAAAGATTGTTGAAATCATGGGCTATTCCGCCGGCCATGATCCCCAGGCTTTCAAGTTTCAGCAAATGCTGGGATTTGCGTTCCATCTCCAGACGCTCATGTTCGAGCCTTTTACGTTCCGAAACATCCCTGAAAATCACATAGGCTTGAAATGGTTCGCTTTTGTCCTTAATTATAGCCGAGGAAATATCCACTGGAAAAACAGTTCCATTTTCATGCTTGAAATTCAACTCACCCTGAAACTTGCCTGTGCGTTCCCTTTCGGTCAATGCCTGACTGAGTCTAGGATCTTCCAGGTCCACTATGAAGTCCCTTGCGGAAGAGCATATCTGATCCTCGGTGAGGTTCAGATAAGCGCAAGCGGCCCTGTTGGCGTCAAAAATAGTTCCATCGGGTGACGTGATAAAGATGCCGTCCAGGGAGTTGTCAAAAAGGGATCTGAACTTTTCTTCGGCCTTTTTTAGAGCGTGCTCGGCCTGTTTACGTTTGGTAATGTCTACCATAACGGTAAGAAGGCTTTTATGTCCCTGGCTTTCAATAATTTCACCGGAAAACAGGCCCTCAAGTATTGAGCCATCTTTTGTGCGAACTTTCAAATCCACATCTTTGAGGAAACGGCGCTCGTCAAGATGTCGGGCAATTTCTTCCTGTGCCTGAGGTTCTACGAAAAGACCGAGTTCGCTGCCGGTCCTTCCGAGAATTTCGTCTTTTGAATATCCCAACGCAGATAGAAAACTGTCATTCACATCGGTGAAACGTCTATCAGGTAAACTGCTTACGGCCATCAATGCAGGGTTACATCTAAAAAGCCTGTCAAACTTCTGCAATGCCTCCTGTTCTTTTGAGAGGTCCTTACAGATTCCAAAAATGCAGTTTTCCCCACTCCATTTTCCAAACCAGACACGAGTCTCAACAGGAAAGTAATCGCCATTTTTTTTCTGCAGGGGCAGTGGGCAAAAATCACGTTTCCCATCAAGCATTTCTTCGAATATGATTTCGGCTTCTTTGCGCGAGGCTTCAGGATGTAAATCCAGCAAATGCAATTTGCCGATTTCTGAAATGTCATAGCCCAGCTTGTTCGTGAAGGCCGGGTTTGTATGGAGAATGTCTCCCTCAGTGTTGGTTATAATTACGATGTCGTCTATGGTGTCAAAAAATGTGCGAAAATTCTCCTGGCTCTCGTTGAGGGCTTGAAGTGTGAGGTTAAGCGCCGTGCGCCCTTGCTCTATTACGTCGTAGACCATTGAATTTTCCCCGGTTACCGGTGTTGTCTCCCGTAAATACGAATAATCAGATGGAAAAATGACTCAGCAGGGGCTTCGAATCACAAGGCCGAAAAGATCCGATAAACTTCTTTTTGAGAGATTGTATCCTGTTGATGGAAATCGAAACTCGACCGGCATCTATGCGGCCGTCAATAATTGCGCTCCTGAGTGAACACAGAGCATCCAGAGCCTTTTTTTCCGAATTGCAAATCAGCAATATGTCGGCTCCGGCATTGAAGGATTCTATAACGCATGTTTCCGTGGGGTAACCCTTTGATACGGCTCCCATATCCAGATCGTCAGTTATGATGACGCCGTCAAAGCCCATTTTTTCTCTCAACAGGTTGTTTAGTATCAGGTGTGACATTGTAGCTGGGAAATTAGAATCCAACTCAGGAAAGAGAACATGGGCGGTCATAATCATCTCTATCTGATTTTGCACCGCCTTTTTAAAAGGGATCAAGTCTCTAGAGTCCATATCCTGAAGTGTTCTTTCATCGACCGGCAAATCAAAATGGGAATCCACCGTGGTTGCGCCATGACCTGGAAAATGCTTTGCGCATGGTATTACTCCCTGAGAACGCATTTCATTTATGACGATGTTTCCCAGATGCGCTACCGTATCAGGGGCGCTCCCAAATGACCTGTCACCGATGACGGTTGACGTTAAATCAACCTTTTCATCCACCACATCGAGTACCGGCACAAAATCCAGGTTGAATCCGGCTAAACGAAGTTCGATAGCAGTCTGACGTGCAAAGTCTCTCACGGAAGCGTCAGGAGATGTTGACTGAGCCATCTTCCATGATGGAGGAAATTCCGAGAAAGGCTCACGAAGGCGTCTGACACGACCACCTTCCTGGTCAACCGAAATGAACAATGGATCAAGCCCTATTTTCAGTGCGAAGTCTTGGAGGTCATGGTTGAGTTCAGCTATCTGTTGGGGAGATTCTATGTTCCTGGAAAAAAGAATCACGCCATTAGGCCTGATTTCAGCCAGAAAATGTTTGGTGGCGCTGTCCAGAGTTTGGCCCGGGATTCCCACCATCAACAAGTGGCCTGCTTTTTGAGAAATGTCTGTCTTCACGATGGCCATTGTTTTCTGAGACTAGAAATAGCTATGGAGTCCAGGCAAATAATTGACTCCGAAATATGTGAACATAACGGCGGCAAAACCAACGATGGACAGTATGGCGGTTCTGCCACCAGACCAACCTCTAGTGAGCCTTGCATGTAGGAATCCTGCATACACCAGCCAGGTAATGAGAGACCATGTCTCCTTGGGATCCCATGACCAGTAGGAGCCCCACGCATGGTCAGCCCACGCTGCTCCCGTTATTATACCGAGGCTGAGTAGGGGGAATCCAACTAAAATAGATCTATAAACGACCTCATCCAGGAGATTCTTGTCAGGTAGAAACTTTGCCGCCGAAGGCCACGTCCTGGCCATCAACAATAACACTGCGGCGACGAAAGAAACGGCAAAACCGGCATAGCCCAGAAAACAAGTGAAAACATGAGCCACCAGCCAGTTTGATTGAAGCGCCGGTATCAATGGACGAATCTGACTATCTATGAGAAAAGTGGACGCCATCACTATGAAAACGATCGGCATACCAACAAAAACGATCACATCCATCCTGAATTTTCGCCAGACAAATAGAAGCGCCAGCAAAATGGTCCATGCAAAGAAAATTAATGATTCGTACAGATTGGATAGTGGGGCGTGACCAATTCCCATCTGATACGACTCCACCCAACGCAAGCCGATTGAAAACGTGTGAACCAGAAAAAGAGTGACTAGACACCAAAACAGGGTTTTTTTTGCCGAAACGGCTGCACGACCCGAAAGAGCTGTAATCAGATACGCTATTATCCATCCCAAATAGCCAAAAGTCACATAGCTGTTTAAGTCTACGCTGTTCATTACAAATTCCACGCTAATTCATTTTCTGAGTTAAAATAAGTTGAATCATCAATCTGTCAGTTTTTTTCGAGAGACGCCTTCAGAACCGACTCAACCGATTCCCTGAATTCTTTACGCAGTCTTTTGCTTCGACCGCTCACTACTATCCTGGTCCTGTTTTTCTCAGGGATCAGTTCAATCTGCAATCTCTGGATGTTTGTAAACAGAGTCAGAATAAAGCCCAATATAAGCATTATGCTACCTAACCAGACAACTCTGGATCCAGGGTCATAGCCTACCTGCAAGCCCGTGGCGTAGGTAGGCTCATATCCACTGAATGAAAGTTTTAATCCGGCAACCTTTACAGGTTCAATATCTTTTTCATATAGCCTCAATGTGGTCTGTTTCTGATCCTTGTCTGTGACTGATATTTCAATTCCCGCTCCACGTTGTGAAGCCCCAGGGTCAAATCCCCTTACCCTGATTTGCGTGGCCGGCTCTTTGATGGAGATGGGCTCCATAGGGCTTACCGAGAAAGTCTCAGTCGCGCCGGCTTCATTCTTGACAGTCAGGTTCACTTTAGACAGGCCAATCAATCTGTAATCAGACTGATACAGAGATATGCCCTTAAAAGTTAAAGGATGATTGACGAGGATTGAGCCCTTCAGTTCTTGGCCGTCGGATGCAACCAGGCGTACGTCACTACGAAATTCCTTTGGCTCTCCGGTGGGATATTTGGTCAGAGTAAAACCATCAACCATGATGGTGAATGGAAGCTCCCTTATTTCACCAGTGGACAACAACCCGAAATTGGAAGACTTGTCTCCTACCCTGATTTGAACATGGCCACGAAATCCCCAGAAGACCCCGATAAGTCCACCTATAAGAATAATTATAATTGCAACATGGATGAGCGGAAAACCCCAAAGATAGATCCTGTTGCGTTCCCAAGAGAGTGTAAGGCTTCCCGCCCGATCTACTATTGTCGGGTCGCCCTTGAACATGTTCCTGATAGGAGAGATCAGCAGCTTTTTCAAGTTCTCCGGTGACCTGGAATCCATGAACTTGACACTGAAAGAAAACTTTTTCTTGGTCCCTTTCCACTCGCTGATTATCAACGGAAGCCTTTTAAGAAGACACCCCAAAATGTTAAAGGCAAGCAGCCCCAAAAGTGAGGTGAACCACCAGCTTCTATAGACGTTGTTTAGGTCCAGTATCAGGACAAGCCTATTGGAAAATGTCTGACCAGCCATGCCATGGGTGTGGGACAATTCCCCCTGCGGGATAATGGTGCCTATGATTGCGCATAGCGCAAGTAGAAAAAGAAGCGTTATTGTAGTTCTGACCGAGGTAAAGAATTTAACTATAGTAGATGATAAGGAAGCCGTGTTTTTTGACACGGCCTCCGAAGGCCTGCTCTCTTTCATCAATTATGACTCCAGACTGATAAACAATATCATTAAAACATCTACTGTAGTTTAACCCTTCAGTCAAGAACCTCTCAAGATGAAATGATCATTGTAAACATGCCGTCACAAACATTACTCATGGCGGACTGTTTATCAAAAACTAACAATGAGACGCCTGAATGTGCTCGCCGAATACCTGCCTCAGGACTCCGCAAATTTCCCCCAGTGTGACTCTGCCTCGAACTGCGTCCAAAATAGGGTTCATAAGGTTTTCCGATCCTCTCGCTGCGTTTTCAAGATCCTGAAGAGTCTTCCGCACGACATCTGAGTCTCGGGTGGATTTTAGTTCAGCCAGCCTGCGTATCTGGTTCTCCCGAACCTTTGGGTCAACCCGTAGTAAATCCTTAGGTGGCACAGCCTCTGTCTGAAACTTGTTGACGCCAACTATAACCTGGTCACCGCTCTCTACGGCTTTCTGGAAACTGTATGCCGAGTCAAGGATTTCTTCCTCTATGTAGCCGCACTCAACAGCTTTTACGGCTCCGCCCATTTCATCAATTTTTCGGATGTAATCGAAGGCTCTTTTCTCGATGTCGCTGGTCAGAGCCTCAATGAAATAGGAGCCCGCCAGAGGATCGACCGTGTCGGCAGATCCGGTTTCGTACGCTATGAGTTGCTGAGTTCTCAATGCAATCTGGACTGAGGCCTGGGATGGCAGCGCAAAAGCCTCGTCCCTCGAGTTGGTGTGCAACGACTGGGTGCCGCCCAAAACTGCGGAGAGCGCCTGGTAGGCAACCCTGACCACGTTGTTGTCAGGCTGTTGCGCAGTGAGTGTGCATCCTGCCGTTTGGGTGTGGAATCTCAGCATCATGGCCCTTGGGTTGGTAGCCCCAAACCTTTCCTTCATGATTCTGGCCCACATGCGCCGAGCTGCCCTGAATTTGGCAATTTCTTCGAGGAAATCCATGTGGGAGTTGAAGAAAAAGCTCAAACGCTCACCGAAGCTGTCCACATTCAGACCTGCTTTGATGGCCGCCTGAACGTATGCTATGCCATTAGCCAAGGTAAACGCAACTTCCTGAACCGCAGTGCTTCCAGCTTCTCGAATGTGGTATCCGCTTATGCTGATTGTGTTCCACTGAGGAACTTTCTGATTACAGAACTCGAATATGTCCGTTATTATTCGCATGGAAGGGGCAGGTGGGAAAATGTAGGTCCCACGCGCCGGGTATTCTTTGAGTATGTCATTCTGTATGGTTCCACGCAGTTGTGATGAGTCAGATCCCTGTTCTTCGGCCGCTACGATGTACATGGCCAGCAGAATAGCCGCCGGAGCGTTTATGGTCATAGAAGTGCTGACAGACGCCAAGTCAATTCCGTCGAAAAGAAGTTTGAGGTCCTCCACTGAATCTATGGCAACTCCAACCTTGCCGACTTCCCCTGCAGCAAGTTCATGGTCCGAGTCATAACCTATCTGTGTAGGTAGGTCGAAGGCAACAGACAAACCGGTTTGTCCTTGCTGTATGAGATACTTGAACCTGGCGTTCGTCTCTTCTGCGCTCCCGAAACCGGCATATTGGCGCATGGTCCAGAAACGCCCACGGTACATGTTCGGTTGAACGCCTCGGGTAAACGGGTATGATCCCGGGATGCCCAAGTCCTTCTCCAGGTCAAATCCCTCTGCGTTCCATGGCCAGTAGACCCGGTCTACCGGAATATCAGATACGGTGCTAAACTCTTTCTTGCGTTCAGGTCTTTTTGAGAGGCTCTGTTTAAACTTTTCATCCGACTGCGAACACTTGCTTCTGAATTCTTCTGTCACATCACACCTCGATACGCTCATGTTGCGTAAATTCCTGTAATGGGATCTTTTTACCCTTTGGTCTTGGCTTCTCTATCAACCTTGCATGAAATACCCAAACCTTTAAAACCTGTTTCAAAGCATTTTCCACATGAAATGCATGTAGCCTTTGAAGTATCCCCTGACTTCCACCTGTTTATAAGCCCCGGTTCCCTGATGAAGGGCCTGGAAAGCGATATATAGTCCGCGTAGCCATCGTTGAGAAGATTGCCGGCAGTTTGATAAGATCTGATTCCACCCACCGTGATTACCGGGACATTTGACGATTGCTTTGCCATGCGGGCATAGTCCCTGAAATAGGCTTCATCTTCCGGTTTCTTTATTTTAGATCTTATCGGACCAAGATTCTTGGGAGAGGCTGCCCCTCCTGCGCTCACCTCTATGGCGTCAATACCGTCTTCGCCGAGCCACTTGGCAACCTGCACGAATTCCTCAGGCACGAGACCACCCTCAACAAAGTCACTGGCGTTCAGTTTTACAAGAAACGGGAAATCATTCCCTACCGAACCTCTCACTGCCTCGAGGGTTTCGGCGAGAAATCGATACCTCTTTCTCAGGTTTCCGCCATAAGAATCACCTCTTTGATTCCATGCTCCTGAGAGAAACTGGTTTATCCCGTATCCATGGGCTGCATGAAGTTGAACCCCGTCGAATCCTGCCTCCTTTAGCCTCCTTGAAGCTTCAGAATAGGCTTCCAGCAATTCCTGTATCTGAGATCTGCTCACTTCGACCGGGACCAGGCCTGAAGCTGGGTCCGGAATGGCAGAAGGGCCCCACAAGTCGCCGCCGTCAAAAAACATCTCGGGATTTGCCCTGATTCCACAGTGGACGATTTGTCCAACGATCAATGAACCATTGGCCTTTGCGCTGGATGCTAATTTCCTTAAGCCTTCGATCTGGCTATCGTCATAGTTCCCCGTCTGAAAAGGCAACTGCATGCCGTTTTTCATGACATACTGGTAGCCGCTTATTATGACGCCTATGCCGCCGGCGCCGAGATTGGAATAGAAGTCCAAACCCAATTCAGTTATGTAACCCTTCTCATCAGATATTCCGCTCCAGGTGGCGGACCTGAAGGAACGATTGGGCAAACACATGGACTTGAGGTAAGTGCTTTCAAAAAGGTCTGTCATCAGTTTCTCACTGGTAGGATCAGGTTGAGTAAAATTATTTATTGTGTTGGGGCGGGAAAACGCGCTGCAATGCTAAGAGAATCTGAACACATTTTCTTCAAAACTGATTCAAATCCCCCGACAATTAACCAAGCCGGATTGCCTGGTCAGCCTATGAAATACGGTATGCGGGTTTCTGATAGAGGTTATGACGATCAAAGCGGGCGACACCGGCCGCCCGCACAAAAAATCAGCCGATGACCACCAGAACATCACCAACCTGATAAGACTCTCCCACTTTGGCCTTAACTTCTTTTACCACACCCGCCTGGGGGGCCACGACCGGTAGTTCCATCTTCATCGCTTCAATGATGACCACTTCGGCGTCTTCCTGAATAGAATCCCCGACATTCACAGCAATGTTTATAACTTTACCATTCATGGGCATCGCTACATCCGCCATTATCCAACCTCCTAAATAAAGCTGTAGTGTTATTCCATCTGTCGAGCCGATGACTCGATCTGAAACCCCTGTTGCGATTTTCTCTATCGGATTGCGTATTATGGCATTTAATTGAGTGAAAATCAATTAATAGGGCCAAGAAAAAAGCATTTCAAAAACACAAGGGCCGCAGATACTTGATCAGCGGCCCTGAAATTCTAACTGTAACCGTCTTCGACCTTAACTGTGGTCTTTATCGGGAGAAGGTTGGCACAACTCCATGAGTATTCCGTGCGTGGATTTGGGATGCATGAAAGCAATGGACATTCCATGAGCGCCGGGCCGGGGCGTTTCATCCACCAATCGAACGCCTTTTGCCTTCAATTCCTGGACGGCTTCGTTTATGTCGTCCACCTCAAAAGCTATGTGGTGTATACCCTCGCCATTCTTATCCAAGAATCTGCGAATGGCCGAAGAGCCCGACACGTCTTCAAGTAGTTCTATCGAACTATCTCCCACAGGGATGAAGCCTATCTTCATGCCCTGATATTCTTCGGTATGAGTCAATTCAAGAGGCAATCCGTTGGTAAACAATCCCAAAGCCTCATCAAGATTATTTACCGCTACTCCCAGGTGCGCAATTCTTTTTATTTTCATGCTGACCCCGAAAGAAACTCGTGATTACTATTTCAGTTGGTAACTCAGTCCGAAGAGACTGCCGCCTTGGACTCTGCCGGTTTTGCTGCTGCAGTACTATCTGACGCCGTTTCCTTCGCTGGACTCTTGGCCCCACAGGTAGATGAGGTGTGCTTGTTGCCGTAATCGGTTACGTACCATCCACTCCCCTTCAGAATGAAGGAAGACTGCGATATCATCTTGCTTGCATGTCCACCACAGGACTCACACGTCTCAATGGGCGCGTCGGAAAATTTCTGCCATGCCTCAAATTCTTTTCCGCATCTATCACAACGATATTCGTAGATAGGCATTCTGACTAACCTCCATGAATAAGTCGGTCAATGATTATTTACGGTTACTGATTCCTGCCTTGATGTATCTATCGATATTCCTGGAACTGACCGTGCCGTTCAGTATTTCCCTTGTGTGGCCATCGACGATTCTCTCTTCGTCCTGCCTGCCGGAAAAACTACTGAAAAAGTCCACATTGAACTTCTTAAACCGCACTATGTGTGTGAGTTCATGAGTCAAGACATACAGAACGAGTGTCCACAGTTCGTAGGACCCTGATCTAAATAACTCCCTAAGAATGTACGGGTCTTGTAGCACAACACCGTACATATCTTGGGGTATATTAGTATTAGATGCTTTCGGGGTAGATTGGATTCTTACCACATGAGCGAATACCTGATCAATGTGAAAGTCTCTCGAAACGTGCTTGATCGTCAGCATCCTGTAAGGATTCGTCTTCCACTCGTCGGCGGGAAGGTCGAAGTAGTCACAGGTCAGGTTTTCCGCAAGTCTGGCGGCTCTCGTTATTGTTTCCAAATCCGATTTAGTGAACAAACCAGAGACGCTCATGTGAAAGCCTCTTACTTGTTTTTATGTCTTTGCTTGGCTCTTAGTTTTTTGTGTTTGTGCTTGCGCATCTTCTTGCGTCTCTTCTTTATGATGCTCCCCATTAGAACCTCGCTCGTTTTATTAAAAGATATCCAATATCATGACCCTAAGCAACTGTCAACTAGCATACTGCCATGAAAACAAAAAAATAACGGCCGTCAGCGTTCCGGCAATTGTTGTCCAGTCTTCTTTTTATTCTTGTCAACCACCATTTGCTAAAGTTCTCGCACAACAAAAATAATTTTCTAGCGCGTCACTGAGTAGAATCCACAACCCTTTGATTGACGATTTTTCTTGACATCAGCGCTAAAGTTATTTTAGTGATAGTTCAGCTATCCGTAAAGGTTTGATCTTTTGCAGTGGGGTGTTATTCATGCGAATTACTACTACGAGCCGCTATGGTGTCAGGGCCTTATTTGATGTTTCATATCATGGTGGGGGGGAACCCACGCAGATAAAGGATATCTCCAGAAGGCAGAAGATTTCCCAACGATATTTGGAACAAATTTTCAATAAACTGCTGAAGGCCGGTCTTCTGAAGAGCCGTCGTGGTCCTCGCGGTGGTTACATGCTGGCGAAAGATCCATCGGAAATAAGTGTCGGTGACATCATCAACGCCGCCCAAGGGCCCATTGTTCCTGTGCGGTGTCTGGATGAGGACCAATGTAAACGTGGCCAGTGTGATGTATGTGAAGGGTGTATTACGAGGCATGTGTGGAAAGAAACCCAGCAATTGCTGGTGAACTATTACGATTCGGTTTCCATAGCCGACTTGTGCGCGTTGGCCAGAAAAGAAGGCGTAGCCAGAGATTTGGATTATAAGTACATGTACTTTATTTAGGATGGATGGCTCAGCTTTTTTGTAGTTTATGCTCCCATACCGGCAGGCATGATCCACGGTCAGGTTGAGACGAGAGCTTGCCCTTTGTTGATCAAGGTCAGGCGCGTCCTCAGACATGGTCAGCGGCAGGTTCCGCATCAGGCCGTTGATTACTGGTGAAACGTCCTGTTTTCAAAAAGTTCTCTCATCACCTCGAAACGTGCCAGATCATACTCAGGTGTCTCATTGAACGAAGGGTTCAGTGTGTCACCGCTCCTGAAAGGCTGCAGAATATAGGGCGAATCGGGGCCGATGGCGCTTTTAATTTTTCTTAGTTCCTCTTCGGCCACCAGGCCTGGAACCACCGTGGTTCGAAAAAAGCGCTCAATACCGGATTCCCTGATGATAGCGATACTGCGTTCTAATGTGTCTATATTGATGGGAACTCCTGCCATCCTACAATAAGACTCCTGGGTCAATGGAGATTTTATGTCCATGGCTACTGCCGCTATCAACTGCTCGGCTATCAGTTTCTGAAGCATATCCGGATTTGATCCGTTTGTGTCCAACTTAACCTTGAAACCCAGCCCTGCAAGCAGTTCCAGCAGGTCTTGCAGACACGGATTTACCGTCGGCTCTCCCCCTGTAACAGTGACCCCATCTATCCAATCCACCCTACTCGAAAGGTATCTGACCACGTCTTCCATCAAAAAGTCGGGCAAAGTGTCCGGCCTTGTGACCAGCTTGTGATTGTGACAGACCGGACACCTGAAATTACATCCTCCCAGGAAGATGACTGAACACATTTTACCAGGCCAATCCAGCATGGAAAGGGGAATGAAACCTTTAATCTTTATTTCCCGGTGATTCACGTTTGGCTCCATGCTGTCATTTGCTGCCGGTCGTATTGTGTCGAATTGAATTCATCACGCCTGAGTTTCATGGCTGACATCCCCTGGTCAGGCTCCAAGTTGCCGCAGGTAGTTCGTGATGTGGCCGGCTCCGGTTATTACGCCACTCGTTTCGGAAACGAGAATGGGCAGCTTTTTCTCCGAGAGTGCCACGCATTCATAGTAAGCGAGCATTGCCAGGGCTTCCACGTTCTCATGATCAAGTTGCATCACTTCGAGGTCGTCGATGGTTTCAAGGTTCACCTGATTCTTGACCATCTCGCATTCGCCGCACCCCTGTTTTGTAAACAAATAAGTCATTGCCGTCTCCCTTGAATCAAGAAAAAAGTCTGTAAGTTCAAAATATCGGACGCCATGCAAAAGAGCGTTGCCCAGGGTCATAGAGCGCGTCTTTTCCTCCGGATTCAGTATAGGCGCACTCTTATACGCAGAGATTGCGAAGCCTGTCTTTCAACTCACCCCGTTTGCCTTTGTTCCAGCTTGCCACTTTGGTGAAATAACCGGTGATTCTAGTTATTTGTTCCACCTGCTCGGACCCGCAGTAACCACAGGTGTCATGTAAGCCCCGTGTAGTCTTGCCGCAGGACACACAGGTGGTAAGTTCAGGAGAAAAAGCGACCTGATCATTCTGTGTCATGCGGAAAGTCTTGACGACGAAATTGGCCAGTGACTCTGCGCTGGGTCGACTTTCGCCCAACCAGATGTGAGTCAGTGATCCAGCCTCAATGAGTGGATGGAAAAGACCTTCTCGCTTGACTCTCTCAATAGCGTCAACAGGGGCCGACACATTGTAGAGGGTGGAATTGGTGTAGT
Organism: uncultured Syntrophaceae bacterium; assembly: GCA_964628605.1. Classification (GTDB taxonomy): domain Bacteria; phylum Desulfobacterota; class Desulfomonilia; order Desulfomonilales; family Desulfomonilaceae; genus CAITZA01. The sequence goes on from CAZVOU010000065.1 coordinate 18,777, forward strand.
AGATTTCATCACGAGACAGGTCACCCTTGACTACCGCCTGCGCCTCAGGGAACATCTTCATATCGAGCTTGGCGAACCTGTATGCGGTGCTTTCCGCCGGTGTCTGCTCAAGCACGAATCGCATGTTGTAAAACTGGCTGAATTTAGCTGAGGCAAGATTCATGTGAGCGATGACCTTAAGCCCGAATTTTACCGCTTCGTCACTTTCGTGGAGTTCCTCTCCCGTGTGATGCTGAACCAATTCATTGAGTCCCACCATTCCTATGAGATACGTCACGCGCCTCATCCTCAAGTAGGCCTCACCATCACGATCCATCGTCAGCAAGGCCAAAGGACCCGACTCACCGAGCGCCAATAGCCGTTCAATGAATCTCTTCTTCTGGAGATGGGCTTCCGTGGCCAGGCGAACTGTTTCGGTAAGCAGGGAAAAAAGCTTTGAATCATCACCCTTAGCCTGGTACGCAATTCGTGGCAGATTGATGGTCACGTTTTGCATCGCAGAGTATCGCATCTTCCAGGGATTGACCGCATCGTCGAGATCACTTTTTTCAAGTTTAAATGATAATCGGCAACATTCCGAAATTTTGGCAGTTTCTCCTCGATCAAACACGAAGTAGGTATTTCCCTTGATTGCGGCCACATCGCAAATGTGGCGGAGAAATTCCTCGTGCCCCGGCGTTTTGAAGAACTTTTCAGTGATATGCACCAATGGTTTTGGGAAGAAAAAAGGCCGTCCCGCTCCGTCACCCTCCTTGTAAATGTCGAACAGCGTCCATACAAATTCCTGAGCTTCCGGAAGATAATCGGAATAGGTCAAGCCCGTGAACTCGCCCCCCGGACCGATTGCGGGAACGTTCTCAAAGTGTTTGGGAACCTCCCAGTAAAGATTTATATCGGTGAAGATGGCCTGTCCGCCACGAGCTACCGCTTGCTGGGAAAATTCAAATATGAGCATCTGGGCAAGCTGTCTGATGTCTTTTTTCGACAAACCACGCAAATATGGGGCAAAGAAAAGATTTACAGCGTCCCATCCTATGGCGCCGGCAAAATGACTCTGGAGAGCGGCCGCAAATTTGACCATGTGGGCCAACAGAACCTCGGGATGTTTGGCAGGCTTTGCCATCGCCAGTGAGTTGGGAAGATTGAGACCGAATTTTTTGATGTACTCGAGTGACTGTCCTGAGCAGTAGGGTCTATCTATGAAACCAAGGTCATGAAGGTGAATATCTCCACGCATGTGTGCGTCGCCGACAGCCTGATCAAATACCGTCAGCAGAGCGAACTCCTTCTTGATATTCTCCGCCAGTGTCAGGTTGGTCGCTTCAGGGCCATGAGGCACATTTGCGTTTTCCTTGTTGGGTCGGGTGATCAGTTGGTCAACGTCATAAAGAGGAGACCCTAAACGTGTGTGAAGCCTTCGGTCCGATTCCATCCCGCGTTCGAGTAGCTTGGCGTTGACCATTTCACGAATGAGAGGCGCAGTTATCACCTTGATGCCGCTGCTCTTGATGTTGTTTTCCACCTCCAGAGCTATGTCCTGAGCAGTGCCCTCGTCCACAAAAGTCTCTTTCATTAACGCGTCCACTATGCGGCTATGATCCCATCCATCCATCGCCTCATTCGAGGTCCTGACGAATAACGCCATGTCCGTGGTTTCCGCCCTGCGCACGTTCTCTTTCCTGATTTTCTGCAATTCGACAACACTGGCCATCTATATCCCCTTCATGAATAACTATGATCCTAAACGGCAAAATTTCACTGACTTGCCTCTGGAGGCCCGACTACGTTAAAAGGTCCCACGTAACCGTTTCTATTTTATGACAGATGCAATCTATGTATTTATATAGTATATATATCAATATGTTATAGTGTTTATCTCAAGTTATGTTCCTGCTTTCTGTTCAACAGTCCTTAACGCCACCCATTAATCGTCAACTCATGAGATGGTCACGCATAGATCATGTTGTGGAGGCAACTTGTAACTCCACAACATATAGTGTGTCAAGAAAATAAAACCAGACAGCCTTGATCGCGCCCGTAGGTATGCGTTTTGTCTGTTTATATTTTTATAGTCTATAAAAACAGATAGATAGCGCTAAACTATCGACTTGATGCCGTCTATTCGAAACGCGCCTCTTTGCTGATCAGGGTAGGGTGTTCAGAGTCGGTTTCTGAAAGCTGGTTGAAGATGTGTGTCTGTAGTTGCAAAATCTGATTTAAAATTAATAAAACACTAAATATATATAATAAGTTATAACTAATATATTAAGTAAAAATATGAAAAACGCCGTCGATGATGCATCTTTTTTTGTCGTGTAACATGCTGAAATAGTGACATATTAATCAAACAAATGACGTTAATCCGGCAATATATAATAAACTACTTTAAATTATCATTATAACATTCCGATTGACATAGAGTTTTTTGTGTAGTATGTGCCTCATAGCGACAGGGAAGGAGGGATTATGAAACCCATCCGTCACAATCCCAAGAATCAGGAATCGCTCCTCAATGGGGGAACTCGTGCGAAAGGAGATCATGTTATGGGAAGAATAGCGACAGTTGCGGCGGCCATAATCGCGCTGACGGCGTCATGGGTTTGCGCCGGAAATTTTGAGGCGTTGGCCGACGCCGGATCGATTGGGGCGCCCACTCCGCTCTACATAAAATCGGGCGCATTGGTAAAGGCAGAATACAAACCAGGTTTGAAGACATCATCAGATCAGGATGCGCCGCGCGCCCAGATGGTTGCGGCGTCTTCGGAGCGAACAGGGGGATCACGCCCGGCAATTGCTTACAAGGAGAGAACAGCCGGAGCAATGGCGCCTCCTCCTCGCATGGAATCGTCTCGGGATTCAGGTCAGGCTCTGTTTGCCGAGGCCAAGCAGGATTCCTTCGATCTGGAAAGTGATCTTGAAAAGGATCTGGTGCTTTCTCCACCGCCGACACGCGCGGAAGAGAAGGTTGAAGTCAAGCCTGTTGTTGAGAAAAAGGCTCCCCAGGACAGGGCGCCTATAACCGAGGCTAAAGTTGTAAAGAAAGACAAACCGGCGACAGTAGTGCGTAAGGTTCACCCGCCTGCGCCAGGTAACAACCAGTCGGTGGCTCCGGTGGCCAAGAGTGGCAAGCCCATTCAGAAGGTCAGGCCGGTTACGGTACAGGACCCGTGGAAATTCCCGGCAGGCTCATATAATCCAAGACAGGTGGCCAGTACGCCCGCTCCGATCGTAATTTCCAGGCCGATGAATACGACGATGAACGCTCCTGCGCCCCAGGAACTCAGACCGATGAACATGCCGTACGCTAATTCGGCGCCTAGACCCTCCATCAATCCCGCAGTTCCGGCGGACCGAATTGTGAGGGACGGCATAACGATAAAGCTGGCGCCGGCCGCGGCTCCTGCCCCGGTCGCTCAGACGCAGCCACAGTACCCACGTGATGGCTATCAGGAAAGCGCCGGTGACGACCTGCTGTCTACTGCGGCGGAAATTATAGGAATGCCGTTTGCTTTCATAAGCTCATTATTCTAAAACTCTGACGCGGTTATCCAAATAAAAAACGCCCCCACCAAAATGGGGGCGTTTTGTTTTTACTAGGCGCCTCAAACTGCTACCGTCAAGTCTCTCGATTCTTCCAGCATGCCTATCATGAGAGCCAAAGTCTGGTTTACCGGCGCCGACAGACCCAGCGTCTGCGCTTGGGCGGATATGGCTCCGTTGATGAAATCAATTTCAGTTTTTCTTCCGGCTAGAATATCCTGAAACATGGAGTTGACGTTCTGCGCTGTTCCCCTGCAGACATCAAGCACGTGCCCTTCGGGATTGTCGAACACCAGTCTTATTTTTTTTGCCTCTACAACAGCCAGGCATTCATTGACTATGTTGTGAATGAGGCTTTGACCGTACCGGCTTTTTGGCAGATCGCCGTTTCTAAGCCTGAGTAAAGTGGCCGGGGCGTTAATCGCAGCGTTGACTATCAGCTTGGACCACACGCAGCCCATAGCGTTGTCTACAACGCTGACAGGGCCTCCGTTCATCTTTTCCAGAACTTCCTTTATCGATAAAGTTCTCTGTTTAATCGACCCGTCAGGTTCGCCAAAGGTCGTTGCGCCCAGGCCGGTGTGCCTGAACCATCCAGGACCCATGGTCATGGCGCCCATCGTGGTTGTTCCCAATAGAACCCTTCCTGGAAAGGCTTCTTCAATTATCTCGAAATTTCCTACACCGTTCTGTAACGTGAGGACAATTCCTTCATCTCCAATAAGCCTTCCAAGGGTCTTGACGGCTTCTCCGGTGTCATAGGATTTTACAACCAGAATTGCCACGTCAACGGTGGGAATCACGCCATTAAGTCCGACAATGTCAGGCTTGAGGTTTCGGTCCCCTGAGACTCCATCGAGCCTGTAACCCATTTCGGATACTAGCGAAACTTCGGACTCATTCCTTTCCATCATAATCACATTATATCCGGCTTCTATAAGCAAACCGCCCAAAACGGACCCGAGTGATCCGGATCCAACTATGCCTATTCGCATTTAATTCCCTTTCGATGATCAGATAGCGCCCAGAATACAGGTGCGCTTCACTTGTGGACAAAAAGTCCCGGAATTCTGTTGGGGCAAAACATCAGGAGTAAAGTTTTCTGAGTTCTTGAGACACCTCCTCCGGCATCGCGTAACAATGCTCCACGGCAGGGAAGGTTCCGGATTTGACGTCCCTCTTGTAATCCTCAAGGGCTTCAATGATGATCTTGCCAACCTCGGCATATTTCTTGACAAACTTCGGTGTGTACCTGTCAAACATCCCTATCATGTCGTGAATAACCAGGACCTGCCCATCACAGTGAGGGCCTGCGCCTATGCCGAATGTGGGAACCGAAGCTCTCCTGGTTATTATTTCCGCTATTTCGGATGGCACGCCTTCCATGAGCACGGAACATGCCCCAGCTTCTTCCAGTATCATGGCGTCTTCGATGATCTTCTGAGCAGTCTTGAGGTCACGCCCCTGAGCCTTGAATCCGCCCATTTGCGCCGCCGCCTGAGGAGTAAGCCCTATGTGCGCCATTACCGGGATGGTGGCGTCCGTCATTGCTTTTACCGTGGCAGCCTGTTCCCTGCCGCCTTCAAGTTTTACAGCGTCACAACCGCATTCGGCCATAAATCTCCCGCCGTTTCTGATGGCCTCGGGAATGGAAACCTGATAGCTCATGTACGGCATGTCCGCCACGAGGTAAGTGTCCGGAGCGCCTAGGCGAACCGCCTTAACATGCGGGATCATAAGGTCCATGGTTACCGGAAGTGTTGAATCGTATCCAAGAACCACCATGCCCATGGAATCTCCGACCAGAATAACGTCGATACCGGCCTTCTGTTCGAGCATTGCAAACGGATAGTCGTAGCCTGTGAGAAATGTCATTTTCTCTCCTCGGCTCTTCTTGTCTCTGAGTGTTTGAATGGTCGTCTTAGGCATCTTTACTCCTTTATGTAAAATCAGTACTCCCGCACCAAAACTTACCGGTTGCGGGGTGGCGTTGGTCCCCCAGAATCAAATGAGTGGGACTGCACGCTATCAATCTTCCATACTAATCTATTTGACCGCCTGATCTCAACGACTAGCTCGACAGGGAGTTAAAAAATAGGAAGCGCCGGGAAAGGACGTCGATCGGGAGTGGAATGACGGCATTCAGGCCGCATCGCTCTTTATGTCGATGCAACCTGAATAAATGAGAAGGAAAAAAGACGGAAAGATTATTGTGTCCACGATTGTTTCAGTTCTGGCAATCGGAACGCCAGGCGCAACCAAGTTCTCCGCAACCATCTATCGCCCGGAAGCACGGGCTGTTGCCTTCCGTTTCCTGAATGGTCTTGATTAATTTTTCCTTGGGATATTTGGTAATATTCTTAACCCCAACGTCCTTGGCCATCATTCTGATCTGCTTTATTGTCATGCTATATCTCCTTAATATTATTAATAGTAATAATGTGTTTATTATGAGAACTGACTTTTAATTGGTTGGTATGAAAAAATCAAGCTAAAAATTAGATAATAAGCCGAAACAGAGTAATTCTGGCCGAGTAAACAGACGTATCTAATTGTAATAATGTAAGTAAAAAAATAACCAAAGGCCCTGGCTGGACTAGGGGCCTTTGGTTCAGCTCGATTTCTCGAGTGATTGAACGAGGGGAACTTCTATTTTTTCAGGTGCGTTTTTATGTATTCGACGATGTCTTCGGTACGGGTGCCCGGGCCGAAGACTTCCTCTATTCCGTTGGCTTTTAGATTGGCGACATCCTCTTCCGGGATGATGCCTCCGCCCAGAATGAGCACATCATCGACTCCCTTTTCCTTGAACAGGCGTCCGACTTTTGGAAAGATATAGTCATGCGCCCCGGAGAGTGAACTAAGGCACAAGACGTCCGCGTCTTCCTGGATGCAGGTCTGAAGTATGGCTTCCGGAGTTTGTCTCAAGCCTGTGTAGATGACTTCCATACCGGCGTCCCTGAGCGCTCTGGCAACGACCTTGGCGCCCCGGTCATGTCCGTCCAGGCCTGGCTTGGCGACAACAACCCTTATTTTTCTTTCCATTATAAAACCTCGTATGTTGGTTCCGAATGTCGGTGAAGAGATTCGGCGTTATTTCCGGTAGAGACAATTTCCATCTTCATGACAGCCTTCATGTATGCTCAGCGCCTTTTTGGATATTATGGAGACATTTTTATGCGATGAGACGGCTGAAGGCCCAATTCAATGTTGCTCTCACAGGGGGATGTTGCCGTGCCTCCTGTCGGGTTTTTCGTCCTTTTTATTTTCTAGTTGATCGAAGGCTTTTATGAGGACGGCCCTGGTATCCCTGGGGAAGATAACCCTATCTATAAAGCCCAGTTGAGCGGCCCTGTATGGGCTGGCAAACTTGGCCACGTAATCTTCTATCAGTTCGGCTCTTCGTTTAGCCGGGTCGGCTGATTCCTCTATCTCTTTTCTGAAGAGTATCTGAATGGCGCCCTCGGGTCCCATTACGGCGATTTCGGCGGTAGGAAAAGCCAGATTGATGTCGGCCCTCAGGTGCTTGCTGGACATGACCACGTACGCTCCGCCATAAGCCTTCCTGGTTATCAGAGTGACTTTTGGCACGGTCGCTTCAGCATATGCGTAGAGTATTTTTGCGCCGTGTTTGATTATTCCTCCGTGTTCCTGCTGGGTTCCAGGGAGGTATCCGGGCACGTCCAGCAGAGTCCACAGCGGGATGTTAAAAGCGTCACAGAATCTGACAAACCTTGCGCATTTGACGGATGCCTCCGTATCCAGGCATCCGGCCATCCAGTTTGGCTGGTTGGCGACAATACCTATTGTCTTTCCGCCAAGACGGCCGAATCCGGTAATGATATTCCTGGCGTAATGAGCGTGCGTTTCGAAAAACTTCATGTCGTCCAGCACCGGGACGATTATTTTCTTCATGTCGTAAGGGTGACGCGGGCTCTGTGGAATGACGGCGTCCAGTTCAGGGACCATCCTGTCGAAAGGGTCATCCGTTTTGACAACCGGCGCTTTGGCTCTGTTGCTGTCGGGCAGGAAAGACAGGAGTTCCTTCACGCCTTCAAGAGTCAGTTTTTCGGAGGGGTAGTGGAAATGACATACTCCTGAAACCCGACCGTGAACCTTGGCGCCCCCGAGGCTCTCCGGGTCTATTTCCTCGCTTGTGACCTGCTTGATAACCTGCGGGCCGGTGATGAACATGTAAGAAGTTTTTTCCGTCATGAAGATGAAGTCGGTGACAGCGGGAGAATAAACCGCTCCACCAGCGCACGGTCCCATGATCACGGAGATCTGGGGAATGACCCCGGAAGCCCTGACGTTTCGATAAAAGACCTCACCATACCCTGCAAGGCTTTCGACCCCTTCCTGTATGCGCGCTCCTCCTGAATCGTTGATTCCTATGAGTGGATATCCGTTCCTGTAAGCCAGGTCCATGACCTTACACATTTTCTGGGCATGAGTGAAGGATAGGCTTCCGCCAAAAACAGTAAAATCCTGAGCGTAAACGTATACGCCTCGGCCGTTGATTTTCCCAAAGCCCGTAACTACTCCTTCACCCGGAATAAGAGTTTTGTCCATGCCGAAGTCATGGCATCTGTGGGTGACGAATTTGTCTATTTCCTCAAAGGAGCCATTGTCCAATATTTCAAGCACTCGCTCCCTTGCGGTCATCTTTCCGGCTTTGTGATGCTTTGCGACCTTGTCGGGCCCGCCTGCCTGATCGGATTCTTCCATTCTTCGCTCAAGCTCTTGAAACTTCTCCTGGTTCACGGACATAAGATTCTCCCTCGGTGATAATTTTATGCAAAGTGACGCTAGTTTGATTTCAGGATTTCACGCATTGCGGATCCCACCATGGTGAGGTTTTCAACGACGTGAACACCCGCATCGGACAGGGCCTTGATTTTACTCTGGGCCGTTCCTGATCCACCGGATATGATCGCTCCGGCGTGTCCCATCCTCTTGCCGGGAGGCGCCAGGCGTCCGGCGATATAAGCGACCACAGGTTTTTTGAAATCACTCTTGATGTAATCGGCCGCCTGTTCTTCCGCCGATCCACCGATCTCCCCTATGAGCACAACGGCGTCGGTATCCGGATCATCATTGAACATCGTCAGTGTGTCCACGAAACTCATGCCCACCACGGGATCTCCGCCCAGCCCCATGCATGTGCTCTGGCCCACGCCGGCCTTTGTCAACTGATCAACGACCTCATAGGTCAGAGTTCCCGATCTGGATATTACTCCGACTCTACCGGGTTTATGAATGTAGCCGGGCATAATGCCGACCTTACATTGATCTGTCGGAGAGATTATACCGGGAGTATTGGGCCCTATCAGGCGTCTACCTTCGGCTTTGACCGTGAAGAGCGCTGACGCCGTGTCCAGTGGGGGGATGCCCTCGGTTATGCACACAATCACCCCTATGCCCGCGTCTACGGCCTCCAGTATGGGATCCTTGGCGTGGGCCGCCGGTATGAAAATGAGCGAAACATTTGCGCCGGTTTCCTTTACGGCCTCTTTGACTGTGTTAAATACGGGAATCCCGTCAACGGAGGCCCCTTTTTTGCCTGGTGTCACTCCACCAACCATATTTGTGCCGTAATCACGACAGGCGAGGCTGTGAAACGTGCCGTTGCGGCCGGTTATACCCTGACAAATCACTCTCGAATCTTTATTGACAAGAATGGCCATTATCATATCCCCCGCTATGATGCCGTTGCGGCAAGAGACTTGGCTTTTTGGACAACGAGTTTGGCTGCCTCGTCAAGAGTGGGCACGATTTCTATAGGCAGGCCGGATGACTTGAACAATTCCAGGCCTTCCGCGATGTTTGTGCCCTCAATCCTGGCAACCACCGGCAACTCCAGCCCTCTGTGTTTTATGGCTTTGATGACGCCGCGGGCCAGGACATCACAACGGAGTATCCCTCCGAATATGTTGATAAAAACCACCTTTACCCGCGTATCGTCCAGCAGTATGGTCATGGCGTCTGAAACAACCTGCTCGGAAGCGCCGCCGCCCACGTCCAGAAAGTTTGCCGGGGCTCCGCCATGAAGTGAAATCAGGTCCAGGGTGGCCATGGCCAGCCCTGCGCCGTTCACTATACATCCAATGTCACCATACAGCTTTATGTAACTGAGACCCAACTGGCGAGCCGATAACTCGAGCAGATCCTCCTGGGACCTGTCCCGCAATTTCTCCAGTTCAGGATGCCTGAACAGCGCATGATCATCGAAATTAATCTTCGCGTCCAAAGCCAGGACACGGTCTCCGGAGATGATCATGGGATTGATCTCTACCAGGGAACAGTCATAACTGGTGAAAATACCATAAAGAATGTTGATTATCCCGTTTATCTGGGAGGCGATCTCAGCCTTTTCAGAGAGACTATAGGCCAGTTCACGCGCCATGAAAGGAGTCAGCCCCTGGAGGGGGTTGACCTTCAGTGTGAATATCTTTTCGGGAGATTCTTTGGCGACAGTCTCGATATCCATGCCGCCTGCCAGGGACGCCATCACGGTGACCAGGCCGCTAGTCCGGTCCAACACCACTCCAAGGTATATTTCCGAGTCGATAACCGGCGCCTCCTCAACAAGAATACAGTTGACCGGTTTTCCCTCTGGACCCGTTTGATTGGTTACAAGCGTTTTCCCAATTATGGAGGCCGCCGCTGACCTGATGTCGTCACTCATCGACAGGACCTTCACCCCCCCGGCCTTGCCTCTGCCTCCTGAGTGAACCTGGGCCTTGAGAACCACTTTTTCTGCCTTTAGCTGCCTGGCCGCAACAAGGGCCGAAAGGGGATCATACGCCAGCGTCCCTTTAGGAATAGGCGCCCCACGTGCCGCTAACATCTCTTTAGCCTGATACTCGTGCAAGTTCATCGATTCACAAACCCCCTGCTGTTTTTGAGATAAAGTTTGCCGGCTATTGCAGCCGAGTGGCCGGGAAAAAGTTTAGCAAGTCCTATTTTGATTGACACTTCTTCAGTCTTTTCCAATTACTAGCTTATTGGACCAATTGCAAGTCAAAACTTGTCAGATTTAATCCTCCAGCCTCATTTACAACTTGGTCAGTCGATAGGGTGGCTGAAACTGAATCCTTATAATGTATACAGAGGATTCGTTTTGATTGACTCAGTCCCACGTCGTAGCAACCGGATCAAGTAAGTAACTTGCGAAACTATAAGCATCGTATATAATCGTTGATACATTGACTCTAGTTGGGGGCGGCCACACTTTGTGCAATCAGTCGGTGATATACAAATCCTATCGACAAATGTAGTTTGGTAAATCATTCATATTGTATGGGACAGCGCTCACCCTTTAAAAAAGAGAATGATGGAATGAAGTTGTCCAAAACGTTCAAAAACATGCCGGTTAGGTACAAGCTACTTGTGACTTACCCGGTTCTTTTTGTTCTGGCCACCGCTGTGAGCGGAGTGATAGTTTATTCAATTATCAAGGCGGAAATACAGGCTAGTATCGAAAGTGAGTTAGGGAATTCAACAGCGGCTACTCTTTCGGTATTCAAGACTTCCGTGGCTGTTTCGATCCAAAATTATCTTAGAGCTATAGCGGAAAAGAACCGTGATGTGGTGAATGAGTTTTACGAGGATTTTCGCAACGGTAGGCTGACTGAATCCCAAGCCATGTTTGATGCTGAGCGTGTTCTGAAGAGTCAGGTGATAGGTGACACCGGTTACATCTATTGTCTGGATAGCAGGGGAGTAGTAGCCGTACACAAACAGTCAGCTTTACTGAACAAAGATGTTGCCGGTCATTCTTTTGTGAAGGAGCAAATCGGGAGAAAAGTCGGTTATATTGAATATAACTGGCAAAATCCAGATGAAAAAACTCCAAGACCCAAGGCTCTTTACATGACATACTTCGAGCCATGGGACTGGATAATTTCCGTCTCATCATATCGTGACGAATTTATATCCCTTCTGAACACAAAGGATTTTAATGAAACAGTGGTTTCTCTGAGGTTCGGGGAAACGGGATATTCCTTCGTGGTCAATGGCCGGGGGGAAATCCTCATGCATCCCAAGATGAATTCCAAAAATCACGTTGATATGGCAAACGAAAACGCTAGTCAGTTCATCAAGAGAATTTCAGACATGCGAAGCGGTAAAATTAACTACATGTGGAAAAATCCAGGGGAGGCTTTCCCCAGGGAAAAAATGGCAGTTTTTGACTATATTCCAGAGTTGGACTGGATAGTGGTGTCATCGGGATACATGGACGAGTTTTACGGTCCACTCAGGACCGTGAGAAACACCATCCTGGTTACTCTCGCCGGCGCATTAATCCTGGTGCTTCCTCTCACCACACGTATTAGCTCCTACATTACAAATCCTCTTAACGAACTAATGCATAAGTTCGCTGCAGGAACATGCGGTGACTTTAGCGTTCGTGTGAAATCAGAGTCAGAAGATGAACTGGGTAAGCTTGGCTCATATTTCAACGCTTTCATGGAAAGGTTTGAAGAGTACTCAAGAAGTTTGCAGGCGCAGATTCTGGAGAGGAGAGTAGCCGAAGAAGCTCTGCGTTCGTCGGAGGAGAAATTTTCTAAAGCCTTCAAATCAAGCCCTAATGGTGTTTGTCTCATCACATTAAAAGACATGGTGATAATGGAAGTAAACGAGAGCCTAGTGGATATCACCGGTTACTCAAATGAACAACTGATTGGGAGAAGCGCTTCCAAAATAGGGGTCTTCCCAAGACAGGGGGATATGAAGCAATTTGCGGACATGCTCAATCGTGAGGGACGAATCCGCAATCGGGAAATAGAACTTATCACCAAGGATAACCGTTCTCGTAAGGGTTTGATGTGTTGTGAGCTGTTTGAGTTGAGGGGCGATCCTGTTATGCTTGTGACCATTCAGGACATAACTGAATCCCGGAGCTTGGAGAGAGAATTGATGGAAATCGCTGACCGTGAACGCAAACGGATTGGTCAGGATCTTCATGATGACCTCGGGCCGCACCTGATAGGAATAGAAGTTCTGAGTAAAGTTTTGCAGCGAAAATTGTCTGCAAAGCATATCGACGAAGCGTCTCATGTTGAACGAATCAGGAATCTCATACAGGAGGCTACCGATAAAACGAAGACTTTTGCCAGAGGGCTGTGTCCGGTGAACCTTGAAGCTGACGGTTTAAGAACCGCTCTGTGCGAACTGGCACGAAAAACAGAAGATTTTTACGGAGTCTTGTGCAAACTCAAGTGTCCAGCGTCAGTTCTCATCTATGATAATACTGTCGCCACGCATCTGTTTTATATAACTCAGGAAGCTGTCAACAATGCTGTGCGGCACGGCCGCGCGCGCAATATTGAGATAGAACTGGTTGCCGAGGATTCAAGGCTCACTCTGAAGATAACCGATGACGGTGTGGGAATGGCGTCTATCACTCCCGAAGGGGGTATGGGTTTACGCACCATGGACTTTCGCGCCAGAGTGATAGGGAAGTCTATGAGGGTATATCGCAGCCCTTCGGGGGGAACAACAGTGGAATGCGTCCCCACGCCCCAGCTTTAGGAAGGCCGGTGATCTCATGACTCGAAAGTACGGCATTAATTACGTCCAGGAAAAGCGCAGGGTGATGATTGTTGAAGACCATCCTGTTTTTCGAATGGGCTTGAGAGAACTCATCAACGAAGAAAAAGACCTCATGGTGTGTGGCGAGGCTGATGATGCGGGACAGGCGTTTGATGAGATAGCACGATGTTGTCCTCACATGATAATCATCGATATTTCCCTAAAAACCCGAGACGGAATAGAGTTAGTTCGAGACGTCAGGAGGCGCTACAAGGACATTCCCACTCTGGTGCTTTCAATGCACGAAGAGTCACGTTTTGCTGGGAGGTCACTTCAGGCCGGCGCAAAAGGATACATAATGAAGCGCGAAACTTCCGACTCCATCGTCGAAGCTGTCAGGTGCGTGCTGTCCGGCAAGATTTATCTCAGTGAAAAAATGAAATCCGAACTTCTTGAAAGGCTCATCGCCGGTCCGGGAATCTGCGGAGAAAACACTGACAATCTTACAGACAGGGAGCTTCAGGTTTTTCGACTTATAGGGGTTGGCAAAAGCACGAGTGAGATAGCGTCCAAATTGAACCTGAGCGTGAAGACAATAGGCACTTATAGAGAGAGGATCAAGGAAAAATTGGGGATCAGGCATGCTAGTGATCTAGTCTGGCAAGCCACGACTTGGGTCGAACAAAAAGAAAGCGAACATCCCTTGAACCAAGATTGCAACCCCGGATAAAATCTTCCAAATGTAAGCTCATAACCTACAAGCCAGCGCCTTTTAGACCTACAGCCCATTAATGTTCGGACTGATTGAGCTGACCACGTCGAGCATTTAATATGTTACCATAGTAATTGCCTTCAAAACGGACGACTTCTCTTAGGCTCTTAATGCTCCCATTTAGTGGAATTCTGATTAGGGGGAGGCACTCATCTCAGGCAGTGATGTCATTCGTCGCATAAAGACGATTTTGACCATCGATACCATACTGCGGAAACCTACTGACTTGTTTAGAAAGGAACCAACATCAATGGTAGCGCATCAATTCGAACCTAGATGGGGACAGCCCCTGACTGGAATTATGGCGCTGGTCGTTTTTTCAGTCATCGCTTGGATCACATGGTTCATTTTTAGTGATCCACGCGGTCCAGTAGGTTGGTTTCCCTATCCTTTTGTCATGTATCTGGCGATGATGATACTCGTCGGATGGTGGCAACACGGAGTGATGGGAGACTGGCCATTTACGAACCTTCCTCAGCCATTGCGAGGAATTCTGGAAACGGTTGTAAACCTTGTAGTAACTATCCTGATCATACATGTGGTGTTCTACAGGATACTAGGATTGGGATTCAATTTTCTAAGTCAGGTGAATCTTGAAGCTTTAGCTGCTGCTGGGAAGACAATGATTCCGGCTGGAGCAGGCAAAGCCTTGACCTTGGAATCGTTGACACATCCTAACGCTCGTTTTGCAGAAAGGGCTGTGGTGACATTTGTTCTGATCGGATTTTTCAGTTACCCCTTCGTGACAATCTATTTCGGAAAATGGCCAGTTCAACCAAGCGATCTGATCCAGCCGAGGGCCGGAATCCTGGAGCTTGCCTGGACCAGCATTCTGACTGTCTTTTTTTTCACCGCATTGATCGTTCCTTTCTGGGGCATGTTGTACGGGTCTGTATTTGGAACATCGTTTGCCCTGAACATTCCATGGTGGAACGACATCTCTGGCACTGCGCATGTTCACTGGGTGTTTGGATGGTGGGAATGGACCATCATTATACTATTCATGACGGCCAATGTCTGGCGTGGAAAACCGTGGTCTGAGGTCCATTTGCCACAACCGTGGAAGGGCCTGGTTTGTACCGCCGTCACTATGGCTCTGGCATATGTTGTCGGACTAATCACAGTTTCAGGGATCGCAGCACTGGCTCCCATGAATGATGTTGTCAAACATTTGCCTGTGTCTGACTCGGGAAGTCCTGTCCGCTTCCTTTGGTACCATTCAGCCGAAATAGCAGGATTCACTCTGTTTCCATTCCTTTCGTGGCACCACTATTTTGACGACAAGACACCATTTAAAGACGTTGACTCATGGGCGGCATTCCTTTTCAGAACCGTCGGTGTTTTTATCTTTGGCGCAATCTTGTACTTCATTTTCTATTTTGTGAATTTTGGAGATTGGGGACTTGGCAATCATCATATGCACGGCCCCATTTCGGAAAGACTCATTCACGGTGAGTCCCTGATATGGAATTTCTGGTGGATAATTCCCCTATTATGGAATGAATGGTTCTTTCACAAGTGGCCTTTCTACGGTCACTCGGTTCATTGAGTATGTTTCCGAAAGAACATGAAACAATTTTTGATGGTTCCGGGACCTGGTCACGCGGATCAAGCATGGCACACATTTATCGGCTCTATGAAAAGCGCTTAGAAACGTATAAAGCCCACTCTGTCTCATTCTATTGACTCATTCACGGTCAATCCTTTGAAAGGAGCATGAAATGACAATGCCTGGTGTGAATTATGATTTACTTACCCCTGTTACTTTCCTCGGGCGTTCGGCGTCGGTTTATCCCGATAAAGAGGCGGTTGTTCACGGAGAAAAACGCTTTACTTATAGGGAACTTCAGTCTCGAGTGTTTAGGTTGGCAAATGCCCTCAAAGCTGCCGGAATAGAGCAAGGGGACAAAGTAGCGTTCATCTGTCCAAACATCCCTCCCATGTTGGAGGCCCACTTCGCAGTTCCCATGATCGGCGCTGTGCTGGTGAGTGTGAACATAAGACTGTCCCCGAGAGAGGTCACCTACATCATAGATCATTCCGATTCCAAAGCAGTTTTTTGCGATACTGAATTCGCGTCATTAGTCTCATCCAGCGTGGCCAACTTGCCCAAAGTAAAGCTGTACGTGAACATTTGCGACATTGATTCTGCCAGGCCGCTTGATGGGCCGGAATATGAGGAATTGCTTGCAGTGTCTTCTGATGCGCCGGTTACTTGTTCCGTGGACGACGAGAGAAGTGTGGCCACCATCAACTACACCAGTGGCACCACCGGCTTACCGAAAGGAGTAATGTATCACCATCGGGGAGCCTATCTGAACGCTTTGGGAGAATCTGTCGAACACGGAATGGATTCGTCTTCCGCATACCTTTGGACTTTGCCCATGTTCCATTGCAATGGCTGGTGTTTTCCGTGGGGGGTGACCGCTGTCGGAGCCAAGCATGTATGTTTGAGAAGAGTGGTTCCGGAAGAGATATATCGCATGGTAGAGCAGGAGGGCATAACACATCTGTGCGCCGCCCCAACTGTCCTCATTTCCATGTCAGGCTACCCAGGAGCCAAAGATGTCAAAATGTCCCGACCGTTGAATGTCATAACGGGTGGGGCTCCGCCAGCGCCTACCGTGATAAAGAATATGGAATCTATTGGCGCCAAAGTTACCCAAGTTTATGGACTTACCGAGGTTTACGGACCGCACAGCATCTGCGCATTCCAATCGGACTGGAGCGATTTGTCTCCCGATGAACGGGGAGTCCATCTTGCGAGACAGGGAGTCGCTTACATAACCGCTGCGCACCTGGATGTGGTGGATAGTTCCATGAATCCGGTTCCGTGGAATGGTCAAACAATCGGTGAAATAGTGATGCGTGGAAACAATGTCATGTTGGGATATTACAAACAGCCGGAAGCCTCGGACGAAGCTTTTCGCGGGGGTTGGTTCCACAGCGGTGATCTTGCTGTAATTCATCCCAATGGTTACATCGAAATCAAGGACCGCTCGAAGGACATAATCATAAGCGGCGGTGAAAACATATCTAGCGTGGAGATAGAGAACGTATTGTATATGCATCCTGAAATTCAGGAAGTGGCTGTTGTTGGAGTGCCTGACCCGAAATGGGGTGAGGTTCCCAAGGCTTTTGTAGTAACCAAACCGGGAACCAACCCGACCATAGAGAGTATCCAGGAATTCTGCAAAGAGAACATGGCCCGATTCAAGGTTCCCAAACAAATAGAATTCGGTGAACTCCCCAAAACGGCCACTGGCAAGATCATGAAATACGCCCTGCGAAACAAGGAATGGGAAGGCAGAGATCGTAAGGTGAATTAGGGAGCAAGGACATCCTGCCGCCGCTAATGAGACTCAAAAACATTCCCCAGGCATTGGCCTTTGACTCGAGATCACATTTTGGGGTCACAGTTAATGCTACTGTCATTTTTGCCAAGATCACGATCGTCTTCAAAAATTGGGGCTGCTAAAGTCTTGGCAGCCCTGTCAACAAAATAATTCCGGAAAAGAATACTTCGAAAACATTGCTTGTGATAACCTATGCCCCTGTCTTTGAAGCGAGAGGTGGATATGTTCGGTTTTTACAATATGGTTTTGCGGGTAAACGCGACCCTGAAGAGTTTCGACATAAAGATCATCTCCGATGGAGTCCTTCGTGAGACACTCGGTGGCAAGGGTTTAGCCACCTACCTGCTGAGAACCCATAATCCTGCAGGGGTGGATCCTTTGGGACCGGACAACCACATCATCATAGCCTCAGGCCCGGTCGCGGGAACGGCGATATGGGGCTCGTGCAGGCACGGGGTTTACACCAAATCTCCACAAACCGGTTTCTATGCCGAATCATATTCCGGCGGAAAGGCCGGTGACCACATTGCAGCGTCCGGATTTGACGCAGTAATGATACACGGGGCCAGTGAAGAGCCCATCTGGCTGGAGGTCTGCGAGAAAACGGTCCATTTCCATTCTGCGGCCGATCTGTGGGGCAAGGACACATTCGAGACCGAGGACGGCGTCAAAGAATGGATAAGGTCGAATCGTCCCGAGGCCAAAGGATGCGGCGTGATCTGTATCGGTCCTGCCGGTGAGAACAGAGTCAGTTTTGCCGTCCTGGAGAACGACTACTGGAGATCGGCCGGTCGAACAGGGTGTGGCGCAGTAATGGGGTCCAAGAACATCAAGGCCATCGCCTTCTGGGGCGACTGTAAAAAAGAATTGGCGGATCCTGCGGCCGTCAAGAAGCTGGTAAGGGAAATGGCAATCAACGCCAGGGAGAACGCGGGCGTCAAGGCTTACAAAAGCATGGGAACCCCGATGATGGTGGATGTAATGTCAAACGTGGGAAGCTTCCCATCGAGGTACTGGCAGAAGGGAACTTCGGAACATCGTGAAAACATAAATGCCCCGGCGCTACACAGCAGGTGCGATGTAAAGCCAAACGCCTGCAGAAAATGTTTCATATCGTGTGGAAGGCTGTCCACGGTGAAGGAAGGCCGTCACAAGGGACTTACGGTCGAGGGGCCGGAATATGAAACCATTTATGCTTTTGGAGGACTGTGTGAAGTCTCTTCTATCGAGGAAATAGCCTATCTGAACGATGTTTGCGATCGTCTTGGGCTGGATACGATGAGCGGTGGAAACCTCGTCGGACTGACCATAGAAGCGTCTCGGCAGAACAAAACCGATTACTCCATCGACTACGGGGATGTGGACAGAATTGCCGAACTTCTGAACGACATAGCCTACCGCCGTGGAATCGGCGATGTCCTTGCTAACGGCATAAAATATGCCTCAAAGTTCTGGGACATGGAAGACCAGGCCATACATGTGAAGGGTCTTGAGCCTGCCGGTTATGATCCCAGGGTCCTCAAGGGAATGGGATTGGCTTATGGCGCTTCCGATCGCGGAGCTTGCCACCTGAGGGCCACTTTCTACAAACCCGAGTTGGCTAAAATGGTTGACCCCGAACAGATTTCAGGGAAAGCCGCCATTTTCATCGATTGGGAAGATAGATTAACCATATTTGACACTCTTATACTCTGCCGCTTTTACCGTGATCTATATCAGTGGGAGGATCTTAACAGGGTTATTCAGGCTTTGACGGGATTAGAAACCGGTGTGGAGGGCCTCAAGAAAATAGCCGGGAGCATAGCCACCGAAACGAGGAGGTTCAATGTTCAGGAGGGGGTGTCTTTCAAGGATGACGGACTGCCAAAGCGTTTCTATAATGAACCTCTTCCTGAGACCGGCAAGGTAATAACTGAAGATCAAATGACTCTAATGATGAAGGAATATTACGCTGAAAGGGGCTGGGATGAAACGGGTGAGCCTCCGGACTCAAATTCCTGAGAAGAAACATCCGGATAGCCGCTGAAGAAAAGTCGATTATCGGAATGGATAAAACATTAGAAAATTATGTCTATATTCATCGACCATATTGATATTAAGTACGGGTAGTTATTTGATTAACCTGAATTACGGCTTTGTGGTTGGCGGACAATAAGAATTCATTTAAAGCATAATTTTTCTTCAATAATTCGCATAATTGTGCTATGTAACTGTTCAAAGCGCAAGACGCTACCGTTCATCAGTTCACCTTACCGGAGTCTTTTATGAAATATTTGTTTAAGTCAGGGGCGGTATTCGCTATCCTTTTGTCTGTAATGTTCAACTCCAGTGTTTTTGCTGATGACACGGCCCCTTCAGCCTCCGGACCGCTTGCACAGGTTCAGAGAGTCTCCGACAATTCTTCCTATGTGGTGGCCTGCCTGCAGGGCACGAATACAAATATGCGCCACATGCTTGAGGAGTCCCCCATGTGTGAGGGAATGGCCCCTCCGAAAAGCCAGGCTGCGGATCATTCCATTAGAAATAGCCTTAGTTCTGCAGTCATACGGACTTCTGAAACCTCAAGGACTTCCATCAACCCGAAATAGGAACTATCACAGTCTTTCCTAATTTTGATCAAATAAACGGGATTGTGCTAATCACTGGTTCGGGTCCTGTTGTCTTGCCGGTCGTTTCCTTTACAAAAAACAAGTCTAAAAGTCACTGACTGTTCGTTTTTACATATCTCCAGGTTTCAAGTTCAGGCGTGTAGCGTGGGGAGCATGCGGGCAAGTCGGTAGGTGGGCCATCATCTCACGGAGACTGGAACCGGATGTTTTTGACGTGAATTCGGATAATGTTGATTAGAAAGTGACTTGCGGTTATAGTGCCTGATGTTTTTCATGCCGAGTAATCGAGTAAACCGATAGAGATTTGGAAAGTTAATGAAAAAAGGTCGAATCTTAGTAGTTGATGATCAGGAAGAGATTCTTGAGTCTCTTGGGGCCGTTTTGATGGATGAAGGTCACGAGGTCATGCTAGCTCGTGATGGGCAGGAAGCTCTTCATGTTGTCCAGAGCGACGCGCCTCACATAGTGTTTCTGGACATCTGGATTCCTGGCATAGATGGAATGCAGACATTGAAGGCAATCAAGAGAATTGACCCCAAATGTTTTGTGATAATGATGAGTGGCCACGGCACGATAGAAACCGCAGTAAAAGCGATTAAGCTCGGCGCTGAGGATTATCTGGAAAAACCCCTCAATCTCGAAGATGTGTTGCACCTTGTGGACAAGGCGATATCCGATCGAGAAAAGGCCGCTCAGCCTAAAGACTCGGCTGCCAATTATCCTGGACCACTGATTGGCGAGTCATCGGCCATTCTGACCTTGCGCCGCTCGGTGGACAAGGCCGGCCAGGAAAAAGGTTCGGTATGGATGGTGGGCGACAAGGGTTCGGGCAAGGAATTCATTGCCAGGGTCATACACTTTCTTGGCGGTAAGGACCGCAACAAGCTGGTGAAGGTTTTCTGTAACGAGCTTACGGAGAATAACATTGACGAGATTCTGCTAGGCAAGGCAACTACCGCCACGCCTGTTCGGCAGGGGAAAATGAGCCTGGCTGAGGGTGGGGCCCTGTTGCTGGTCAGAATCGACAGGTTGAAGCAAACGGTTTACAAGAGGCTCGAGGAGATAATAGACAATCAGGTCACCGCCCAAAACGTAGCCCCGCACTCCCGCAAGGCGGCCATAAGAATAATGTGCACCGCTGATTCGTATCCGGACGATTTGATCAGGAACATCGGATTTCCGGTTCAGTTGGCCAAGCATCTGAGCGACAGGATTATATACACGCCGGCGTTGTCTCAAAGATCAGAGGATGTTCCGATGCTGGTGGATTATTTCCTGAAGGAAGCAGCTGAAGAATTTGACCGAAACATATACGGAATCGAAGACGACGCATTGGCCAGGCTGCTATCTTACTCATGGCCGGGAAACGTCAAGGAACTCAAGATATTGATGGAACACATAGTGATGACCGCCCCCGGGCCTAAAATTACCGTCAATGACCTGTTGCTGCCCTCTGAGTCGGAAGACCTGTACGGGGTCAACATTCTTGAAAAGACGGACGTCTCGTTTGCGTCTGTGTCCTCGTTCATTTCAGTTTCTGATCAGATGTCCCAGCAATGCGCCAACGAGCGTGTGAACATTGCCGAATCGGGTTATGAATCTCCTTTGAGGAGGCAAAAGACACTTCGGGGCAGAGTGGTAATGTATGGTCAGGGCTTGCATTCGGGTGTCAAGACGGGATTAACCATTTCTCCGCTTCCTCCGTGTTCGGGAATACTTTTTGGCCACATTACGTCGGGAGGGGCCGTGCCGGCCCTGTTGAGTCAAGTCGAGTCCACTGATTACTCCACCTCACTGAGGAACAACGAGGCGCTGGCAAAAACGGTTGAGCACCTCATGGCCGTTTTTCATGCCTACGGACTCACCAACCTTCTTGTTAAAATATCCGGAGAAGTCCCGATAATGGACGGGTCTGCCCTGGAATTCTGCCGCATGGTGGAGAACGCCGAGATATTGAACCAGGACGGATTTGTTGAAGAAATCCGTATAAACGAGCCTCTTTCACTGGATATGCCTGATGGATCGCCCAAGAGCATGACAATAGAGCCTTCGGATTGCTTTGAGGTTGAATATGATCTCGATTATCCGGCGCCAATCGGTCGGATGAAAATGAATTTTCGCCTTGAGAACCCAGCTTCCTTCAAGGATCAGATAGCGCCCGCCCGAACTTTTGGGTTTGTCAGGGACATGAGGATGATGGACGAAATGGGTTTGGCGGGCGGAGGCAAACTGTCAAACGTGGTGCTGGTGGATGATGAAAAGGTAATAAATCCGCCGTTAAGATTCGAGAATGAGTTCGTTCGCCATAAAATACTTGATATAGTTGGGGATTTCTATCTGTTGGGCCGACCCGTAATAGGCAAGATAAAAGCTGTCCAGACGGGACATGGCGAAAACATCGCAATGCTGAAGCTCATTAGTCGTGAATTTGGGTTTTAGTCATGCAGTCAGGGGACTTTGCGACCACTGATGTCCTTAATGGGTTCAAGCGCATACAGGTAAACCTTGAAGCATCTGATGGAAAGATAAAGGCTGATACCACCGATGAGTAAATTGGACGCCTCCATGTTGACGAACTGAGGTATTTCTGCCGGCAGGTCGTCCATGGCATGCATGAAATAAAGCAACTCCAGCGATTGCGACCAGAACCAGATGACCGCCCCCATGGTCAGCGAGGCGTAAAAGAGGTTGGCGTACCTCAGTCCGGTTATGCCGGACTGAGACCATTTGTACGCCCTCATCGCCTGTATAATCAGATACGGCGCAACTACCTTCATCAGCAACGATATTAGCGGCCAAAACCCTATAATGTCTACCGACATCAATTCACGGGCCAATCCCATAAGCTGCGCCTGGCCTATTTCCCCGCGTAAAAAGAGGATCAGAATTGCTCCGGGAAAAATGGAGACGCTTGCAATAAATATTGCTATTTCCCTGAATATTATTTTCAGCATGTCTGATTATATCACTATCCCTGCATAATTTTTTGAAAAATATTCTCAGCGAGGCGGGCTTTTTCTTGAAGCCTGCCTAACAATTGTGTACAATTTTGACTCTTGGATCAATAGTCTACACCTACCTTTTTTATAATAAAGGGCTTCTTGACGGAAATCGGGTGGACGCTGACGTTTTTTGGAGCGAGTCTCGTAATTCCATGCCGGAATCTATCCTGATCCTGTCTGAAAGTCCCCTGTTCAAAAGGTAGCCCTAGTTATCTTGCTGATGAATTAATGGTAACGAAGTCCACAAAGTTCTCTACACTTGTGAGGAGGAGTTAATGGAAAAGACATGGCTGAAATCGTATGCTGCGGGAGTTCCGCCCGAGATTGATTTCGAGAAGATGAATCCGTCGGAGGCTCTGGAAAGAAGCGCAAAACGGTTTCCCAACAATACGGCGCTCATATTTCAGGGAGCGAAGATTACTTTCAGGCAACTTGATGACATGGTGTCAAGGTTCGCGTCCGCCTTGTCCTCTTTGGGAATAAAAAAAGGAGACAAGGTCGCTATACTTTTGCCCAACATTCCTCAGTGCGTGATCGGCATATACGGCACGTTCCGGCTTGGGGCCGTGGGCGTGCTTAACAATCCCCTATACACGGATAGGGAACTGGAACACCAGTTCAATGATTCCGGGTCCAAAATACTTGTCAGCCTCGATCTTCTGGTCCCCAGAATGATAAAACTCAGGGAAAAGACAGGCATCAAAAAGATCATCTCATGCCATATACGTGATTACTTGCCTTTCCCTCTAAAACAGCTCTTTCCATTCGTGAAAAAGACCATGCATCTCAAGACGCCCCAGGCTCAGGATGTTTACGACTTCGTGGACCTCCTCAAACAAAACGAGCCGGTCAAGCAGACAGTGAAGACAGATTGGGATGAGACGGCCCTGTTGCTATACACCGGCGGCACCACCGGAGTCTCAAAGGGCGTCATGCTCACCAATCAGAACGTTTCCTGCAATGTCCAGCAGTGCAGGGCATGGTTCCAGGCTTTCTCCGACGGACAGGAAATAGTTGTCGGATGTCTGCCGTTCTTCCATTCATTCGGTCTGACAACCGCCATGAACATGGCCATATACTATGGCTGGGCAGATGTGCTCATACCGAAACCTGAACCCAAGAGCATTCTTGAGTCGATACACAAGTTCAAGGCCACTTATCTTCCTGCAGTGCCGACTCTGTATAACGGAATGATCAACTTTCCGGAACTGAGGAAATATTCGATCAGTTCCATCAAGGGCTGTTTTTCTGGTGGGGCCCCACTGCCTCTTGAGACGATTAAGAATTTTGAGGCTCTCACCGGGGCTCAAATATGTGAAGGGTTTGGTCTGACCGAGACCACACCGGTGGCCACGATCAATCCTTTCGGTGGGAAAACCAAGCCGGGGTCCATCGGAGTTCCATTGCCCAACACACTGGCCAAAATCGTTGATGTGGATGACTTCTACAAGGAGATTACGGAACTCAACACACCTGGAGAACTTTGCGTGAAAGGGCCTCAGGTCATGAAAGGCTACATTAACAGGCCTGAGGAGACTGAACTAACGATAAAGGACGGATGGCTCCTTACAGGTGACATTGCGGTAATGGATGAGGACGGCTTCTTTTCGATAGTGGATCGTAAAAAGGATATGATAATCTCCGGAGGTTTCAATATTTATCCCAGAGATGTCGATGAAGTCCTGTTTGCGCATCCAAAGATCATGGAAGCTTGCGCCATCGGTGTTCCTGACCCGTACTCAGGCGAACGTATCAAGGCCTACGTAGTGTTGAAGACCGGTGAGGCGGCTACCCCGATAGAAATTATAGACTACTGCAAAGAAAACCTTGTGAAATACAAAGTTCCAAAATACGTTGAATTCGTCGAAGAACTTCCCAAGAGCGCGGTTGGCAAGATTCTGAGGAAAGAACTCCGCAAGATGGATCAGGAGAAGGCAGCCAAGAAATAATTGGCGTTCATGTTTTTCCTGTGTTTATCGATTGACCTGTTTTTGATCGAGGACATTCGGAAACCGGCTTTGCTCCACCTGAACCGTGAAGTGAAGCCGGTCTTCAACCGGCGATGTGGTCCCCTGAAGGACTTTAATGGGTTGATGAAAGTTTGTATCCCCTGGGATTGTTGAGCGCATGTCCCAGAAAATTTCCGGTATAGGAGCCGGGTGTTTTCGCCACAACTTCAGGGGCGCCCTCCGCTATTATCTTCCCGCCTTCCGATCCACCTTCCGGACCCATGTCTATTATGTGGTCGGCGACCTTTATTACGTCCATGTTGTGCTCAATTATCAGGACAGTGTTACCAGATTCCACGAGGCTTTGCAGGACCTCTATGAGTTTGGCCACATCGGCGAAATGCAGACCTGTGGTGGGCTCATCAAGAATGTAAAGCGTCTTTCCGGTGCTCCTCTTGGAAAGCTCCTTGGAGAGCTTTATGCGCTGAGCTTCCCCACCCGACAATGTCGTTGCCGGTTGCCCAAGTCTTATGTAACCTAAGCCGACCTCCTGTATGGTTTTGAGTTTGTTGTAGACGCTGGGGATGTTTACCATGAACTCGGCGCCCTGGTTGACCGTCATGTCCAAAACGTCGGTTATGCTCTTTCCCTTGAATTTGATGTCCAGAGTTTCCCTGTTGTATCTCTTGCCCTGGCAGACGTCACATTTAACATAAACATCAGGAAGAAAATGCATTTCTATCTTGATTACGCCGTCTCCCTTACAGGCTTCGCATCTTCCCCCTTTAACATTGAAGCTGTATCGTCCCGCCTTGTATCCCCTCATTTTGGAATCCGGCAGGTTGGCGAAAAGCTCGCGGATAAAAGTGAACACCCCCGTGTAAGTGGCCGGATTCGAACGAGGCGTTCTCCCAATTGGGCTTTGGTCTATGTCTATTACCTTGTCGATGAAGGAAATGCCCTCGACCGAGTCAACCAGGCCCGCCTTTTCTTTGGAACCGTAAAGCCTTTGTGACAGAGCGCGTCTTAAAACCTCAACCACAAGCGTGCTTTTACCGGAGCCCGACACCCCTGTCACGCAAGTCATTATTCCCAGAGGGATTTTAACGTCTATATTCTTGAGATTGTTGGCCTTGGCCCCTCGCAGGACTATTTTTTTGGCCCCCGGTTTTCTGCGCTTTTTCGGGACGGGAATGAATTCGGAACCGGAGAGGTATTTCCCTGTGATGGAATTCTCACATTTTAGCAGGTCATCCGGTTTGCCCTCACAAACGACCCTTCCTCCAAGACGACCAGCTCCAGGGCCCATATCTATCACATGGTCAGCGCTCAATATCGTCTCAGCGTCATGCTCAACGACAAGCACCGAGTTGCCCAGGTCACGAAGTTCGAGCAAGGTCGAAAGCAATCGCTGGTTGTCCCTTTGATGCAGTCCGATGCTCGGCTCGTCCAAAATGTATAACACTCCGACGAGGGAAGACCCAACCTGCGTGGCAAGCCTTATTCGCTGGGATTCTCCTCCGGATAATGTCGCAGAGCCCCGGTCAAGGGTCAGGTAACCTAGTCCAACCTTGTCGAGGAATCCCAGACGACTGCGTATCTCCTTTAGGACGCGCCTGGCAATTTCCATACTACGATTGCTCAGATTCAACTGCTCGACAAACTCCGCCGTGTCACGCACGGAAAGAGCGGTCAAATGGTGAATGGGCATTCCGCCCACTAAAACGTGCCTGGCTTCTTTTTTTAGACGGGCCCCACCGCACGTAGGGCAGGGAATGGAACTCATGAATTTGTCCAGTTCCTCGCCCATTTCCTCGCTGTCTGTCTCAAGGCGCTTTCTTTCCAGATTTGGGATGACACCTTCGAAGGCCTTGCGGAAAAAATGTTTTCGACCGTCACGTTCGTAAAAGAAGTCTATCTCCTCATCGCGTGATCCGTAAAGAATAGCGTCCTGAACCTTTGCAGAGAGCTTTCGGAAAGGTGTTCTGGGATCGAAATCAAAATGTTTGGCAAGCGCTTCTATAGTCTGGTTGAAAAAAAGCGAGTTTCTTTTCTCCCACGGCGCTATCGCCCCGTTTACAAGCGAAAGGCTCTGATTGGGCACAATCAGGTCCGGGTCGAACCTGACCTGAACACCTAGTCCTCCGCAGGACTCACAGGCGCCGAAAGGATTGTTGAATGAAAACAATCTTGGCGATATTTCGCCGAATGAAACCCCGTGCTCAGGGCAGGCCAGGTTTTCACTAAACAGTTTTACCGGGCCACTGAGGTCCTCGACCAGGACTACGCCCTGTCCCAGTTTGGCCGCTATCTCAAGTGAATCCGCAAGTCGCTTCTCAATACCCTGTTTCACCACCAAGCGGTCAACGACCACTTCGATGCTGTGTTTCCTCTTTTTGTCCAGTTTTATCTCGTCGGATAATTCAGTAAGATTCCCGTCAATCTTTGCCCTTGCAAAGCCATCACGGATCAGACGCTTAATTTCAGACTTGAATTCGCCCTTCCTGCCGGAAACGAAGGGACCGAGCACATGAATTCGGCTGCCTTCAGCCATCATCATCACTTCATCAACCATCTGCTGTATGGTCATGGAACTGATAGGCCGACCGCACTCCCAGCAATGGGGTGTCCCGACCCGGGCATAAAGCAGGCGTAGGTAGTCGTAAATCTCCGTAACCGTCCCCACCGTGGACCTCGGATTCTTCGAGGTGGTCTTCTGCTCTATACTTATTGCCGGAGACAGCCCCTCAATGAGATCGACGTCAGGTTTATCCATCATCTCAAGGAATTGGCGCGCATACGCGGATAATGATTCAACATATCTCCGTTGACCTTCAGCGTAAATGGTGTCGAAAGCCAGAGTAGACTTGCCTGATCCAGATAAACCCGTGATTACAACAAGTTGATCTCTAGGTATGTTCAGGTCAATATCTTTGAGGTTATGTTCACGCGCCCCTCTGATTATTATTTCTGTCGCTCCCATGTTTTAAAAAAAATATCTCCGGTTTTCCTGTTTTTTAATAAAAATTAACGAACAAAATTGAACTATTGATGTCTTAAAATAATGTGATGTATTAATCGTAACCCTCGAAAATGACTGTCGTGTGGCTATCCGAGCAAAATGTCACAGTTTTTCCTATTTCTTCAATATAATATATAAAAACTATGAACTATTTGTTGACTAAGGCTCATGGACGTGTTATCTGCCGTCTTGTTTCCGGGAGAGGAAGAATCGGGCCTCTCTCGGGTTTCACTTTTCCAGTAGGAGGTATGGATATGTTGTTTCCTTTTTCCGATGCGGCTGCTGGAGTCTCCGAACCTCCCGGTGACTTCGATAGCAACTATCGTCACTTAAAGCAACTTATCAACAAAGCGATCAAAAGCGGCACACCTGTTGAAGACCTAAAGTTAATCCGGAAGTCATCTTCAACCAGGAAGGCAGCGACACTCTCCAGGGAAGACCTGCTCAAACTTCTTCATCTAATCCGAAGTATCAAGTCCAGATGTCAGACTCTTCTTGATGCCCCTGTTCCAGAGGAACTCGAACGCGACATCATGGCAAAAGAGCCGGCGCAGCGTCTGCCGTGGGAGACGGAAGCCCTAGAAAAAGCAGAGAAATGGCGTAGTGATCTGGTTCGGGCGCGAGCCTTGGTTCGGGCCGAACTGAACAATCATCTAAAAACGGAATTCTTCCATAGCATTTGATTCTACAGGCCAAAAGATCCTATGGAAATGGTCTCAACTGCTTCAGGGCTTCAAAACCGGCGCGGCCTTAACCTACCTAAGGTGTGGTATTAAGGCTCGCCGGTAAAATCACCTCAGCGCAAATCTCACCTGGTTTCTCACAAAAAACCTTTTCAGACGCGGCAGATTAGCACGAGCAAACATTGCGGACATTCGCATTCTATTCGGGATAACTGTCAAAAAGCCGGCCCCACCCGGAGGTCTTTTTGAATTCATCCATTTGCGGCTTTGCCTTGAACGGCCAGTAAATGAAGTCGTGGTAAAAGAAAGAGCCGAATACGAACATGTAAACCAGAGGCGTCCTGAAAAACAGCTTCTGCAGGGACTTCAAAGGCCCGAACCATATAAAGTTTCCGACTGCTGAGGCTGCGTTGTTGCCTACGGTAAAACACCAGTTTTCCTTGTCTATGTCTTCTCCGACTATTTCGATGGACTCCATCCGCCCCACGCCCAGGCCCGATTCATCGGCTATCCTGATGTAATCGAGCGTCATGGGGTCAAAACCCATCATTTTGGCCGCTACCGCGTCAATGGCTGCGCAATCTCCGGAGGCCAGCATCAGGTCCTTGTCGTAAGGGATCATTGTTCGTGGACCGGGGCCGCATCCGCATACCGTTCCATCCATTACCGTAAATATGCCCGAGTGAATTTCCTTCTGGATGTCCAGCAAATCGTTGAGCGTCTCATGTATGACCGAATGCGTGTAATGGCGACGAGTGTTCAGCAATCCGCCAAACGCGTTCTTCATTGAACCTGTCGTCCCTGTATATATGTGACACTTAACCGTCGGAAGATGGATGACATTCTTGCCGATGAAGTATTCCGGTATTCGGATGCCATCGGGGAATATCTGGTCCAATATACGCATTTTTGCTTTCGGTGTGTATTTGATCCACTTGATGTCGGACTCCCTGAAATTATAGAGAACCGGAATCTTGTATTTCTCGAAGATCGGAACATATTTGTTGAATTTTTCACCCTTGAACGCGTTTGTCACCACTGTCTCGTTCTGAACACAAACGATGTCCTTGTAACCGCTATCCTTCAGGGCCAGAATCACACCTTCAAGCTGCCACGGGGTGGTATTGGCGCTCAAAAACGGGAAATGCCATGAAATGTTGTCTTTGAGTATGACGGTGGATGATGGATCCAGATAGTCCTGGAAACGGGCGTCTTTCATGCACTTGTAGACATCTTCCAATACCGTTTCCGGCTTGGTCCTGGTAACCGAAACTAACGCTTTTGAGTTGATCATGTTTTCATCCGAAATGTATTTGTTGGAGTGCGAATAATAATACCTGACGCGTCAAATCGCAACCGCTCAGATGATGTCAGCTTTGTCAGAGTAATTTTTTCGGGGATAATTTCTTGACACAAGCATCCAG
>CAZVOU010000066.1:0-13281 GCA_964628605.1 uncultured Syntrophaceae bacterium
CTATACAATACTTTTCCTGTGATTCGACACTGGATGAATAAAGCGGCTGATGTAGCTGAATTTGACATCTTGAAGCTTCTTTTTTACGACAAGGAAGAAGATCTCCAGAAGACCCGCTGGCAACAACCGGCTCTTTTTACATTAGAGTATGCCATGGTCCAACATCTGGTGTCTCTCGGGGTGAAACCTGACGCTTTGGCCGGTCATAGCCTGGGTGAATTGACGGCCTTGTGTTTGGCCGGCGTTTATTCCTTCGAAGACGGTTTCAGACTGGTGAACAAGCGGGCTATCTGTATGGACAAGGCATGCTCGATCAATGTGGATCCAGGGGTCATGATGGCTTGTGACGCTCCTTTGGAGGTCATTGATGATTTGCGCAGAAATAAAGACAAGGTTTACATCACGAACATAAATTCCCCGAACCAGATAGTGATTGGC
Organism: uncultured Syntrophaceae bacterium; assembly: GCA_964628605.1. Classification (GTDB taxonomy): domain Bacteria; phylum Desulfobacterota; class Desulfomonilia; order Desulfomonilales; family Desulfomonilaceae; genus CAITZA01. The sequence continues at coordinate 439 of CAZVOU010000066.1, forward strand.
GGAGACACGGAACAGGTCAGAGAAGTTGGCGTTAAACTAAAGGAAGCGGGGTATCGATCGACCCTGCTCAGGGTCAGTATGGCTTTCCATTCTCCTGTGATGGCGTGTATCCATGATGAGCTTGAAGAATTCGTAGCAGGAATTCAATTTTACCCGCCAAAGATTCCGGTAATTTCGAACACCACCATGGCGCCGTTTACTGATGACACTGAACAAACCAAGAAAACTGTGATGGCCCATCTTGAGTCCTGTGTCAACTGGATGCCAAATGTTAGAACATTATGGAACGACCATGGAATAAGGCTATTTGTAGAAGTAGGTCCTCGTGAAATTCTGAGTAATCTGATTCTGGACACGCTACCTGAGGCCGAATGTGTTCAAACTTGTTTACCATCGGCTGAAGCCATGATTTTTCGAAACGCCATAGGCCGCCTGTACGCTAAAGGCGCCTTGGAACTCAAGACCTCGAAGGCTCCCGGCTCTTCAACTCAATCCATGACGTGTCAGAGCGCAGCCAAGGCTCCATTGTTGTCCCAGGCGACATCTACCGCGGTTCAGTCGGCCCGTCCCGTGTCACTGGTCGAAAGAGTTATAAACCGTGAAATAGGCTCTTTTGTGTTTCAAAGTTTCGGTCGTTTCATAAAGCCTTCACTACTGGAATCGATAAGGCGTGAAGTAAATCCCGCATGCACTGAAGCGGAACTGGATGCAATCCTTGCCCAGATCTTCAATCTTTCAAAATCGGAAATTTCAGCAAGCGCAACTTTACAGCCCGAGTTCGCAATTCCGGCTCAACCGGTTCTGACACCAGTGGCCAAATCGGTTGCGCCAGCGACGCCTGCTGAAAAACCGGACTCAGATGTCATTGAGAGCGTCATTCAGCTCATAATGGGTGTTACCGGTTACGAGAGGGAAGAGATAGAACCGGGCATGGATCTGAGAGAAGATCTGTCGATCCGATCAAGCAGATTGCCCGTAATAATGGATGCGGTTGAAGGTCACTTCGCCATCAAGGTTGAACTTGAGGAATTCATGGATGTCAGGACTGTAAAAGATCTGGCGGATCGCATCACATCCGTTTTGGAGAAGACTAACAGTAAAGTATCCGGCAAATCAGATCATGACCAGACAGTGGTCGGTGGACCAGGTTCGATTGAGAAAAAAGTGTCTGAGGAAAAAGATGACAAGCTGAAACGACTAATCTTCAGGAGACTTCCGCTGGCGTCTCAAAAAGTTCAACCTGTTGAATTGAGCCCAATGGATTCAGTGGTGATTGTTTCAGCGGCCACTTCTGATTTGTGCAAGCAGGTCGGAGACGCGTTCCGGCGCGATTATGGAGTAAATATTCTCCATTGGAACATGTTGGAGAATGAATGGGCTGAATCTTACATGGGTTCAGATCTAAGGTCATCCGATGGCGTAGCAGCTATGTGCGAAAAGCTGGATCGACTCGAATCTGTTTCAGGATTGGTCGTTGTCATAGACCAGACTTTCAATTCTTACATCAAGGATCCCTCCCAATTGAGCGGCCTGTTAACCGGCTACTTCTCGGTGCTGAAGAAATTCCTTGAATCCAAATCCAGAAAACTGGCTTTCACGGTAAGAAAAGCTGACGGGATAGCTGAGGTCCTGGAGGAAGGGATTCTCGGGATGTTTTTGACGGGGGCTTTGGAGTTCTCATCCGTTCAATTCAGGTCGCTTTCCCTGGAACAGGGTTATGAATTGAGGTCGGCCATGAGGTCGGCTTTAGACAGGAACTACAAACCCATCAGGATGATCTCCTCTGAATCTGAAATCCTTACAGAATCGGGATTCGTAGACCCGCTAGTCTTTGAATCCGGTGAGAGAATGCAACTTTCCGGCGAAGATGTGATCGTTATTTCAGGAGGGTGTTCCGGGATTACATCATCTCTGGCTCTAGGGCTGAGTGTTTTCAAGCCGATAATAGTGTTCATCGGACGCACCAAGCTGGAATCCACAAATTCGACCAAGACCTTAGAAATTCTGGAGTCTTTGGACAGACTAAAGGCTCAAGGGGTTTTGGCCCATTATTATAGCTGCGATGTTACGGACGTGACGCGCACAAAAGAGGTTCTGGATCAAATCGCTTTGGATCACGGCTGTGTTACTGGAATTATCCACGGGGCAGGTTATCTGAAGGATTCATTCATTAAACAGATGAGTGAAGAGGATTTCAAAGGTGTGGTGGATGTGAAATACACCGGAGCACTAAATCTGTTCAGGTCTGTCGATTCCAGGAAGCTAAAATTCTTTTTTAGTCTGTCTTCTGCCGCCGCCGTGCAGGGAAATCCCGGACAGGTAAACTACTCATCAGGCAACAGGATGATGTCCTCCCTGGGGGAATTTTTGAGCCAGGAGCACAGATCGACAAAATTCAAGGCGCTCGAACTGCCTCCGGTTGAAGGCGCTGGAATGGCTGAAAATGAAGAAATAAGATCTCTGATGCGCCGCATGAACGCAGGCTATATTACATTGGAGGAACTGTCCGCCATGTTCATGCGTGAGTTGATAGTTTCGGTTCCAGGGGATGCTACGGTCCTTTTCATGAAAACGCTGCCTTCACTGTCTTCTGCTCCTATAGACGCAAGTGGTCCTGAGGAGAACGGTGAAAATTTTGTGGCCGGGTCAGTGAGTTTTAAACAGGAACAATTCCCTTCGGTTGGATTTGTGAGGACAATTGACTTTTCTAACGGCATTCTGGAAGCTGAACGGATTTTCGATCAAAGCGTGGACTTGTGGATTCCCGATCATAAGCCCTTTAAATTTTTGAAAAAGCCCCTGGTCTCCGCAATCATGGCTTTGGAAACATTTATGGAAGCAGCTCAGATACTCTACCCTGATTTACATGTCCGAGGTGTCAGAGACGCCAAATTCCTGGATATCATAGAAGTAGGGCCGACAGACAGGAAGATCGCAAAGATTCATTGCAGGCGTATGGATTTCCAGGCCGGAGAGGTGGCTGTCGAGGCGACAATGGAAGAAATTGGTTCCTCCAGCGTCAAGCGTTCCGGAGATAAAGCCTATCCAAACTACAAGGCAATGGTCATATTAGATTCAGGCAATATTCCTGACCATGAGATGAAGGGCTTTCCAGTGAATCCTAATGAATTGGATACAATACCTCTGAACCAATCGGAAGTTCAGGCCTGGTATGCTCAGCGCTCTGACCTTATGGGGCGTTATCGGGTTATGGATTCAGTTCAAGGGACGGCTCATGGCGCCATTAGAGGGGTCTTCTTTTATCCGTCTGCTAAGGACTTCCGGGATTATCCGGATTTTGAATACACCTATTCTCCTTACCTGATGGAAGCGTTCATGCATGTGATAAATTTTTACGGGGCCCTTCGCGACCCATCTGAGATTAGATCTCTCATACCGTTTGCCGTCGGTTCATTGACACAGCTTCGAAAATGCAACCCTGGAGAGAAAATAGTTGTTGAGGCACGTCGCAACAGCTCCGATGAAAAAGGGGTCTCATGGAATGCCAGAGGTCTGGATGAGTCAGGTTCGGTGGTCATGTTTGCTCAGAACGTCATGATGAGATGGTTTAAAATGTAAAACGGCTCAGGACTCTCCGGATCAATAAGAATTGATGTATGTTTATGCAATCATGGAGACCGTTAGTTTAAGATTCTACAGCAATTTTCTCAGCAACGGGAGACTCCGGTCTTTTTCTATGAGTTGATCGAGGTTGGCAAAAGTGCGAGTTCTGTTAATCAATAGTAATCTCAAGGGTGACATACTTGCTGCTCCGCCCATCGGCTTGTGCTATGTGGCCACGGCAACGGAAGCTGATGGCCATGAAGTTCGTGTGCTGGACTTGTGCTTTGCAGGCAAAAACGTTTATTCGGAACTAAAAGGCGTTGTGGAATGTTTTGATCCGCAGGTTATAGGAATATCGGTAAGAAACATTGACAACACCAACATGTTTCATTCGGTCTCTTACCTGCCCGATGTTGTAGAGCTTACTAGTCACATTAGGAAGCTTACCGGGGTTCCGGTCGTTATTGGAGGTTCCGGAGCCAGCCTTATGCCGGAAAATGTGCTCCATTCTGTCAGAGCCGATTACATTGTTGTCTCGGATGGCGAGGAAAGCTTTTGTGACTTGTTGAAATGCCTTGAAGTCGGTGTCTCACCCGGGAACGTTCCCGGTGTTGGTTTTTTTGGAAACGGAGTCTTCCATCTCACTCCCCCACGTCTGAGCAATTTTAAGTCCTCTAGCCCCGACATCGGCCGTTGGATAGAGATGACTCCCTATCAGAACATCGGTAGCTCATACAATATTCAGACCAAAAGGGGTTGTCGGCAGAGGTGTATTTACTGCACATACAACCAGTCTCTCGAAGGTAACAGGGTTAGGTTGAGGCCGCCTGTTGAGGTGGTGGATGAACTCGAAGAGGTTTATTTCAAATACAACCCCAAGACTTTTGAGTTTGTCGATTCTGTCTTCAACGACCCGTTAGATCACTCGAAAGCCATACTGGAAGAGATAATAAGAAGACCCTGGAAGGCTGACTTCACTGCTATGGGGGTTCATCCCCGAGGACTTGATGATGAATACCTTCAACTGATGTGGCGTGCAGGCTTCAGATCATTTATGATAACTCCCGAGTCTGTTTCTGATGTCATGCTAAAGAATTACCGAAAGGGGTTTGTCAAGGATGATGTAATAAAGGCGGCGGAAGCCATCAACAAAACCCGTTTTGCGGCCTGGTGGTTTTTCATGATAGGAGGTCCGGGAGAAACTAACCAAACACTTCAGGAATCTCTCGATTTCGTACAGCAAAATCTCAAAAAAAATGGGAGGCCCGTGACTCACGTCGCTCACTTTTTCTTTGGTGTCAGAATTTATCCCAATACAAGACTCTGGGAAATTTCAGTAAAAGAAAAATTTATCGACGAATATACCGATCCGACCAGGCCTGTGTGGTACGTCAGTGACCGCCTCGATCTAGACGAAGCGGTGAAACAAATTTTTGGAGCCGCAGCCGGATGTCCTGAAATTTATCTGGGCTTTGATGAAAGAATGCTCTATTTTTCCAAGGCTATAGCGGCCTTCTGCAGGCTTTTTCGTAAACCTAGGCCTTACTGGAAATACATGCGTTTTGGAAACGTCATAGGGATCAAAACCGGTATAAGATTCATGTTCAAACCACCCGACGCTGCGGAGATGGTCCGGCAGGCGTTGACGAGGCAGGGGCACCGACGACCCGCTCTCACTTGAGGGACCAGCATTATGTTTTTAGTAAAAATGAGTTAATATATAAAAATTTCGCAACCTTAACGGAAAGAATTGTTTTTGTTATAGTTTTTATCTGTGTGCTGAATGGCGGCGCAATCCGGACAGGCTTTGACCGTCATTCCGCGTGAACGCAATTGTGAAAATATTCAAAAATATCTTGCCTTTTTGTGTCTGCATGGTTTATTCTGACTGTTCTGAATTCCTTTTTTGTATTTATGTAGGGAGGGTATATATGACTCTGACTAAAGCGGATATCGCAAAAAAAATTGCTGATGATTGTGGGTTCATGAAAGGTGAAGCCACAGAAATAGTTGAAAAGCTCCTTGACATTGTGAAAAAAAGTTTGATTGAGGGCGAAGATGTCATGATTTCCGGTTTTGGAAAATGGACGATCAAAGGAAAACACTCTAGACGAGGAAGGAACCCTCAAACTGGTAACGAACTGATGCTCGACGCTAGAAAAGTAATTACATGGAAATATTCCCCAGTCCTGAAAAAATCCGTTAATCCATAGTTCTGGATACATTTACGCTGCTCATATAATTTGTGTTGGACCTCGCGGTCGCTTCTCAAAGTCCAGAGAAGCGACTGGCGGGTTTTTCCTGTCGTAAATTCCTGATGGATTCCCATTGACACCAGATCGCTGTTTTAATCATCCAAGCCGGGAGTGTCAGGAAGGCCTAACTTATAACGTATTAGTCGTATCTAAAATTGCCAAATGAACTGTTAAACAAGATCAGGTCCAGGTTCGAATCCGGAGAGCCTGGGAGCGTAACGGAGGCTTTAAGGGTAGCCATTCCCCTGGTGCTGTCAACGTCTTCTCTCACGTTGACTCTTTTTGTGGATAGATTGTTTTTGTCCTGGCACAGCATTGAAGCAGTTGCAGCTGTAACTCCGGGTGGAATAACATATTTTACAATAGTGTGTTTTTTTCAGGGGGTAGCGCAATACGTCAACACTCTTGTGGCACAGTCACATGGGGCTGGAGACTGGAAAGCGGTTAGCCGTTCTGTGTGGCAAGGGGCCATATTTTCCTTGCTCTCGGCGCCGGTCATGATTCTCTGCATTCCGCTTGGGGTTTTCATTCTTGAGAATTCGGGCCACGATCTGGTTATAATTGGCCTGGAAGTTGATTATTTTTATATTTTGATGCTGGGGGGCCTTTTCGTTCCCATGGGAGCTGCTTTTTCTTCCTTTTTCTCAGGCAGAGGTAAGACAACAGTGGTTCTGATAGGCAACCTGGCAGCCAACATTTTTAATATTGTGTTGGGTTATATTCTCATTTTCGGGAGGTTGGGGTTACCGGAGATGGGCATTAGGGGAGCAGCCGTGGCGACTGCTCTGTCCAACATAATTCCTTTGGTGTACTGGTTCTACCTTTTTCTGTCGAATAGGTTTCAGGCCAAATATCACACACGCTCAGAACTGAAGTGGGATAGGAGACTGTTTGTTAGCCTAATGCGTTTTGGAGTCCCGGCAGGGGCCCAGTTCATAATGGACGTAGGGTCTTTCACCGCCTTCGTCCTGATAGTAGGCAAACTTGGTGTGTCAGACCTGGCCATAACAAACATAGCGCTGAGCATTGAGTCACTTAGTTTTCTTCCGATGGTGGGAATATCCATCGCCATATCCATTTTGGTCGGAGAATACATCGGGCAGCAGAGGCCTCAAATAGCTGAGAAGACTGTCAGGTCAGCGCTGATCATTTCAATTGCATATTCAGGAATTCTATCATTTTTTTTCTTTCTGACGCCTGACATTTTTTTGGCGCTGTTCATCAATGGTTCCAATGCGGGGTTGGACCATGAAACGTTCTTTACCCGGGGTAGTTTTGTAGTCCGTATTATCGGGTTATATACCGTTTTTGACACAATCTTCATCGTTTATACTGGTGCCCTGAAAGGGGCAGGTGACACCCGTTTTGCAATGTTGACCCAAGTGGTGGTTGCCTGGATATTTTTTGTTCCGCCCGTTTACATGATGATAACGTACTATGATTTAGGGCTCTATGCGGCCTGGACCTGGTTGCTGGTATATGTGGTGGTCCTTGCCATTATCCTCCATCTTCGCTTCAGAAGCGGTTACTGGAAAACGATTAGAATAATATGAACTCATGCGCCCTTTTGGTAGAACCTATCATCATCCCGTTTCGTGTTCAATCTCTGATCAAATAGGCGGAAAATCTGGTCAACGGCTAAGAAATCATTCGGGTCTTGCCGGGTGTCAGCAAATAAATTTGGGTCTTGACGAAAAATATAAAATGTGATTAACATTCTGAGTTTATGGATTTCAATTTACAGAGTGCCCAAAGGAGGAATTGCGATGGGGCTTCGAAACTATCTGTTCTCTTCCGAATCCGTGACGGAAGGACATCCCGACAAAGTCGCAGATAGAATTTCCGATTCGATATTAGATGCTATGCTCGAGCAAGACCCGAAGTCGAGGGTTGCTTGTGAAACCCTTGTTACTACTGGTGTTGTTTTGGTAGCCGGCGAAGTCACTTCGAAGGCCATCGTTGACATTCCCAATATAGCTCGAACGGCTGTCAGAGACATTGGTTACACAGATGGGGCCATGGGATTTGACTGTGACACGTGCGCGGTGATGGTAACTTTGGACAAGCAGTCCCCTGACATCTCGATGGGTGTTACTGCGGGAGAAGGGCTGTTCACAGAGCAGGGAGCGGGCGATCAGGGTTTGATGTTTGGTTTTGCCTGCGATGAGACGCCCGAATATATGCCGATGGCCATCAGTTTTGCCCACAAACTGACTGCACGCCTCGCTGAGGCCAGAAAATCGGGTGAACTGGGCTTTCTAAGGCCGGATGGCAAGTCGCAGGTGACCATTCGATATGAGGATGGACGTCCCAAGGAAGTACACACCGTAGTCATCGCCGCCCAACATGAACCCGATGTAACGTATGCCCAGATCAAAGACGGCATCATTGAAGAAGTTGTTAAAAAAGCTATCCCATCACAGTTTCTCACGAACCAGACTAAGTATCTCATCAACGCGACCGGTCGATTCGTTGTAGGCGGTCCCCTTGGCGATTGCGGTTTGACTGGTCGTAAAATCATAGTGGACACTTATGGTGGCTATGGGGCGCACGGTGGCGGAGCTTTTTCCGGCAAGGACCCATCCAAGGTCGATAGATCAGCCTGTTACATGGCCAGGCACGTTGCGAAAAATATATGCGCTGCCGGTTTGGCCGAGAAATGTATTGTTCAGGTTGCTTATGCAATAGGATATCCGGAGCCTGTGTCACTGATGGTGGACACATACGGAACCGGCAAAGTTGATGATGTCAAACTGTCTGACATCGTGAACAGTCTATTCAGCTTCAAACCGGCTCAGATCATATCCTACCTGGATCTGTTGAGACCCGTTTACAAGAAGACAGCGGCAAATGGTCATTTTGGAAGAAACGATCCTGACTTCACTTGGGAGAACGTTCACAGGGTTGATGAACTAAAAAGAGCCGCAGGCATATAAGTAATAGAATAAATTAGGCTATTAATTAGGGCGATTTGGAAATTACAATTCCGGATCGTCCTGTTTACATTAACGGAAGGCCCGAGGGCCATGACAATTCCGTTGAAGGAGAGTTTATGGATTACGACGTTAAAGACATGTCTCTGGCAGAGGCTGGTAAATTGAGGATAGAGTGGGCCGAGCGCAGCATGCCGGTTCTCAAAATGATTCGTGACAGGTTTGCCAAGGAGCGCCCGCTGGAGGGAATAAAACTTGCCGCATGTCTCCACGTAACGACTGAAACAGCAGCCCTTGTGAGAACATTGGCTGCCGGTGGCGCAGAAGTTTATGTTTGCGCTTCTAACCCACTTTCTACCCAAGACGATGTCGCCGCCGCTTTAGTTAGTGAAGGCTATCATGTTTACGCCATAAAAGGTGAAGATACAGAAACGTATTACAAGCACATCAATGCCTGCCTGGATCCTAAACCGCACATCACTATGGATGACGGGGCTGACTTGGTGAGCACGGTTCACTCTCAACGTACGGATTTGGTGGCAAATCTGCTGGGAGGAACCGAAGAGACGACTACTGGTGTTATTCGACTCAAAAGCATGGCCGATGAAGGTGTTCTTCTTTTCCCGGTGATTGCAGTGAATGACTCTAACACCAAGCACTTCTTTGACAATCGCTATGGAACCGGCCAAAGCACAATCGACGGAATCCTGCGCGCCACCAACCGTCTCATGGCAGGAAGCTGCTTTGTAGTGAGCGGATATGGGTGGTGTGGTCGAGGACTAGCGTCGCGCGCCTCGGGAATGGGCGCTCGCGTGATAGTTACCGAGATTGATCCTTTGCGAGCCCTGGAAGCCGCAATGGACGGATACAGCGTTATGCCCATGGCCGACGCTGCTCCATTAGGTGATTTTTTCTGTACCGTGACTGGTAACACCAGTGTCATCCGTAAGGAACACTTCGAACAGATGAAGGACGGCGCAATTGTCTCCAACTCAGGTCACTTCAATGTTGAGATAGATATTAGCTCACTTGAGGAAATGGCCGTCTCTAAACGCGCTATTCGGCCATTTGTCGATGAATATACCATGACTGACGGTAGAAGGATCGTTCTTCTGGGTGAGGGGCGTCTGATAAACCTGGCAGCGGCGGAAGGTCATCCGTCATCAGTTATGGACATGAGTTTTGCGAACCAGGCTCTTGCCAGCGAGCATCTCGTAAAGTTCGGAAAGGGCATGGCCAAAGGCGTCACCAAACTGCCCGATGATGTGGATAATGAGATCGCACGCCTGAAACTGGAATCGATGGGAACAAAAATAGACGTATTAACTCCCGAACAGATAAAATATCTCTCGTCTTGGGAGATGGGAACGTGATATAGTCCCAAAATCCGGACTGGCTATTCGCCCCCCGTCATTCGTGACACCAACATAGGAATGGCCAGTTTGGTTTTAAAAAATCTGCAGCTTCATCTCGATGGAGCTGCTTTTTTGTTTTATGAACCAATCTCATGTCCGTGTGTCAAAAATACAACTGGCTCGGAAACAGGCCATCGAGAGTAAAATATTTGTCTCGGCCGTCTGGGATTTGGGGCCAAACAGCTTTAGCAGCCCAAACAGGTTGAAAGACCAGAGGCACTGTGTTCAGCCGGTAGCATGATTTTAAACGGGTCTGGTTCAGCCCAGAACTCAATTCCTGGAAACAGAAACTTTTTAGGGTTGCCGGTGACTGAGATCAAGATTTTATAAGTGAGGAACGAGGTTGCATTCTTCATAACAGGACTACTCTTTTAGTGTGAAAAGGTCTAAAACATGCGAGTAATTGTTTTCTGGATAATTATGACCGTGTCGGTTCTAGTCGTGCCGACTTTTGTCTCCGGAGTCAGAATTCAGGGGCTCGGTGGCGCTATAGTGGCTGCCGCTATTTTGGGAATACTGAACACCTTCATCAGACCGATTCTAATTTTCTTAACATTTCCAATTACTTTTCTTACCTTGGGTTTGTTTGTGTTCGTAATCAACGCTTCACTCTTTTATGTTGTCGGTAAACTGGAATTGGGGATGCAGGTAGATAGTTTCTGGTCTGCTTTTTGGGCGTCTCTGATTGTGACTATAGTATCGTCCATCATTTACTGGTTGATTTGATCTGGTTTTCAATCTTGAACAATCCTGTAACCTGAAAACGATTATCAAGGTTATTCTGAAGGAGAAACCCGTGGAAACGGCTTCAGTAGATATGGACAAACCTAAAAAGGTCCTTGTGGTGGATGATGACCCTTTTGTTGCCAGATTCATTCAAGAATCTGTATCTCGCCTCGGATACCAGTGCGACCTGTTCACCGACCCCGAAGCCGCCCTGGAGGCCACTAGGAAAGTACAGTACGATGTCGTGGTGACAGACATGAAGATGCCGGGCATGGATGGCCTCACAATGCTCAAGCAGATTCGTCAGAGTCAATACGACACCGATGTGATAGTGGTCACGGGATACGGTTCGGTCGCAAACGCTCTGGATTCCATCAATTCGGGGGCTTTTGACTACCTCATCAAGCCGTTCACGATAGAGCAAATCCAGGTGGCGATGGTCAAGGTGTTCCGTCACCGCGAATTGAAAAAACTCGCCGATGAACGGCACATGTATCTGGAAATGTCCTATGAAGACCCTCTCACCGGCGTCTACAACAGACGTTTCTTCGACGAAGCGTTGAAGATTGAAATTATTAAGGCCTCCAGGCATCGCAACTCCTTTTCACTCCTGATGATAGATGTGGACAACTTCAAAGAGTTCAATGATTTTTACGGTCACCAAAAAGGGGATGAGGTCCTTTCCCGAATCGGCCGTGTATTTAAAACCGTCTGCCGAGGTTATGACGTCATAACGCGTTACGGAGGCGATGAGTTTGCGATCATTTTCCCTGAAGCCGATCATAATGTGGCCTCAGGGTTATGTGAGAGAATAATGGCCGAAATACGCGCTCTCACGTTTGATTTCAGTGGTAAGAATGGTCTGCCCATGCAGGTATCAGTATCAATAGGTGTCGCTACATTTCCCGATCACGCGTCAAACGTAAATGATCTTGTCAAATGCGCCGATGAAGCCCTCTATGTCGCTAAATGCTCGGGAAGGAACAGTTTCAGAATTTATGGGGCCTGAGGGCCGGTTGTTAAGACAAAAGTCCGGCTATGAGGCAGTCTTATTCATTCATAAGTTAAGTGAATTGTTATAATATCCATATATCATATTGACATTTTATTAAAAACTGATATGTCAGCTCCATCAGCGAGTTAAAGGCGTCTTTTCATGCGTCTTGTTCATTGCTGACAAAAAACGTTGCAAGACTAGGTCTTTAGATTCCGTTTTGTGGAGAGGAGCGGCATGATGAGGAAATTATTAGCTGTAATAGCGATTCTGTCATTTTTCGGTATGATGGAGCGATCTGTTTTTGCTCAGGATACGGCCACGGAAATTGCTTCTCTGCAGGCCCAGATTGAGCGCCTGAAAAGCATGGTAAGCATAGCTTCTGAAGAGGTTGACAAGTCGAAAAGCCAAAACCTGCAAAACCTTGAAGGGCAAATGCGTTCCTGGCAGAGCCAACTCACAAACATTGATAGTCAGATCGCCCGACTGGACCAACAGATCGCGTCGGCATCGGAACAGCAAAAAAACACTCTTATTCAGGGTTTGAGTTCGATGTTGAGACAGAAGGCTTCAGCAGACGCGGCTTTGGTAAGACTCCGGCTTCAAATTGAAGATGAATCGAAAAAGCATTTAGAGGAGAAATCGATATTACTGGGAGACTATAACAAGAATATCGAGACACTGAACGCCCAGCTTGAGCAATTGGTCAAGGTCGATTGTTGTATAGATGGCGCGTGTGAGAAGAAGACAGTTCCTGAATGCGCGGCTGCCGGTGGGACGAAGGTTTCAGACTGTTCATCCGAATGCGTGAAGATCAGTTGCTGCAAGGACGGGACATTGACTCAGGTAACTCGGTCTCAGTGCGCTTCTTCAGGTGGGAAAGAGGTTTCCTATCCTTCATATGAGTGTGAAACCTACAAATGCAGGAATACATCTGGCGATTGTGTCGATCTTAG
>CAZVOU010000067.1:0-17246 GCA_964628605.1 uncultured Syntrophaceae bacterium
ATCGCCGCAAGATCGGTGTTGTTCAACAACAGGACTTCCTGTCCTATTCTTCGCGGCATAATACGGTGTAAAAATTCCATTGCATAATCGACGTCGTCTACGGGAGCAAAGAAAACTTCATCCATCCTGGGGATCGATTCAATTTTCAGATTCGTCCACGTCACAATACCCATTGTGCCCTGGGCACATTGAAAGAACCTGTAAAAGTCCAAACCAGGTCCGGAAGGGTTACCACCCCTCGATGGTGAGTTCGGAAAACCATGAACACTTGCGCTGCCCATTCGAAAGATTTCACCGGTAGGCCAAACAACCTCCATGGCCTGGAGCGGCTCTCCGTAATCATAAACCTGATTTGTGGGTTCTTCACGTTCCAGAAAATCTGTTAAAACAGATCTTTCTCCCGGAGGAGTTAAAGGCATGATCACCCTGAACCCCTCTTTCTTGAGTTCAGAGGTGAGCTTATCCCAGTTGACACCAGCTTCAAATCTCACAAGTCGGTTGTCTCGATCAATTTCCAGAATTTTGTCCATTCTGGACATATCGATCACAAGCCCTCCCTCTTTGGGAATGGTCGCGCCGAAAAAATGGACCTTGGAACTGCAAGGAACAACAGGAATACATTCTTCATTGCAACATTTAACGAGTTCCGAAACTTCTTCAGATGTTGATGGCCATGCAACATAATTCGGAATCCCACCAGAATAGTAACTGTAATCGGTTGCATAAGATTTTAGATGTTCATGGTTGTCGGAGAAATTTTGATCGCCCACTATTTTCGCAAGTCTCGATCTAATGTCCACGGTTAACCTCCGTTTCACTGATTGGTATGGTTTCATTGTTGGTATGGGGAACGCTGTTTGTAATGGTTAAGAGATTCAAATTATTTGAAGATCCTGAACTTGTTAAACCATCCGCCTGGAGTAAGTGACCCTCGACCATTTTCGCCGCCTCTTGTATACGATCTACTTCAAAAAACCCCCCTTGCGCATAATTTTTTATGAATGTATTAACTATTTAACTAATAGATAGTCAACGTATTAACTAATTTTAAACTATTTTAAACAGAACGAATTGTCAAGAATTTTTGTTTTCTAAGTTGATTTCCCCAGACTCATCAGTCACGACTTCTTAGCCGGACTCAAGAGAGTGGAACAACGCTTTTCCCGACAACAATGACAAAAAACCTTTTGGGAAATTGCCAAATAACTGAAAGCATCCTATTGTGTCGATAGTTGATGGAACGGACGATTATTCTTGTACCGGGATTCAATCCATTTTGTTTCGGGAATTACCGAAATAATCTTCGTTAAGAGGGTCCCGGAGTCTGCGGTTTTTCCACAAAGCTGTGTCATGCTTGTGAACTGGAGGGAATCCGATGAATTCATTTGTCTATAGACCTGAGCTAATCGGATACGAAAAAGCGATCGAGTTGGCCCTAGGAAATGTTAGTCCTCTTTCAAAGGAATTGTGTTCATGTTCTGACGCATTAGGAAGGGTTTCGTGGAGCGCGGTCCGAGCAAATAATAATCTACCATCGGCGGATTCTTCGTTGAAGGATGGTTACGCTGTCAAATCATCTGACCTCAAAACGGCAAATGATTCCGCTCCCGTTTTCTTGAAACTTGTGGGCAATTCCATTACAGGCCACAAACCAATTATAAAGGTGAAATCGGGAACAGCAATTCGAATCTTAAGTGGGGCCGTCATACCAGAAGGGGCTGATGCAGTGTTGGCCGAAGAATTCACTGAATCATATTCCGACATGGTAAAAGCAACAGCGGACGCCCATTTCGGAAGAAACATACTTAAGACGGGAGCTGACATCCTCCAGGGACAAGTCCTTGTTGAGGCGGGGGAATTGATTACTCCTGCAAAAGTGGGTCTGCTGGTGGCGGGAGGGGTGACAGATTTATACGTTTCCCGCATGCCTTCCATAGGTCTTCTTGCTACGGGAGATGAGGTCATCCTTCCAGGCAGGCCGTTGCCTGAAGGAAAACTTTATTCGAGCAACGTGGCGCTACAGGAAGCGTGGCTCAAATCCATGGGAATAAAATGTCTGACTGAGGCATGCGGAGATTCGATCCATGCTCTAATTGATCACATCGACAGGATGTTACTCTCTCAGGATATTTTGATAACCTCCGGAGGCGCATGGACCGGCGATCGTGATCTGGTGATAAAAGCGCTCGATCATCTCAACTGGAACCCGCTATTTCACAGGGTAAGAATGGGGCCTGGTAAAGCGGTCGGCATGGGGTTGCTTCGCGGGAAACCCGTATTCTGTTTACCTGGAGGACCTCCATCCAATGAAATGGCTTTTCTGATGATAGCTCTTCCGGCCATTGCCAAAATCCTTGGCCGACAGAACCATTTCATGCCGACTTTCATGGGAACGTTAACTGAAGAATTGATCGACCAGATCGATTGGACTCAATTTGTGCATTGTGATTTAAGCATTGTTGATGGAGAGTATTGGCTCAAGCCGTTGGAAATGCGTACTAGAAGATTGAGCGCAATGGGCAAAACAAAAGCCATTGTTAAAATACCCGAGGGCGTCGATAAACTGGCGGCCGGGATGAGAGTGAGTTTTTACGCTTACGGCATGGACTTCAGCTAGTCTGACAATCGGTCATACTATTACACTGGGAATCCGACTTTTTTTGAGGAAACTTGAAATGATTACAAGTCTTTCTGTGACCATAGTGGTAAATAATTTTGTCTCCAGATCCGGAATGAAGGGTGAACACGGGTTAAGTTTGCTCATCGACATAGAACAAGACAATCAAAAAAGGAAAATATTGTGGGATACCGGTCAAACTGCGGAAATCCTGTTGTTCAATCTCCATTCGTTGAACGTGAAGATTCCTGAAATATCCTCTGTAATTCTGAGTCACGGACATTATGATCACACGGGCGGACTGTTGGAGTTGCTGGACCGAAGTGGCGGCGATGTTGAGGTTCTGGCGTCACCATTTGCCTGGGACAATCGCTTCAATAACAGTCAGGACCTAAAGGAGATCGGGGCACAATTGACACCTGATAATATATTCAGCCACGGAGGGGTGTACAGGGCGATTGATGGACCTTTTCAAATTCTTGAAAAGTTAGTGGTGAGTGGCCCCATCCCCAAAATAGAACCTTGCGAAACTAATCACACTTTTCTCAGGTCTTCCGGTTCAGGTTTGACGCTGGATAAATTCGAGGATGACATGGCGCTGGTTGTTGATCTCGGCGTTCAAGGAATATTCATAGTGACAGGATGCTGTCATTCAGGGATAATCAATACCATACGTCACTGTATGAAAATTACGGGAAACAACACAATAAAGGGCGTTCTCGGAGGGCTTCATCTTATCAACGCCGACTCGCAAAGACTGATGAAAACACTGGATTTTCTTAAAGACATCGATTGCGATTTTGTAGCTCCCATACATTGTTCAGGTTTTGAGGCAACATGCTTCCTGAGACGTGAATTGGGAGATGCGGTAAAATTTCCCGGAGCCGGAGAGACTTTCAAGATAATCTGAATATGAGCAACAGCGATCACAACATTGATTTGTGCATCCGCTGACAAATGCTCACGAATGTTGCCATTGCCTGTCCTGTTGTAAGGGGTGATGTTTGATTCTGCTCTCAAAAGGAAATACTTTTTCCAGCTTATTTAATACAGCGCTACTACTAATGTTGGTAACACCGGTGTTGGGTTTTGGTTGGAATGGCAGCTTGGACCAGAATTCAAACAACACCGGCAGAATAGCATCTACTTTCAACATTTCTGAAATAGATCGCAATTCTCGAACTAACGTCGTTGAGGATGATCTGGGACCTGTGGGAATCAAACTGTTTGATGAGGTCATGAGGCTGATTCAAAACCACTATGTATCTAATTTTCCAAAGAAACATATACTCAAACAGACAGTCGAAAAACTTACTTTTTCTTTAGATCCCCTTTGCGCAGAGAAGATTCCCCCTTTCGATGAATGTTCCGACACCCCTGAGGCCTGTTTCGCTGCAACTTTGTCTAAAATTGCCAAACGCTGCAAGTTGAAAGAACAGCAGGTAACCCTGATGGCGCTGGAGATAATCCTCAGGGACCTGGACCAGTATTCCTCCATACTTGACTCCAAAATGATCAACGAACTCAAGATCAGCGCGGAAGGCAAGTTCGGGGGTATAGGTATGGTAGTGGCTTCCAAAAATGGCGCATACGTGGTGGTTTCCTCAATTGAAGGGTCTCCGGCTCATGAGGCAGGCATAAACTCTGGAGACATCATTCTTGCCATTGACGGCAAGACGTTGCAGGGATTGCCACTGAATGAGTCGCTGGGCCTTGTTCGCGGTCCGTCAGGATCTCTCATCCGCATCAAGGTCATGGATCATCTGTCAGGTAAAATCAGAAACCTGGAAATGCGAAGAAAAATTATTCAGGCTACACCGGTAAAATATACCATTTTGAATCACGGCATCGGCTACATAAGGATCATAAACTTTCAGAACACAACGCGAGTGGAAGTGGAAAAGGCCTTAAAATCGCTAATGCAGAGTTCTCAAGGGCAGTTGTCAGGTCTGATTCTGGATCTCCGGGATAATCCGGGGGGGTTGTTTACCGAGGCCATCCGTGTCGCCGAGTTATTTGTGAAAACAGGTGTGATAACATCACTTCAGGGAAAAGACACAAGGTTCAGCCGCGTATTTAGTGTAAAAGCGGATGGTCCATTTTCTGACCTGCCGATTGTCATCCTTATAAACAAGGGATCCGCCAGCGCATCCGAAGTTCTTACCGGAGCCTTGTTGGCAAATTCAAAAGTTTTGGTTATGGGAGAACGAAGCTTCGGGAAAGCCTCTGTGCAGAATATTTTCCCATTGCCGGGATCAATGGCTTTGAGGCTCACCACAGCTCATTACTTCACTTCGGATGGACGCGACATCGAGGGTAAAGGGCTGGAACCGGACATTCCATTGGCTAATCACCCGTTGCTGGATCAGGACAAAACAAAAAACGCTGACATCAGCCAAATTTTAAGGGACCCTGAAGTAAATATGGCCATGAATCGATTATTATCACCTGATTTCCCAATAGAATTAGTATTTTCCAATCTTTTTTGAATTTCTTTTTGTAATTATTAATCATAACAATATTGGCATGCTTAACAAATCAATATGTTTACATTTTATTCTTGATTTTATAATGCTTTTTGTGTATGGTTTGCTTGCCTTTCAAACGAAAGGATGCTGATTATTTATTTTAGTTTGGTTTAAATCAAGGAGGTTAAAGGGGCAATGAGCTTGCCGACAGGCCATGTTAGACGTCTGTTTCTGGGTTTCACTTGCTCTATCATGTTTCTGGTTGTTTTCGCGGTTTTAGTGGCCTACAACACCGAAGCGGAATCATCCAGTTATATCAAATCAACGGTAGATGAGTATCCTCTGACGATAGGGATATACACAGCCAACCCGGAAGAGACGATAACATTCTATAAGAAATTGGGGTTCCGTTCCTCAGAAGGTCTTTCGAAAGGATTGGATGTCTTTTCGATGGAAAAAGAAGGAACACCCTACAAGCTTGACATTCTTCACAACGGTTACGTCAGCAAGGCGGAACTCTCTGGCGGCGTGTCAGGAATGAGCTTTAAAGTCAGTGACTTATCCGAATCGGTTCGTGAACTTCAGAAAAAAGGTCTTCGATTTGTGGAGACAGACGGTCAGAGAGATGGTGTAAACTATGCGTCTCTCAATGATCCGAACGGGATAAGCATAAAACTTTTTCAGCCTTAGACACTACGCACATCAAGCGCAGAATTTGAAAACGAGCCTCATTTCGCAGGCTCGTTTTTGTTTTTACGGTTTGTAACAAATTTCATCGACCCAGTTCATGTTTTACCTTCCGGACATCTTCGACTTCCAACCTGAATGGAAAGTTTCTAATGTCCTTTCCCGGTTTTTCATTACCGTAAGGTCTGTTACAGGCTGTTCTTCCGTCGAATCCCGGACATCCGGATGTTTCAAAAGGCTCACCGGTGTTGATAATTTCATCAAGTTGGTGATCAATACAACCAAAGTCTATTATTTTCCCGGAATGGTCGAAAGTCATTTCATCAAACGAGGACTTGTCATTATCGATCAGCCACCTGGCTAACTGTATTCTCCGGTAAACTTCAATCGGAGGTGACTGTACTGATTCCATGAGCGAGCCTTTTTCAGGAAAAAAAGAAAAGAGATGGGTAAAGCCACCCATACGATGTGCTTTGTCGATGGTTTGCACCAACTCTCTTTCCGTCTCACCCAAACCACAAATCAGATGGACTCCCGACTTACCTGCCCCAAAAACATCCAGACTCTCTTCGTAAACCTTCCAGTAGGTGTTCCATTTGTGCGGTCCCCCTACGCCTTTACCTCTTAGTTTATCGAACAGATCCTCAGTGGCGCAGTCCACAGCCACTCCAATTCTATCCGCTCCGGATGCTTTCAGATTTTTGAGGTCATTTTTTTTGAGTACAGTTGGCGAAATCAGAAGTGAAACCATTTTGTTGGTATTGGAAACCACTTTTTCACATACATTAAGCGAATCTCTTACACTATTATGGTGAGTAACCATGGAGACACATACCCGACTGACCCTTTTGGGAGTCCTTTTGATGGCTTCAATCACATCGTCCGTTTTGTAAGTCTTCCATGGAACCCTGATAAAACTCCCTCCACTTTTGACCTGATCCTTTTCTCCAGCCAATCCACAGAATGAGCAGTTGGCCCTGCAACCGTCCTTGTATGTCAGCAGTAGATTGATGCACCCCAGGCGGGCATTTCGGTAAAACCAGCCGCCCTCGAATTTCAGAGTCATGGCAGCCGCCAACGATAGTCTGACGTATTCCGGGCTTTGGTCTATCTGTTCATTCCAGATTTTTGATGGAACCGAATTCATCGTTTTCCCTCATTCTTTGAGTCTTTAAATGACAATAAAATCTGTCGCAAAATCGTGTTGCCGGGTTCTTAGCTGACCGAACAGCATGAACTCTCGTATTTTACTTCAAGTCCCATGTTTTGGGCCAATTCCACTGCCTTGTCGGAGGCCAGCGCGATGGAATTTACTCCCGCTTTTACAGCTATGATATCTACGGCAAGCCGGTATTTTCCGCGAGGTCTTGCGCATCCAAGTGAGGCCAGCGCTTGCGGCATTTCACGACGCGCTTTAACTAGAAACCTGCCTACTTCATCAGGTGGTGGTGGAACAACGTTTTCCATGGGAGTTTGTTTCAGGGGATTTAACACCACTACAACATATTTTTTGATGTGATAACTTTTGATGATTTCCAGCGCCTGATATTCACCCAAAATTTCTCCATAGTGAAGACCCATTATGACATGGGGCGCAATTTCTATTTCGGCATGGGTCAGCGCATCCATAGTCCTCACAACAGAATCAACTCCGCCTTTCAAATGATAAACATCACGGGCAGTTTTATCCGAGCCTATGACATCGACCAGAGCCTGGTCAACTCCCGCTGCCTTGAGAACCAAAGCTGTTCCTTTATCGACCTGACCGGGGTGGATTGACACCTTCAAACCGGTCCGTTTCTTTATTTCCAGGATGGCGCTAGTGAAACGCTTCCACGGCAAAAATCCATTCTCGTCACATCCGCCGGTCAAAAGGATTCCTATGTCACCACGTTTCCAGGCGTCAAGCGCGAAGTTTAACAACGCGTCCGGAGAGTTAAGTTCCGGCATTGATTGCAACAAAACACCCTTGCAATGCTCGCAGCCCAACGAACAGTTTCTGGTCGTTATCGAAACTGCCCGGTATTTACCTCTAATACCGTTGTAAACAAACATTCCCGGAGAGTAAACAGTCAGAGTGGAGCCGTGATTCGAACGGGATAAATTCCACGATTCAGTAAATTGGTCCGCCTCAATGTTAAATGTTTCGGACACGTTTTCTGTAACCTTCGAAAGCGATCCAGGTCTGTGAGCAGATTGATTTCATGTCATGACTAGACCACCGGTCTATCATCAATTTTCTTTTGGAGGCGGCGTGATCAAGAACTCCGGAATAAAGACCTCTTATTTCGGATTCATAGCTGGACAAATAACCAATGTTGCCATTTCTCACGGCCTTAACTGCAGCCATCCCCGCCATTTCACCGGACATCATGGCTTGAGGCGCTCCAGCTCCGGTTATGGGATGGGTCAAACCGGCAGCGTCCCCGACCAGCGCCACATTTCCCCGAACCAGTTCGGACCTCATTCCTGAAACAGGTATGAGACCTCTCGACCTCGACAGAATTCCCGGTGTCACCAAACCCTGGTTTCTGAACATTCCCAGAAAAAATTCCAAAAGCTCGAAAGGACGAACATGCTGATTCGGAAGCACACCAATACCGAAATTTGCTGTAATGCCCTTTGGAAAAAGCCATCCGTAACCGTGTGTTATGGATTTGTGGAAAAATACGATGGTCCTTTCCAATTCTTTTGCCAAAGGAACCTGGTACTGAATGCCCAAAAGAAATTCCGGCCTCCAGGATGACAAAGCCTTTCCCACCAAGGAATTTGAACCGTCAGCGCCTATCACCACGGTGGATTCTGCCTCTATTTCCTTACCTCTGTGCCTGAAGAGCAATTTTTGATTTGCGATCTTCAATAATCTCGTGTCACTTAGAACAATAGCGCCGTTTGCAACAGCCTGCCTGGCCAGATTCATGTCCAGGCCTTGTCTGTCAATCATCAGTCCTTCTGACCGGGTCACAACACTTTCGCCAATTTCTGCGTCTTTTGGAAGGGCATCATCCGGGATTATAACCGTTTCCATCGAATCTACGGACTGGTCAATAATTTTAGGATTGATTTGAAATTGACTTAAGAGCTTTCTTGGGATGAACTCTCCGCAGTGAGGTTTTTCGCCAATACGTTGCTTCTTGTCGATCAACAGGACACTCAACCCATGCCTGGCGACCGCAGATGCGGCCACGGAACCGGCGGGGCCGGACCCGACAACAATCACATCGTATTTTTTACTATTTTGAAACATTTAGACGCCTGAGTGTCTTGTGTATCAGATCCATGTTTAAGAAAGTCTTGTTGTCGAATCGCCCTTTATATGCCTGAGAGCCTTTACCCAAATCGTAGCAGGTGGTGGAATCAAGATTTATGAGTACACCGGATGCGTCAATTTGAGCCATTTCAGCCTGATGTTTGGCAAAGAAAGCCTCACAGCAGGAACCCACGTAGATACCGTTTTCACCGGCGCATTTTGATTGTATGGTATCCATGAGGTGTTCAAAACTTTGCACCGTCAATGGCTCGAGGTTGAATTCCCTCGCTATTTCATAACACGTGCCAATTTCGCATTCCCCACACTCAGAGCAACCAGGAATGTCACGATACTCGCAATCGATATTTTTTGAGCAATAGGGAAGCAAGAGCCACCTAGGGACACTCTCGTCCATTTCTTCAGGCTTGATATTCACAAAAAAAAGCTCGTTAGCGTCACGAAGGCTCATTTGACCATTGACTATTTTGAGTCTTCGAGCCGCTTCAGATATTGCCAGAGCAATCTGAGCCGGTTCAACATCCAGGACTCGTCCGTCATAGTTATCGAAAAAATTCATGACTGCCTGATGAATTACCTGCGGATCCGGTTTGAGACCCACGAGACTTGCTTCCAGATCTCGGGAAAGTCTTGAGGGTATGGCGAAAAAGTCTCCGACTATGAGAGCCCGCTGGATCCTTTTGGCGCCGGTAGATAGCCAGAGATGTGTCCTGAAGGTTCCCCCAGTGGTTTGCTTTATGGATCTGGCCGGGTCGGATTCGTGGGCAGGTCTGGATTTTGAATTTATCCATTCATCACTTTGATAATACGATAATTCATTTTCAAGACGCTCTTGTTCTCTGTATGTCAGGCCGGCGACCGAAAGGGTAATTCCCAACCGGTTCCTGAACGATTCAGTCAGGGCATCTTTTACCGTGGAAAGCGATGGGGCAGGATCAATGAGGTCATTGAGAAAACATATCCTGTCCATGAGGGATTCTATTTCTCTCTTTTTCAGCTTTTCAACCGGAACCCTGAGCGACTTCAAAAACCTGTCTATTTCATTTTTTATGAGAATTGTGCCTTGAAACATCATGGCTCCGGAAATTGCGACTCCCCCGGTGCCTGATATTTTTCTGCCATTAATTTCGATGTCGTTGCGTGGCCTGAACTTTGCCTCAACACCAAGGCTGGATATCCCCTCAGCGGCTATTGAACAGATTCTCACCAAGATGGACTCAAAGCTGCCGGTAAAAGGATGTGAGCCTGGTCGGCCAAAAAACTCCCACCCGAGACCTGATTCCTGGAACAAAATTCCGCCGCCGCCTGTAATCCTGCGATTAATATCAATCCCGTTGTCCCTGCAAAACTCGCGACGTATTTCCAGCTCTACATCCTGGTTGTATCCGACCAGAGCGGCATCTGGTTTAAATTGCAGAAACCTGAAAGTAGCAGGGGAATTTCCGGAAGCTACCTCCTCCAGGATGATTGTATCCAACGCCATGTTTTCTGCAGCAGATAATGAGCCCGTGTCCAGTAAACGAATTTCTCTCAATGATTCAAACCCCGATCCAATTTCTCAGCAGCGTTTTTGTCTGTTTGTTAATTCGAGGGCTTTCAGATTTGAGGATTTTACATGGAAAGCATATTCCCCACAACAATGAGAAACTGATTTCGTCTATACGCATTTTGTTCGACGGCAGGAGAGCCAACAGCTTGTAAAGACTGACTAAACAGTTTTCAGGTCCCGAAGTGTCCTATCATGTCATTTGGTTACCGAGCCGACCCATAAGCCGGCTCAGTGTCATAAGCAGCTACAGTTTTCGATTCTAGGTACGTCCGTAATAATTGCTATTTTGCGCCAAGGTCCAGTGCAGGAGCGGCGTCAAGAGCTTTAATAACCATCTCGGTCAGGTCTGGCATACCGGATGAATAAATCATGGTCTCTTTAAGAAACACTGCGCTATAACCTTCGTCTTTGGCTACCTTGTCTATGATCTGCTGGATCTGATTCATTATAGCTGTCTGAATTGCTTGTTGCTGAACTGCCAGCTTACTTCTGACTGCCTGTTGTTCTGACTGCATTTCCTGATATTTCTGTGTCAGATCATTTTCAAGCTTTTCCTTCTCGGCTGGTTTTAGGGTATCTTTGCCTTTTTCGAGGTCTGCTTCGAGTTTTTTGGCTTCGGTTGTGAGAGTCTCCATTTTGGGAGACGCTGCAGTCTGCATTTTGAGCAATTGCTCCACAGCCACTTTGACCTTGTTGGACTTGGATGAAACATCGGTAAGATTAATTTGGGCAAACTTTGCGGCCTGAGCCCAACTGACATTGGCTGTCGATAAACACGCAGTAAAAACGATCAGAGTAATTAAGCAACCGAAAACCATACCTGTTTTTTTCATGAATTGATCCTTTCTCAAATAATCCGGATAGCATACTTCAAAGTAGCTTCAGAGTCCAACAAGAAAATGCCGGTCCCGAAATCCGTTCTTGATTGGTCACTCCAGGAAAATTTATGTTTCGAACAGTCTGAATAAAACTCTATTTTAGACTCCCAAATTTAAAAATTTTTTAATCGGGATTACCTCTAATTCGCTACCTCTGCCCATTTTTTATTCCATCAATTCAAAACCTTAATGAAAAGGGGTTGGTTACTCACCGGAGTGTTTGGTTTCCATCACATTCTGCATCGTCTGAAAAAGTTGACTTCTTGAGATGGGTTTGGAGACGTAGGCGTCCATTCCGGCTTCCAGACACATTTCTTCATCTCCTTTTACCGCGTGGGCAGTCATGGCAATTATTGGAATATTTCTAAGCCTGGTGTCTTCCATGCGTCTAATTAGCCTGGTGGCCTCAAGGCCATCCATTTCAGGCATCTGCACGTCCATTAGAACGAGATCAAAATCGTCTGAACCGATCTTTTCAAATGCTTCCAATCCATTTCCGGCGATAACCACAGAATGACCCTGTTTTTGTAAAATGAGGGTGGCAAGTTTCTGATTAACCAGATTGTCCTCTGCCAGCAATATTTTGAGAGCTTTGACTGGGACAAGACTCTCCACACTAACCGGACTGGCGGTTTTTACTACGGACAATTCACGCGGTTTAAGGGCCATTGCTATTGAATGCAAAAGGTCATTTGATATCAATGGCTTTCTCAAGTAAGCCTGAACTCTAAGTTCCTGACATCTTTCACATGACCCTGAAGGATTGGCCGAAGACATTATGGCGATCTTCAGGTCCGACCATTGGTCGTTACTGCGTATGATGTCGGTCAATTCAAATCCATCCATCTCCGGCATCATTACGTCGATTAACGCCATCTTGAACTGTTGATCATCGTGAATTGAGGAATTCAGAATTTCCAGCGCTCCCTTGGCTGAATTAACAGCTTGTGGGATCATGCCCCACTTGGTGAGCATTTTTTCAAGAATCATCCTGTTTGTGTCATTGTCATCAACCACGAGAATTCTCACTTGCTTGATGGCATTCAAATATTCATTCAGGGATGGGCTGGATTCGTGGGGCCTTGTTCCCATCTTGCAAGTAAAATGAAACTGGCTACCCTCACCGAGTCGGCTCTCTACCCATATCTTGCCTTGCATCAAATCCACCAGTTGGGTGGTAATTGCAAGACCTAAACCCGTCCCGCCGTATTTGCGGGTTGTAGATGAGTCAACCTGTGTAAACGGATTGAAAATAACCTTTGTTTTTTCTGTCGGTATTCCTATCCCGGTGTCATTTATGTCAAATTGTAACTCCACTTGATCGTCAATTACCGAGATCACGCCGACATTGACTACTACTTCACCCGTTTCGGTAAATTTTATGGCGTTTCCTATCAGGTTTATGAGTATTTGACGCAACCGCCCTATGTCCCCTGTAACGATTTCAGGAACATCCTCGGAGACGGACAATATGAGTTCGAGTTTTTTCTGACCGGCTCGGACAGCCAGGGATTGGATTATTTCCTCGAGACGATCGCGCAGATGGAAGTCACTGAAATCGAGGTCGAGTTTTCCGGCCTCTATTTTTGAAAAATCCAGGATGTCATTGATGATCGACAGAAGGGATTCAGCCGCATAAAGCACCAGATTCATGTGGTCCCTCTGCTCTTGGGTCAACTCTGTGTCCAGGGCTAGTTGAGTCATTCCTAAAATGCCATTCATCGGTGTTCTTATTTCATGACTCATGACAGCCAGAAAATCGCTCTTGGCCCTGTTGGCTTTTTCAGCGTCCTCGCGGGCTCTGATCAGTTCCGATTCAATCAGCTTGCGTTGCGAGATATCCCTGATAATGCCTATGAATGATATCTCATTGCCAAGTTTCATTTCACTTACTGAAATTTCAATGGGAAAAGATATGTTATCTTTTCGAATGCCAAAAAGTTCCCTGGTCTTTCCTATGATTCGATATTCCCCTGTTTCCAGGTATCTGCGAATATATCCGTCATGGAGGTCGCTGTGAGGCTTGGGGACTATGAGTTTAATGTTCTTGCCGATCATTTCATTTGCGCTATATCCAAAAATTCTCTCAGCTGCGGGATTGAATGTCTGAACGATTCCTTTCTCGTTTATGGTAATGATGGCGTCCACCACATTTTCCACTATTGAGCGGATCCTGTGCTCGCTCTTTACAACCTGTTCCTCTGCAATCTTTCTCCTCTGGTCATTTCTGTAGGCCTGAATTATACTCGCGCAAGTGGCTAGATAAGGATTAAGGAAGTCTATTACATTCTGCTGATATCCTCCGGGCCGGTTTGCAATGCCTATCATGCCGACAAAAACATCTGCGGCGTGAAAAGGCAAACCCAGGAAAGCTGTCAGTTCAGGATGTCCCTCAGGTAGTCCGCCTCTTCTGGGGTCATTCGAAGGATCATTTGATACAACTGGTTTTTCTGTCGTGATCACTCTACCGAACAGAGTTTTCAAATTGTGAAATTCGAGTCCCTCATTGGAGTATTTTTCGTAAAAAGCCCTGGTGGTATCATTCCAGGCTATGTTGGTGACAGCGAAAGTCTTCAGATAAGGCTGTTCGTTTTGATCGTAGAGAATTTCCCCGATAAAGCCGTATTCGCTTTTGGTCAATTCCAGCAATGCGTTAAGCAGTTCTTCAAAAAGCTGACGAGGATTGGGTTTGAAAAAATATCTGTTCTGGGCCCTTGTTAATGCGCTTAACAGCTTGTTGCTGTTCAGCAAATCCTGTTCGGCTATTTTCCGGTCAGTAATGTCCTGACTTATTTTGAGCCAGTTCGAGATCGAACCGTCGGCCTGTTTGATCGGGCTAAATGACGCCAATTCCCAGTATGGCTTGTCATTTTCTATTTGTCTTCGGTACAGCTCTCCGGTCCATTCGGCGCCGGAATCCATGATTTTTTTGATCAGTGAGTTTTCATTCTCATAGGATGGGTCTACCTGGTCGATGGTTTTACCGGAAACATCCGCAAAGCTGAATCCGGTAACCTGGCTAAATTTTGGGTTTACGTATTCAATCTTTCCATTCAGATCGGTTATCATTACGACATTGGGACTTTGTTCGACAGTACGCGAGAGCTTTCTCAACTTGTCCTCGGTGTTCACCCTATCCGTTAAATCCCTTAGTGTCCCGGAAGTCCCGACGACCTGTCCGGAATCATCGAAAGTCAACCGAGCGAACACCTCCACCCAACAGCGCCCCTTGGTCTTGTGAAGGTATCGGATTTCATGTCTGCAATAATCCTTGAGCCCAGAAACAAGCGGTTCGAAAAGTTTCAGGTTCTTTTCTCGATCTGCGGGATAAACATAATCCAGGAAGTTAGCGCCTAAACTCTCCTGAATGCTAAAGCCGGTGACCTCCTCCCAGGCTGGGTTCAAAAAAGTCCACAATCCCTTGAGGTCCGTCTGGAACACAACATCCTTGAGGTTGTCCACCACGTTCCTGTACTGCTTGTTGCTTTCACGAAGAGCGCGCTCTACGGATTCTCTCTGATCGATTTGTTTCTTTAGTTCGTCATTGATCGATACCAGATCAGAAGTTCTCTCTTCGACGCGTTTTTCAAGGTCCCGCCTGGTGTTTTCCAGTTCGTTTTCTATTTTTTTTCGCTGAGTGATGTCTCTAATTACTCCGGCAAAAAAGGTTTCCTTTTCAGTTTTCCAAGCAGATATCGAAAGTTCAATAGGAAATTCGAATCCATTTTTGTGCAATCCGGACAACTCGAGAAGCATTCCGGTCACAACTGATTTCCCAGTATCCAGGTAACGCTTCATACCTGACAAATGCAGCTCCCGGAATCGCTCCGGCATTATCTGGACCAAATTCATCATCAGCGCTTCTGCTTCGGAATATCCAAAAACCTTTTCCGCCGCCTTATTCCAGAAAACGATGTCGCTATTCCGGTCTGCAATTATAATGGCTTCAAAAGCGGCAAGCGCTATCGATTTGAAGTGCAGATTTGAGTTGTTTAGCGTGCTCACTTGATTCACCTTTTGAGCTTGACGTGGAAAGCCGATCAGCTCCTGGGTCAATAACCGTTTTATGAGTGAACTTTCCTGGAGGACTAATCGGCCGAGGCGTACTGAAATCCTGAAGATCCGGTAGTGATCCGGCGTAAGTTACCTAATAAAATTATTGTACTTTTTAAATCTTTTTCTTGGAAGTAAAAAATGGAACGCCAATGACAAAAGCCGGAGGAGAGTGTTTAACCGGCGTCATTTTGAGTTAAATCCGAAATCTGGGTTGAGTCTGAAACAATTTTTCCCGTTTAAGTCACGATAACTGTTGCGGGGAAAGGCCGTCCTGAATTAAAGACACTGTTTGGGAGCCCATGGAAAAGTCAGAGACATGGAATGGTTTCCCTGTAGCCTGAAGGAGTTTTGTCCAGATGAAAACGCTATTACCTGCTTCAATGTTAGGCCTGATTCTAATGACAGTATTTAATTCTCCGGGATCAGCCGAATTCGGATTGGCCGAAAATGCTCTTTCTGAGTTCGGCGCAGTGAGATTTGAGAATGTCTACACCAAGGTTCCAACCACCGGAAAGGTTGTTTCAATCAAGATAACGGATAATGGGACCATATACTATATCTGCCGTGAAAAGAACTCCTACGCCATTTACCACGTTGAAATCCGGCCGATGGAAAATTTTAAAGAAAAAATAGAGCAGGATTCCAAAGAGAAAAACAAAAAGTGGGAGAAAATTCATCCTGAAGAACTCCTGCTGACAAAAGACCGCCACGACTATGAGACGAAAAAGAGGTTAAACAGATATAGCGAGGCAGTGTGGGTGCGAAACGAGATAGTTGTTGATGCCCGGCAACAATGACACGCAACTCAATCCCGGACGCCGGACCTCTTTAAGTGATCAGAGCGCCATCGACATCATTCCTTGGCGCCTTTATTTTTCAGTAACTCGATTATTCCTTTGTGTTCTGCGTTGGTAGCGAGCATTAGGGCCGACCAGCCTTCTATATTTTTAAGGGTTAAGTCAGCCTTCTTGTCCACCAGATTTTTCACTATTTCCAGATGACCGTTGTTAGCCGCCAGCATGAGGGCGGTCCAGCCCTCATTGTCTCGCATGTTGGGCTCCGCCCCTTTTTCCAGTAAAATCTTAACCAGATCTTGATGTCCCTGGACGGCGGCGTTCATTAACGGAGTGGCCCCGTCATTGCTCCGGTCATTAATCTTTGCGCCTTTCGCCAGAAGGATTTGCGCCACATCCACATGCCCCTGAACGGCGGATATCATCAGAGGCGACCACCCTTCCTTGTCCTTTTTATTAACCTCTGCCCCTTTTTCCAGCAAAAGAGTTACGAGGTTTTTATTACCGGACGCCGAAACCAGCATCAGCGCTGACGATCCGTCATCATCAACGGCGTTTGCATCAGCACCCTTTGACAGAGCGTCCTGAACCTGGGTCAGTGTTCCAGAATCCGCCCCTGCCAAAAGCTCTTCATCAACAGGTTTTAGTCCAAACGCCATACTACAAAAACAGAAGACACACACTATTGTTATCCAGGCGAATTGCTTTTTCATGGTAAAATTTCCTCTACTTTTTCTCTTGCGCAGGAAGATCAATTGATGCGCTCCAAGAAACTGGGGACCGCCCCGCATTGAGGATTGTCCACCAGTTTCAGGTCGAATGCCTTTTATCCATTGGATTGATATTTCTCAAGATATTTTTTTACACTGACCTTTTCTTTTGTGCGGTCAGAACTCATGTACCTGATTTTTCCGAAAATATTCCTTTCC
>CAZVOU010000068.1:0-3123 GCA_964628605.1 uncultured Syntrophaceae bacterium
CCAATCAAGTGTGTCTGAAATTGCGCCCAGCGCCGAGGTCGTTCCAAGACAGGGCAATGTCTGCAGGGTAAAAGCCAGGTTCCCCTCTATTCCCGAATCAGTGATGGTCGGAATGACAGGCATCGGAAAAATTGAAACTCAACAAACCAATCTCTGGTCCATCATAGTCGATTCGCTGATGCTCAAACTGAATGAGTTTTATCTTTACCTGTAATTCAAAAACACAACCCATACACATGAATTCCGGGAACCAGACAGGCCTCTTTTACTGGCCCAAGCCGCGTGCCCGTCCTGTAATCGTCTCCTGGATTTCCCTCACCGTCAAAATCTTCTGTCCAGTTTGATTCTCTATCTGGGATATCATCCCCAAAATGTCCGTGGCCAGAGTCTTTGCGGTGTTGAATGACATCTGGATTACCGTGGGGGACACCCCTAAAGACTGCACTATAACGAACATGTCACTGGCAGAGTTTCCTACAACAGTCCTGTTGACGTATAGTTTCTGAACCTCAGGATTGTTTAGAACTGACGCTATTTCAGCTCCCTGGAACTGTTCCGGTTTTTTTTCTTCGGCCATTCTTGTTCCCTCCCCGTGTCGTCGAACAAATAGAGATGACAGTGGATTCGGATAAAGAAAACATTAAGTTTGATGAATTTTAAACTAATCCGACTGTCTGAAGCATATTACTATTTTTTCCCGACTTTAGCACTTTTTTCTCGCTGGCGCTTTCAGTATTCCGAGAGAATTGATTGAGATTGATGCCCGGCATGTGCCCCCCGACCAAAAGTCACCCTTATGATTTATCAGTGGTTTTTACAACAGTGTCAAAGTAAGAAGCTTTCTTACCCCTCCGTTCCATTTTTTGTTCCTTTGTTGACTGGTTTCAGGATGATCCGCATGATCAACGGCGCCTCATTTTATTTTTCTTTGTGAGACTTGGAAACTGTGCGAAAATACTGGCAATACCATTTATTGGCCATGAACATTGGACCTCTGAAGTGAAAAGTTGTGATCCAGTCCGGGATAATGACAGCCATCTGCTTCATGACGGAACTGGAACCTCTGGGGAGTGAATTGGGTTCGTGAAAACTTCTAAAATTATTTTTTTGGCAATTATTCTGTTCTGTTTTCATCCTTGGGAACTGCTGGCGGATCAGTCTCGCTACCCTTTGGAACCGCCTGACAATTCGAGTCCTCGGGCAACGTTGCAGACTTTTCTGGACACCATGAACAAAGCCCTAGAGACATACAGAATGGGTGAACGAGATGAGGCTGGAGCATTGGCCCGAAGGGCGTCTCTAAGCCTGGATTTGGAATCAAAACCACAGGCAATCAAGAATACCCTAAGTGTGGAGTCTGTAATTTACCTCAAGGAGATACTGGACCGGATAGAATTACCTCCATGGGAAAAAATTCCCGATCAAGTAGAAATTCAAAAGTCCAATTTGACTAGCTGGACCATTCCCCATACTGAAATCACCATAGCATTAAAAAAAATTGATGGACAGGGACAACAATTCCTGTTCACTCGAGAAACTGTTGATAATCTTGAGAATTTTTTCGACAAGGTGAAGTCGCTTCCGTATAGGCCTGATTCCGGAGGTGGCGCACTGGCTAACGAACTCATTACTTCCAGCAACTATGAGATTGTAAACAAAATAATTGGTATATTACCCAATTGGACCAGGATGGTTGTGTTTGGACAAATGTTATGGCAGTGGCTAGGATTAGCTGTTCTGGTGCACTTTATGATATTAGCTGTGGTTCTGGGTCACAGATTGAGCCGCGGCCTTCTTGTCCTTGTTGACTCCCGGTTTAACAGCAACTTTGAAAAATCAGTAGGACGCTTTGTCATACCCATACTTTTGATTGTGCTTTCCATAGAAGGACTGAGTTTCTTATGGAAAGGGCTGCACATAATCAATTCGGACATTTATTTTCCAGTCGCGATATCATTTACGGTAATGGGCTATATTGGGGCGATATGGTTTTTAGGCTGTGTTCTCAATCGCATTGCCAACACTGTGATAAAAGCCGGCGGATTCATCACCGGTAATGTGGACGCCCAAATTATACGTATAGGTTTTGACCTGATTACTGCTGGCATAATTTTGGCGGCGATAGTCCATCTTGGGAGTCGAATTGGGCTGCCGACCTATTCACTTGTGGGTGGTTTAGGTATAAGCGGCATCGCTATTGCGCTGGCAGGCAGGGAAGCTTTGTCCAACCTGATCGGGACCGTAGTAATATTACTGGATCACCCATTCAAAGTGGACGATTTTGTCATTCTTGGCGAAAAAACTCAGGGAACCGTAATGGAAATTGGGCTCAGGAGTACGAGAATTCTGACATTGGACGGACTTCTTGTGTCAGTGCCTAATGCCACATTGGCCAACATGGAAATAATAAACCAGAGCGCGCCGTCATCTGAAACACGCATCACTATTACGGTCGGGGTGGCTTATGGCTCAGTCGTCAGCGAAGTAGAAAAAACACTGCTGGAAATTGCCAGATCGAGCCAGTATGCGGCGCCGAATCTGGATCCCGTGGTCAGATTTGACTCATTCGGAGACTCGTCACTCAACTTTGCGCTACTGATCTGGATAAAACGGCCTGAGCTGAAAAAAATAGCCGTTTCAGAGATTAACTATTCCATTTATGAAGAATTCCAGAAAAAGGGGATTGAAATACCATTTCCGCAGAGGGATGTTCACGTTTTTTCGGAAAACTGATCCGACCTCTGTTCATTCTGAAATAGTTGATTTCAAGGATCTGGTTTCTCAACTGGTAGTACCTGGGATTATCAATAATGGTGGTTCTGCTCCTGGGTCTTGGTAGATCAATCATTATTCCTGACTTTTACTTTTCCAGATGCGTAGTAAATCATGAGAGCTTACATTCTTCTCTCGGATTTACAACCACATCACAAAAAAGTTTGCAAAATTGACTCGAAACAGGTTATGTCTATTACGACAGAACCAAATCTTGAATCCATGCGGGAAGCGCCCAAACATGAAAAACAAAGATGACATTCCACAAACATTGTGTCCGGATCAGATTGACCAGACGAGACAACTCATGAACTGGTGTACACTGATCGGCGCATCCAAAAACCAGAAGAT
>CAZVOU010000069.1:0-1586 GCA_964628605.1 uncultured Syntrophaceae bacterium
CGGAAAAGTCACGGTTACAAAATTATAATGGGATGAAGAGTAAGAACGATGTGCGGAATAGTAGGGTATTACGGCAATTTTGATAGAAAGCTGCTCTCTGAAATGAACGACCTGATTGCGCATCGTGGTCCGGACGCGTCAGGCCTGTATTACGCCGACCAGACCCCCGTTGGTCTGGGGCACCGAAGGCTGTCCATAATTGACTTAAGTCCCGCCGGGGCTCAACCCATGTGGGACGCGCTAAACAAAGTGGTCATAACGTTTAATGGCGAGATTTACAATTATCGTGAGCTTAGGGAGAGCCTGCTTCGGGACGGTTTCAGGTTCAACAGCAGGACAGACACCGAAATTCTGCTGAATCTTTATCTGCGCGACGGCTTCGACATGCTAAAGCTCCTCAATGGAATTTTTGCATTTGGAATCTACGACACGCGTGACAGTTCACTCTTTCTTGCGAGGGATGGTTTCGGAGTGAAACCCCTGTATTACACCTCAACTCACAAAGGATTTCTCTTCGCCAGTGAACTCAAGGCGCTGCTTCTCGAGCCGTCCGTAAGCAGGCAGATCAGTCATGAGGCGCTTCATTATTATCTTAGCTATTCCTGGGCTCCGTCTCCGTGGACGATGCTAAAGGAAGTGAAGAAACTCGAGCCGGGCCACTTTCTCATTGTGAAAGATGGTCAAGTAGTTGAAAAACGCTCATTCTACAAGGTTCCGGTCAAAACCGCGGAAATCAGATGCAATGAGGCGGAAGCTGTCCAGATGACGCATTCGGCGCTGGGTGTAGCCGTTGAGAGGCAAATGGTGGCGGATGTCCCAGTCGGGGCGTTCCTGTCTGGAGGTCTGGATTCAAGTTCAATATGCGCTTTTGCCAGGAAGCATGTCCAGGGTGGACAGCTACGATGCTTTACCATTGAGGCGCAGGGTTTCGAAGAAGAGGGGTTCGTAGATGACCTGAAATATGCCCGGATGATGGCGTCTTACCTTGGAGTGCGTCTTGATGTCATCCAGGCAGGAGCCAAAGAGATCAGCGACCACATGGAAAAAATGGTTTACCACATGGATGAGCCATTGGCCGACACCGCCTCCATAAACACCATGTTGATCGCCAAACTGGCACGGGATAATGGCATCACGGTTCTGCTCTCCGGAACGGGTGGTGATGACCTGTTCGCCGGATACGAGAGACATCTGGCGCTTGAACTGGAAAGGATATGGTCGTGGGCTCCCGTGTCGGCGCGCAAAGTAATTAGCAAAATGGCCATGCGCCTGCCCATTGTGTCACCGGTTATGAGACGGCTTGCAAAAGTTTTCAGGTTCGCTGAACTCGATCCGGATCATCGCATAGCCGGCTATTTCCATCTGGCGCATCCTGAAGTTGAAATGTCCATCCTGAGCGCGGAATCGAGAATGGCCCTAAAAAACGAATCCTTCTCCAATCCTGTGGTCGAATCGATGAAAGAAACCGGCCCGGATGTCAGCAGGCTGGAAAAAATGCTGTATCTGGACGCCAAGCACTACCTGATAGACAATAACCTTCTCTACACGGACAAAATGACAATGGCCCACGGCGTCGAGGCTCGAGT
>CAZVOU010000070.1:0-7741 GCA_964628605.1 uncultured Syntrophaceae bacterium
GTGGGCCCTCCATGTCAAGCCGAACCGGGAATGGCGCATGGCAAGTTTTCTCATGCATAAGGGGGTCAGCTACTACCTGCCCATATATGAGCACAAGAAGAAGTATGGATACCCTCCGAGGGAGCGAGTGGCATTGAGACCGTTGTTCCGCGGCTACATCTGTTTTGCGCTGCATAAGGACAAACATCCCCTTCTGTATGACTCAAGGGACTTCGTCCGCATCCTCGAGGTTCCTAACCAAGAGACATTCGTCAGGGAACTTGAATCAGTGGCCATCGCGCTGAAAGTCGGCAAGGACCTCTTTGTAAGATCGGGCCTAGCCACCGGCAAGAAAGTCATCGTCGTGTCAGGACCGTTCAAGGGTGTTGAGGGCGTAGTCACAAGACACTCCAAGAAAGGGCAAATTGCGCTTACGGTGGAAATGTTCAACCGGACAGTGCTAATAAATCTCGATGAATTTACCGATGTGGATATGATAGACTAGATACGATAATTTTTTATATAACCCTTTAATTAGCCCGATAATCATGAGGTAGGAGATGAAAATTCTTGTAACAGCAAATCTTCCGGAAGAATGTCTCAAACCCCTTGAAAAAGAATTCAAAGTTACACTCAACCGTGCAAATCAGCCAATTCCCCGTTTTGAACTATTGTCAAAGATTTTCGATAAAGACGGGCTTCTATGCATGATAAGCGACAGGATTGACGAGGAGGTCCTGGAGCGCGCGCGGAATCTAAAGATGATAGCGAATTGCGGAGTGGGCTACGACAATATCGATATCCAGGCGGCTACAGCTCGTGGAATTCTGGTGTCAAACACCCCGGATGTAGTTACAAATTCGACAGCGGACCTCACCTTTTCGCTCCTGATGGCCTGCGCCAGGAGAATCGTGGAAGCGGACCACATTGTGAGGGCAGGAGAATTCGGGTCTTGGATACCCTTTGGCTTCCTCGGAACCGAAGTGTCGGGGAAAATCCTCGGTATAGTAGGCATGGGCGCCATAGGAAAAGCCGTGGCGAGGAGAGCCAAAGGCTTCAACATGCCTGTGCTGTACTTTAAGCGTCGCAGACTTACCGAAGCGGAAGAACTCGAACTAAACGCAACATACGTTGATTTGCCCACACTCTTGAGAAAGTCGGACTTCGTTTCGCTGCATGTAGATCTGAACGAGGAAACCCGGGGATTAATCGGAAGAGATGAATTGGCGATGATGAAACAGTCGGCCTATCTGATAAATGTCGCCCGTGGTCCGGTGGTCGATGAGCTGGCGTTAGTGGAAGCGTTACGTGACGGGGCGATAAAAGGGGCCGGGCTGGATGTTTACGAAAAAGAGCCCGAACTCACCAAGGGGCTTTCGGAACTAAAGAACGTGGTGCTATTACCCCACATCGGAACCGCCACTATAGAAACCAGAACGTTAATGGCCGAACTTGCAGTCAGGAACCTCATTCAAGGCCTGAAAGGTCAAAAGCCGGTGACGTGCATTAATTGCCATTGATCATATTCAGGCGGCTAGACAGAAGATTTTGGAATTACGAAAGTGAAAGTGGCGCCGGATCCTTTTACGCTATCAACGGTAAGTTCACCGCCGTGGCTTCGTATAATGCCATAACTGCTTGCCAACCCCATGCCCGTCCCTCCAAAACCTTTGGTAGACCAGAATGGGGTAAAAACTTTCTCCAGATCATTTTCGTCAATTCCTATTCCCGTGTCACTGATCTGAAATAGGATGTTCGTATCTGACCCTGCAGTTTTAAGAGATATCTTTCCACCGCTCGGCATTGCCTCAACAGCATTCTTGATCATGTTTATGATCACTTCGAATATTTCATTCTCCCGACCACATATAAAACAGTCCTGTCGCAAATCCGTTTCGACCTCTATTTTGATCCCTTCTTTCAAGGGATTGGTCTTCCATACCGAGACAGTCATTTCTAGTGCGCTCTGAACCGTTTTAGTCAAGTCAAAGAGCTTGGTAGGTGAACTTTTTGAGGAATCCTGTGATTTAGCAAAATCCTGTAGCCTTCTAACCGTTTGCGCTCCCAACTGGGCTGCTGTAGATATTTTTTTCAGACTTTCCATTGTCTGGGCTATCCGACCACGCTCCAACTGCATTTCCCCAGTTTGAGCAGTTCCTATGACCAAGTCCAGAATGTTGTTGAAATTGTGAGCGACACCTGACGCCATCTCACCTATAGCTTTCAGACGCGCCCCTTCTATGAGCAACTGCTGAGTTCTCTTTTCGTCGGTGACATTCCTCGAAAAAATGGCCACCTTATCGACAGTTCCATCTGAGCCTATTACGGGATTGAAGTTATGATGAAATACCTTGTCTCCGTTGGTGTCTTCAAAGCTGATAGACTTACCGGCGCTGATCACTTCAAAAAATTTTGCGCGCCTGATTTTTGACGTCTCCTCCGGGAAATACTCTAGAGGATTGCGCCCTATGAGCGCCTCCTTCGATGATCCCAGCGCCATGGCTGTTGCGTCATTCATGGCCAGAAAAAGCCCATTCCTGTCCATCAGGACCGCTGCGTCCGATGACGCGTTTAACAGAGCGTGAATAGTGTCACGACTGTTTCGCAATTCGTTTGCACCTGCTTCAAGTGATTCGAGCGCGTGGTTGATGCCGACCGCAACTTTGGTTATCTCATCCGAGCCGCTAACCGTTACCCTCAAATCCGTACGGTTTGATTGACTTATTGATCGTAACTGGGTTTCCAGAGACAGCAGCCTGTTGATCATCACCTTCTCAAGCACTACCAGTGTCACAACCCCAAAAACAGCCGTGACAATTATCAATGAGGTCAAGAGATAGGTGGTAGTCCAGGAACCATGTTTGGTTATGTCCCGCGGCATCAGGACTCTCACAACAAAAGAAGGTTCTCCTGACACATCTTTTATCAATCCAAAGCCCGCTATTTCAGATTCGGACAAAGGGAAAACGTTATGTTCAGGAGCTTGCCGGAGTTTCATCGCAGCCTGTTTAAAATCACCGTCGTTCACAGCGTCATTGATGCCTAATATGGCCAGTTCAGCATGCACCCGTTTGGACATTTGTTCCAGTTCGGCTGCGTCCAGATACCGCCCCATAACCAGGGTTCCCTTTACAGGACCGGAATGCTGGCTGTTCAGGATAGGCCTGGAGGCGACCAGCATGGGGCCTTTGGCCAGAGCGACCACTCCGGCGGTGAAGCTTTTCTCGTGAGAATGTGAACTAAGTTTTGGATTCTGAAGGATGGTCTGAACATCACTTTGGTCAAGATCAACGTGCTTGGCCTCGATGAGATCAAAGCCCTGCTGATGTCTGACGTTGCGGTCGTTGTCCAGAAAAAGTAGCAGGTTTGCACGAATTATCTGGAAAGTCTCATCCGTGAGGTTTTCCTTGATGTAATGCTGGTTGAGGTCTTCCACAAAAACATGGGTGTCATCCCATTCCGCCCAATCCGCCGCCTTGAGATTCAGGGCGGATACGTCATAGGCCAGGGCATCCAGCACCCTCTCCACATTCTTTGTCACGTAGGTAGTTTCAAGTTCGCTGAAACTACTCATGATTATAATGCGCGAAACGGCGTAAAGAGTCCCAGCCAAAGCTAGTGACGTGACTATAATGATAATCAGTGTTAATCGTCGTAGCGGCAAATGAAAATCTTCCTGCGTGTAAATATAATCAAGGATTCGGTCGCTACAGGCGCTGTATGTGAGATCATTGCGGTATTTTTTTAATCAGACACCGAGAGGAACATCTTACCTGGATTTTTGTAAGACGCTTGCCTAAGCAATAGCTACTCATCGGTTTCTTCTGTTCTGCGTCTGCATTGGGAATCTTCTATTTCAAGAGACACCAGGCGCGCCAAGAGTATAGCAGGGAACAATTGACCGATCAAGGCTTGAAGCATCGAGAGGGTGCAAGCGGCGGGGCTGACAGGAATGATTTCGCCAAAGCCCACACTGGTCATTGTGATGTAGCTGAAATACACCATCTTTCCCAGCAATTTG
This sequence comes from uncultured Syntrophaceae bacterium, assembly GCA_964628605.1. Taxonomy (GTDB): domain Bacteria; phylum Desulfobacterota; class Desulfomonilia; order Desulfomonilales; family Desulfomonilaceae; genus CAITZA01. The sequence continues at coordinate 4,001 of CAZVOU010000070.1, forward strand.
TGTGAGTCATTCCCGAACTGAGAAACATCCAGGTTAAAAGCTCCGGGATCAAGTTGGAGAATCACAAAATACAAATAGGCAAACATGGCGCCTATGAGCATGTAAACTGCTATGGACCCGGAAATCCTGTGACGAGTAACCGGTCCCCGTTTAAAAACGTGCATGAGTATGACTGCAATCAGCATGGCCGCAAAAACAGCCCTGATTGAAACATTCACAATCAGGGCCGTGGAACTTGGATATGCGTGACCCCAGTATCGAAACCCCAGACCTGCCACAGCGACCATGGCCACTATACGTGACCATCTGGGTGTTCGACTGACAGCCATTACGCCTGTGATAAGCACCAGCAAAAAAACCAGGTGCATGATCAGTCCACCCAAATCGGAATCCACAAAAGGGTGAATGGCGAATGTTTCGAGAAACAGGATGATCAACAGCCCTGTGAGGCCTATGTCTTCAGCCCAAAATCGCCTGACAGTCGTCGGGATATTGCAGTCCATTCTCCCTACCCATTCTTAAAGGAGATGCCTCCATCAATGTGGCGCTACCTGTTTGACAATTCTGATCACCGAATCATGTTTTGGTCCAAAAAGCCTGTTGGCCTTTTCTATGGTTTTCTCCGGACGGAGTTGGTTATAAAACATGTGATTAAGTTCGAATGAATCGGGTTGCAAGGCTATAGCCCGGGAGACCTCCTTGGCCGTCAACCATGTCGATTGCTCCTTTACCAGAAATCTATCGACATAGAAATCAAAAAGTTTGGCTATACAAAGTGCGGAATACACGTTCGCCTGGTCACCCCTGAACTGGTAGAAGCGTCCACCTTCCGAATCATAAGCATATCCCACCTTGAGCCAACTAAAGGAAACGACATCTTCAACAATGGTCCTGTTGAATCCACCAGTCGATATGCCGGCAATGCTAAGGTCCGATTTCCGATCTATGCCGTCTTCCAGCGATTGGCGAGCCAATGCCACTTTTGCCAACTCACGGCTTATCGGTCCTGGATAATCTGAGAAATGCAATCGGGTTGTCACGTTTTTGAGGTAGGTGTCAAAATAGTTTTTGTGGGCGTCTGCTGAGCAAACCGCAGGAATTGCCAAAAATACGAGGATTTTTAAGAAACGCAATGTGTTCCAATCTTGTTAGTGTTTTATTACAGCAAGATAGCCATATTAAATAATTCATCGAATGACTATTTTGCTTTCCAGAGTCGCTAATGCTCCAGAAGTCGGTTTTAATAGCTAATATAAGATATTATGTCAAGTGTAGCCAAAAACACATGAGCTATTATAGTCTATTATTCTGATATAACGGTTATTTACTATCTGGAGTTATGGGACGCCTACGGTCAAATTAATTGAACTCACTTTTAATGTTTTTCTCACACAATCTTAACAATTGATCGGCATCATGTAGGGTGAGTATTGCAAATACCTTATGAAAAACGCCAATCCCTTGAAATTATTGAATTGCGGTTTGGAATTGAGTTGAGCGTCACAACGCGGAAATTGTCGAGGAACAGCAAGATGCAAATTGAAGCGAATAAAGATTTTAGTAACATAACTGCTTTGAAAAAGCCTTGCCGGCGCCTGCGACTCTCTGAACCCGAATTCAGGGCCCTCAAAAAACTGGCTCGAGGCAACGAAAAGACTGTTGACGAAGAAATTTTCAGTGCTCTTGAACTTTGGGGTAAGGCTTGCGGAACCGAAAGGGATTTGAGTTTCTGGTCGGAGACCGAGCCACGATTTAAATGCCTCCACGGTTCGGTAGACTTGAGCTATTGCTCGGAAAGTGAACCCGACTTGATCGAGGCCGCCATCAGGCGTCACATCCACGATTTCGACACAAATGCTGAACGTGGAGACGTGCTGCGCCTCAGTGAAACACTAATCGTGACAGTCCAACTGGATGAAAAGATTACCGAAAGGTTGTGGACGGCGAAGCGAAAAACGGGCAAAAGTCTGAGCAGTTTTGTGGAAGGCGTAATAACCGATTTTATTTGCCACCTGGAAAATAGCGGGGTCACTTACAAGAACCGGATAACATTAGAAAATAAAACATCGTATGACTCCATGTTCAAGCGTAGAACATCCCTGGAAACGTTTCACATAAGTCTGAGCAAGAAAATTATTGAGCAACTATGCAGAATTCTTCGGTTTAACCGTAGTGAAGTTGAACGAGCGGTAATCCTGGCATTAAACTGGAGACTATCCAGAGCCTGATCTCTCCTCCCCCGTATGACTGCAGGCTTCCATTTCCGAATAACATGATATTACACAGCATGATGTTACGCATCTGTTGAATTCGAGATTTTCATCTCAATGCGTGTTGTCAATGTCTGTGATGGCCGTAATTGGTGTTTCAGACTCGTTGTGTTAAAATCCACATTATCATGAGATCGATCCGGAGGATTCAGAATCCAGGCGCTTAATTCAGGAAACAGGACTGTGCAGGGATACGCCCTGGTGCTGGCCGCTACTCTTATCTGGTCTGGCAATTTTATTGTAGCGCGAATAATCAGCGACTCTGTTCCTCCAGTGACCCTGGTTGTGCTTCGCTCCTTTGTGGCAATTATGGCGCTTGCGCCGTTTGTGATTCGACAGTTATTTTCGGAAGCTCACGTTATCCGCAAGCATTGGGGATACATTGGGTTTACCGGTTTCCTAGGAATATCTGTCTGCCAAACTGTGGTCTACATAGCCGCAGGCTCTTCCACCACCGTCAACCTTACACTCATCGCCATTTGTTCGCCAATCTTCACTATAATATTTGCCAGAATGATCCTGAAAGACGCTTTAACCGCAAGAAGAATGCTCAGCCTTGTGATAGCCTCGACAGGAGTGCTTTATCTTGTGACCGGAGGCGAACTTTCAAAGCTGGCGTCTTTGAGTTTTAATCCGGGTGATGTATGGATGCTTGCTCAAGCTTCAAGTTTTGGACTTTATAGTGTGATGGTCCAGCAAAGACCATTGGAGCTAAGCCCACTGCCTTTTCTTTTTTCAATGTTCGTTTTTGGAATGCTGTTGCTGACACCCTGGGCCGCATGGGAATTTTCAACGGCGGAGTCAATTGTTTTTTCACGAAACAATGTTTTAGCGATACTCTATCTCGGACTAGGCCCTTCAGTGCTGGCTTACATGAGTTGGAACCAGTCTGTGGCCATAATAGGCCCCACAAGAGCTTCCATGGTTTACTACTGCCTGCCGCTTTTTGGGGCCCTGGGAGGGTTGTACTTTCTTGGTGAACATTTGACTACTTCCCATTTTATCAGTGGAGCGCTGATACTTACAGGAGTCATGCTCTCCACCAAAAACTGACTAATTGAAGATATGACTTTTAATGGGACAGGAAGCGCCGCCGCCGGTAATTGAACGGGGCGTTCCCAGAAGTTGCCAAAACTCCTAAACGCCCCTTTAACAGTCTTACTGGATGACGTTTTCCTGTCCAACCGGTTCTTTAAGCCTTATCAAAAACCACTGCTCGGTTTGTGTCTTGCTCAGGTGGACTAGAACACCAGCCTCTTCCAGAGTGAGGTTGTATACACCGGTCTCCATTATGACGGTTGAACCGCTTTCGTCCGCAAAAGTCCATATGGCTCGCTGATTTTCTTTTTCCACTATTCCTTTTATGGGTTTTGTGACCCTGGTTTCACCATTGAAGTATGTCCCCTGGATTATGCCATCCTTGTTCACTGCAAGCTGCAAAACCACATTTGATTCAACGGACGGGTCACGA
>CAZVOU010000071.1:0-19588 GCA_964628605.1 uncultured Syntrophaceae bacterium
TGGTGGATGAGGGACCTACTGCGAAACGTTGGTCGCCACGTGCCATGGGACGCGCTACTCGGATCAGAAAAAGAACCAGCCATATTTTTGTGGCGGTTGAAGAACTATAAGATTGAGAAAGTCCAGTAGGCTTTTTTAGCCGTCTGGCGCCCGGCTCGATTGAGCGGACATCTCAACCACCCTTGAGGAGGGTAATCTTGGGACAGAAGGTACATCCCCACGGATTTCGCCTCGGAGTCACCAGAATGTGGGATTCCAGATGGTTTTCCCAGAAGGAATACGGTGATTTCCTTATTGAGGATCTTAAGCTTAGACAGTTCGTCAAAAAGAGATTGGCGCAGGCCAGCGTTTCTAAAATGGAAATAGAAAGGGCCGCGGGTAAAGTTAAGCTCCTCATCCATACCGCCCGTCCAGGAATTGTTATTGGACCAAAAGGGGCAGAAATTGAAAAATTGCGCAGAGACATTTTGAAAGTCACGGACAAGGACGTGTATGTCGATGTCAAGGAAATCCGAAAGCCGGAGATCGATGCGCAACTGGTGGCCGAAAACGTGGCTCAGCAGCTTGAAAGGCGAATTGCCTTCCGTAGGGCTATGAAGAAATCCGTTTCAAGCGCTTTGAAATCCGGCGCCAAGGGGATTAGAATCGCCACTGCCGGTCGTCTTGGTGGAGCCGAAATGGCACGCCGGGAATGGTATCGTGAAGGCAGGGTTCCTCTGCACACACTAAGGGCCGATATTGATTACGGCTTCGCTCAAGCCACAACAACCTATGGTGTTATCGGGATCAAGGTGTGGATTTTTAAGGGTGAGATGATTAAGAACTCCCCAGGGGAGAAGTGAGATGCTTGCGCCCAAAAAGGTTAAATATCGTAAACAGCAAAAGGGCCGTATGAAGGGCACGCCCACCACTGGAACCCAGGTGTCTTTTGGTGAGTTTGGCCTCATGGCTCTGGCGCCCTGCTGGATTACTTCCAGGCAGATTGAGGCCGGACGTATTGCCATGACCCGTCACGTTAAAAGAGGCGGGAAGATCTGGATTAGAGTTTTCCCTGATAAACCGATTACTAAAAAACCCGCTGAAACTAGGATGGGTAAAGGTAAAGGCGCACCGGAAGAGTGGGTGGCCGTGGTTAAACCCGGAAAGATCATGTATGAAATGGAAGGGGTTCCTGCGGAAGTTGCTAGAGAGGCTTTCCGCCTCGCCGCTCGCAAGTTGCCTGTCAAAACCCGTTTCGTCATGCGAGAGGAATTGACATGAAGCCTAAAGAACTCCGTGATCTTTCTGTTGAGGAACTTTCCGTTAAGGAGAAAGAGTTCCGAGAGGAAGAATTCAAGCTTCGTTTCAAGAAAGCCACCGGACAACTGGAAAAAACCGCCCGGCTCACTCAGGTCCGTAGAGATATTGCCAGGGTCAAGACTATTATTCGAGAAAAGGAGCGGTCTGCATGACAACAACCTCCGATGACCGCAAACAGAGAAAAGTCAGAACAGGCATGGTCATTAGCAACAAAATGGACAAAACCGTAGTGGTTGAGGTAAGCAGAACGGTTGTCCATCCGGTTTACAAAAAATTTGTGCGTCGCCGGAAACGGTTCATGGCCCATGATGAAGAAAATCGGTGCAGAATCGGCGATGAGGTAATGATTGTTGAAACCAAGCCACTAAGCCGACACAAGAATTGGCGGGTTCGTAAGATAATCAAAGAAGCCGCCCTTCCTGGAGGCGTGTCATGATTCAGCAACAGACCAGGATGGATGTGGCCGATAATTCGGGCGCCAAAGAAATTTACTGCATCAAGATTCTTGGCGGCACCAGAAGAAAGTACGCCAGCGTTGGTGATGTGGTGGTCGTCTCGGTGAAACAGGCCATTCCTAATTCCAAGGTAAAAAAAGGCGAAGTCCACAAGGCTGTTGTGGTGCGCACCTGTAGAGCCGTTAGGCGTCAGGATGGGTCTTACATTCGATTCGACGATAACTCGGCGGTTCTCATCAACAATCAGCTTGAGCCGATTGGCACCCGTATTTTTGGACCTGTGGCTCGAGAATTGAGGGCCAAAAAGTTCATGAAAATTGTGTCCCTTGCTCCGGAGGTCCTGTAGGTTATGTCCAGCATAAAGAAAGATGACAAGGTAAAAGTTCTCTCGGGCAAGAACAAAGGCAAAGAGGGCAAGGTTCTGAAGGTAAACCGCGAAAAAGACACTGCTCTGGTGGAACGAGTGAACATCGTGAAGCGTCACACCAAAGCCGGCGGAGCCGGGAAGCAGGGCGGAATTCTTGAAAAAGAGGCCCCCATTCAGCTTTCCAAATTGATGCTCGTTTGCCCCAAATGTTCCAAGCCATCCAGAATCGGCATCAAGACCCTGGACGACGGTGACCGGGTGCGTTTTTGCAAAAAGTGCCTGGAACAGTTGGAAAACTAGAAGGATATGGTCCATGTCTTCAAGGCTGAAAGAATATTACAAAACGACAGTGATTCCAGCTCTTCAGGAAAAGTACAAATACAGTAATCCTATGCAGATTCCTGCCCTGAAGAAGGTAGTGGTAAATATGGGATTGGGCGAGGCCATTCAGAATTCCAAGATTCTGGACAACGCCCAGCAAGAAATGTCCATGATAACCGGTCAATGGCCAGTCATGCGCAAGGCCCGTAAATCCATCGCCTCTTTCAAACTCAGGGAAGGCATGACCATAGGATGTAAGGTTACTCTCAGAAGAGACAATATGTTCCACTTCCTGGACAAGCTCATCAACATAGCGCTCCCAAGGGTTCGCGACTTTCGTGGCGTGAATCCGAAAGGCTTCGATGGGCGCGGTAATTTCTCTATGGGAATCAAAGAGCAGATCATTTTCCCTGAGATCAATTACGATAGAATCGAAAAGATTCGCGGTATGAACATCACGGTCGTTACCAGCGCAATAAATGACGAAGAAGCACGGCAACTGCTTGAACAACTCGGTATGCCGTTTAGAAAATAGACTAATTCTCCTTCAAGGAGGAATCGTGGCGAAAATATCCATGATGGTTAAGGCCGCTAGGCCTCAAAAGTTCGGTGTAAGAGCATACAATCGGTGCCAGATATGCGGGCGACCGAGGGCTTATTACAGAAAATTCCAGTTGTGCCGTATATGCCTCAGAGACCAGGCCCTCAAGGGCAACATCCCGGGCATGGTCAAATCGAGCTGGTAGGAGTTCACTTCAATGAGTATGACCGATCCGATTGCGGACATGTTGACTCGCATCAGAAATGCGAAACAGGCGCGTAAAGATCAAGTGACGATACCGGCTTCTAATCTCAAAATCGGTATTGTTCAGATTTTGAAAGAAGAAGGCTATCTCAAGAAATATAAAGTTATTCGCTCTGCCAAGAATAAACAGGGCGTTCTTAAACTTAACCTGAGATTCGACGACGAGACACAATGCGTGATCGAGGGCTTGAAAAGAGTTTCGACGCCAGGTCGTCGTGTTTATGTAGGGCACGAACATGACATGAAAAGTCATGGTGGTATTGGAATACTCGTACTGTCCACTTCTCAGGGAATAATGACTGACAAGGAAGCACGCCGCAGGAAAATTGGTGGCGAAGTTCTTTGCAGTATTTGGTAACGGCTTTAGTTAGGAGCTTTACTTATGTCGAGAATAGGCAAAGCGCCCATAGCGATCCCGGAAAAGGTTACCATTGACCTCGATGGCCTTAGCATCGCCGTCAACGGACCTAAAGGGACGTTAGGCATAACGGTATCAGACTTGGTACAAGTCAACGTGGACGGGACTCATATTAGAGTCTCGGCTGTATCAGACCACCGCAAAAGTCGGGCTATGCATGGTCTCACCAGAACCTTGATTCAGAATATGGTAACCGGGGTTACTACCGGCTTCACCAAATCTCTGGAAATAGTGGGCGTGGGTTATCGTGCGGAAGCCAACCCACTGGCTCTCACTTTAAACGTCGGTTTTTCGAACCCGGTGGTCATGCAGATCCCCGAAGGGCTCACCGTAGAAGTGGAAAAGAACACTCTCGTGCATGTCCGGGGCATCGACAAACAGCAGGTGGGTGAATTAGCCGCTCGTATTAGAAGAGTCAGAAAACCCGAGCCTTACAGAGGCAAAGGTATCAGATATGTGGGCGAACAAGTACGGCGCAAGGTAGGAAAAGCGGGATCCAAATAGCTTTTTGGTTTTCCAAGTTAGCTGCTCAAGAGAGGAACCAGGGATGTCTGTCGACTCTGCAAAAATTGAATCACGAAAGAAGAGAACCACCCGTGTCCGGTATAAAATTGCCGGCAACAAGGGACGCTGCAGGCTTTCTGTCTTTCGATCCAACAAGAATATTTTCGCTCAAATCATTGATGATATATCTGGTGTCACGTTAGTACAGGCTTCTACCCTGGACAAAGAATTCAGAAGAAAGCCGGGTGACCCCTTTAATAAAGATACTGCACGAGCTGTCGGTAAAAGGTTGGCCGTCAGAGCTTTAGAAAAGAATATCGATAAAGTGGTTTTTGACAGAGGACCTTACCTTTATCACGGTAAAGTAAAGGCATTGGCCGACGGCGCCAGAGAAGCCGGATTGAATTTCTAGTCTCAAAGGAGGAACAGCCCGTTGCAGAGTAGAACAGATAGTGCTGTAGAAACCGAATTGAAAGATCGAGTGGTCCACCTTAGCCGTGTTGCAAAGGTTGTCAAGGGTGGAAGAAGGTTCTCTTTCAGTGCAGTAGTTGTTGTTGGCGACGGTAACGGTCGTGTCGGATACGGGCTTGGAAAAGCCAACGAAGTCCCCGAAGCCATCCGTAAGGGAGTGGAGCGCGCCAAGACCTACATGGTTGATGTTCCTATAATCAATGGAACGGTGCCTCATGAAATCACAGGTCGTTACGGCGCTGCCAAGGTTTTGCTGAAACCAGCCGGCTCAGGGACAGGCGTGATTGCCGGCGGCGCAGTAAGGGCGGTTATGGAAGCTGTAGGGATCCGCGACATCCTGACCAAGTGCATCGGCACCAACAATCCCCATAACGTGGTCAAGGCCACATTTGAGGGGCTGAAAGGTCTCAGGACTCAGCAACAGATCGCTAGGAAACTTGGCAAGCTAGGCCCGGTTGATGACGACTCAGATAAAGGAGATGACTTCCTTGTCAATGCTTAAAGTTATCCTAAGAAAAAGCAAGATTAAGGCTACCCAGAGTCAGAAGGACACAGTTAGAGGATTGGGGCTTACAAAAATCAATTCCTTTAAATTCCTTATTGATTCCCCGGAAGTCCGTGGAATGATCAACAAGGTGGCTCATCTTGTCGAAGTTGAAGAAGTGATTGAATAAATCAGATTCAATTGGAGCTTTTGATGAATCTATCTAATCTATTTGGCCCGGACAACAAGAAACGCAAACGTGTTGGTCGTGGAGAATCCTCCGGACTTGGCAAAACATGCGGTAAGGGTCATAAAGGACAAAAATCCCGCTCTGGTGGCAAAGTCGGCAGAGGCTTTGAGGGCGGTCAAATGCCTTTACAGCGTCGACTCCCCAAAAAGGGTTTCAACAATATTTTTCGCATCGAATACAACGTCGTGAATCTGAACGTGTTAGAGAAACTGGATCCTTCAGAGGTAGTGACAGTGGAGTTGTTGAGATCCAAGGGATTCGTCAGACGTTCAGGTCCCGTTAAACTACTTGCGAGTGGTGATGTCACCAACGCTTTTACGGTCAAGGTGGACAGAATCAGCGCCGCAGCCGTGAAAAAGATTGTCGATGCCGGTGGGCGGGTTGATTAGCCGGCCTGACAACGATCGGCCTTTTGTTTAATATGATACAGGCATAAAGCCAGGAGATTTCCGCGTGATAGGTTCTATCGGCAATATAGCAAAAATTCCGGAGTTGAAACGCAGAGTCATATTCACTCTGCTAATGCTCCTGGTTTATCGCATCGGAGTCCACATTCCCACCCCAGGAATTAACTCCGCTGCCCTGAAGGATTTTTTTGGCCGATACCAACAAACTCTTTTTGGCGTCATTGACATGTTTACCGGTGGCGCTCTGGAAAATTTTTCCGTGTTTTCCCTGGGTATCATGCCATATATCAGCGCTTCGATCATCCTGCAGTTATTAACGGTGGTCGTGCCTCATCTTGAGAGGCTTTCCAAAGAGGGTGAGGCTGGGCGCAAGAAAATCACACAGTATACCCGGTATGGAACCGTTGTTTTGTCTCTCATTCAGGGAATGGGTATCAGCATAGGGTTGGCCCAGACGGAGAACCTGGTCTATATGGCCCGTCCTGCGTTTGTCATTTTATCCATGATTACACTCACAGCAGGGACCGCCTTCATCATGTGGCTCGGAGAGCAAATCACCGAGCGTGGAATCGGCAACGGTATATCGCTTATAATTTTTGCAGGTATTGTCGCACGAATGCCTTCGGCAGTGGGCAGCACAGTACAATTGGTGCAGACGGGGGACCTTGGTTTTCTGGTCCTTCTGCTGTTGTTTGCCATCATGATAGCGGTTATAGCAGTGATCGTCTTCATGGAACGTGGCCAACGCCGCATACCGGTTCAGTACGCCAAACGGGTCGTTGGTCGGAGAATATATGGAGGACAGTCCACGCACTTACCGCTGAAGGTTAACACGGCTGGGGTTATCCCTCCTATTTTTGCCTCGTCTCTGATCATTTTCCCGGCCACCATCGCTCAATTCCTGAATGTGCCGATTCTGACCAGTATCACAAACTGGCTAAGGCCTGGGACGTTCGTTTACGAGGGCATTTATGTCGTCATGATCATCTTCTTTTGTTACTTCTACACGGCAGTAACCTTTAACCCGGTGGATGTGGCTGAGAACATGAAAAAATATGGCGGATACATTCCGGGGATCAGACCCGGCAAAAAGACTGCTCAGTACATTGACAAGGTGTTGACAAGACTTACTTTAGGCGGCGCTATCTATATATCAGTGGTCTGTGTGTTGCCGTCAATTCTGATCGGACGTTTTAACGCGCCTTTTTATTTTGGTGGAACGTCGCTTCTGATTGTTGTTGGTGTGGCTCTCGATACGTTGACACAAATAGAGACTCACATGATTCAACGTCATTATGAAGGTTTCATCAGAACCGGACGCATCAAGGGCAGGCGCTAGTACTTTATTCACTATTTTGAGGTAGGTATCATGAGAATCGTTTTGTTGGGAGGACCGGGATCAGGTAAGGGAACTCAGGCAAAAAAGCTGACTGAGAAACTTGGGGTGCCACAGATTTCCACTGGCGACATTTTTCGAGCTGCCCTCAAAGAAGGAACCCCTATGGGGCTCAAGGCCAAGACCTTCATGGACAAAGGGGAACTTGTTCCTGATGATGTGGTCATAGGTGTGGTCGAGGAACGATTAGCCAAACCGGATCTAGATAAGGGATTCATGCTGGATGGTTTTCCGAGGACCCTCGGTCAGGCTCAGGCCTTGGATAAAATCATGGTGTCCTTGAATAAAGGCATAGATCATGCTATTTTGGTCGATGTTCCTGATGAAGAGCTGGTCGCAAGGCTCTCTGGTCGCCGCACATGCAAAGATTCCGCTTGTGGGAAAATGTATCATGTCATGTTCAACCGGCCTAAAGTTGAAGGCAAATGCGACGCCTGTGGGTCTGAGCTGTACCAGAGGGATGATGACAACGAAAAGACAATTCGTGAGAGATTGGCTGTTTACAACAGCGCAACGTCTCCATTAATCGAATTTTACGAGGGAAAAGGCCTCTTGAGGAGAGTCAAGGGTGTCGGACCGATCGATGAGATTTTTGCTTCGATCGAGAAGGTGCTCGGCTAGCCCATTGGCCATTGCCTGAACGACAGGAGGTTGCCGTGAAAGTTAGGGCTTCCGTTAAACGGCTTTGTGACAAGTGCAAAATAATTAAACGCAAAGGCTTGGTAAGAGTCATTTGCGAAAATCCGAAACACAAACAGCGACAGGGTTAGCCCTTCGTTGTGGTTTTATCGCCTGGAGGATTAACGTGGCGCGTATTGCAGGAATAGACCTACCCAAAAACAAGCGCTTGGAAATCGCGCTTACTTATATTTACGGGATAGGTAGAGCTACCGCCCGGCGGATTCTGGAAGAGTCCAACCTCGATCCCAACATGAATTCGGATCGCTTGACCGAGGTTGACGTAGCCAAAATTCGTGAGGTGCTTGATCGGTCATACAAGGTCGAGGGTGATCTCCGCAGAGAGATCACCATGAACATCAAGCGTTTGATGGATCTTGGTTGTTACAGGGGTCTTCGACACCGCAGAGGCTTGCCCGTTCGTGGACAGAGAACTCATACAAACGCTCGAACCCGTAAGGGTCCGCGTAAGATGCAGATCGGCAAGAAAAAATAGGGCCTCTATTTGGTCTAAATGACTCGTAGAATCTGGCCGAGCCAGATTTCCAGAAATGAACGGCCGTGGTTTTTGAGACAGCCCTTGTGGTTTAGTCCGATGTAAGTCGAATTAATAACGTTTCTGCGTTTCAAGACAACTATTTTACGGAGAAGTCAATGCCGAGAAGGCGAATAGTCAGAAAGAAAAAGGAAAGACGGAATATACCGAGGGGCGTTGCGCATATTCAGTCAACATTCAACAATACCATCGTTACGATTACAGATACCGATGGTAACGTTGTGGCCTGGTCCTCCTCGGGCACACAGGGATTCAAGGGTTCTCGTAAATCCACGCCGTTTGCCGCACAGCTTGCAGCCGAAGACGCAGCTCGTAAGGCTATGGAACACGGAATGCGTAGCGTTGAAGTTTTAATCAACGGTCCTGGCGCAGGACGGGAAGCTGCCCTGCGTTCACTTCAGGCAATTGGTTTTCAGATAACTCTAATCAAGGATGTCACCCCGGTGCCACACAATGGCTGCAGACCTCCTAAAAGACGTAGAGTTTAAGCTTATTTAGAGATTCACATTCTTTAGATAAAAAAAGGAGTCTGTGTTGGCCCGATATCGTGAATCAGTTTGCAGGTTTTGCCGCCGTGAAACTACAAAATTGTTTCTCAAAGGCGACAGGTGCTATTCTGACAAGTGTTCAGTCGAGAGGCGTAATTATCCGCCTGGACAGCACGGTCAGGGTAGAGCCAAATATACCGATTACGGCGTTCAGCTTAGAGAGAAGCAAAAAGTCAGAAGAATTTATGGTGTTCTGGAAAAACAGTTTCGTAACTACTACGCTTTGGCTGAGAAGAAAAAGGGTGTGACGGGAGAGAACCTGTTGCTTCTTTTGGAATCGCGGCTGGACAACATCGTATACCGAATGGGTTTTGCCTCGTCACGCACGGAAGCCCGGCAGCTTATTAATCATGGTCATTTTTTGGTCAATGGGCGCAAGGTGGATGTCGCTTCCTACTGCACCAAACCCGGTATGTCAGTGGAAGTGAAGGAACAGAGTCGTAAAATTAGAGCTATCGAAGAGTCTATGGATGCAGTTGGGCGAAGACAGATCCCTCAGTGGCTTGAAGTTGATCCAAAAGCCTTCAAGGGGGAAATTAAGGGCTATCCTACTAGAGAAGAGTTGCCGCCGACGATCAAAGAACAGCTTATAGTTGAATTCTATTCTAAGTAACTATTTTTGTTCGATCTGATTTTATAGACTCCTGGGTAAAGTTCTGGCGACAGGTTGGCGCAAGCACGATAGCACACACGGCCATTGGCTACCGCCCCTGGCGCCTCATTAGTTTTCCGAATCTACGGAATGCTCGAATCACGAGAGGGAATCCATGATCGATCCAGGGCACACCCTGATGACCCGAAATTGGACCGAACTGATTTCACCCAAGCCTATTGAGGTGGATGGTTCGACTGAGACCCCTTTTTACGGGAAATTTGTTTGCGAGCCCCTTGAAAGGGGTTTCGGTATTACTCTGGGAAACGCTTTAAGGCGCGTATTGTTGTCTTCCCTTCGGGGAGCAGCCATTAAAATGGTAAAGATTGACGGAGTGCTTCATGAGTTCTCCACCATTCCCGGAGTTAAGGAAGACGTAACTGATTTATTGCTTAATCTAAAGAAGGTTCAGCTGAAGTTGAATTCGCTCGGGCCTAGAACACTTTTGCTTGACTCCTCTGGCGAAGGAGAGGTGCTGGCTGGGAGCATACAGGCTGATGATTCAGTTGAGATCATTAATCCGGATTTAGTTTTGGCCACCCTTTCCAAAGAGGGTCACTTGGTTGTGTCTATGACGGCGGACTGGGGAAAAGGCTATGCCTCAGCAGAATCGCACAGGTCCGAGGAAGAACCTCTGGGCACCCTTTTCCTGGATGCTGTTTATTCGCCAATTAGAAAAGTCAGCTACAAAATTACGAACACTAGAGTTGGACAGCAAACCGATTACGACAAGCTGACCATAGAAATTTGGACTAATGGTTCAGTCCATCCTCGCGATGCGCTGGCTCAGGCCGCTCAAATTCTTCGTGAACAGTTCAAGGTTTTCCTGAATTTTGAGGAAGAAGAAAGGCCGGTTTACGAAGAGAAAGTCCAACACGAACCGCAGGTTAATGAGAACCTTCACAGAAGTGTGAATGAACTGGAACTCAGCGTGAGATCCGCCAATTGCCTCAAGAACGCTGACATTCGTTTTATTGGCGAACTTGTTCAAAAGTCTGAACAGGAAATGCTTAAGACGAAAAATTTCGGCAGAAAGTCGCTCAATGAAATCAAGGAAATTCTTTCCGATATGGGATTGATTTTGGGCATGACGGTACCCAACTTTCCGACGCGGGAAGAGCTTGAGGCCATGAGAAAAGAAAGAGAAACCGCCGTAGGCGAATGATTCGGAGAGAAGTTTATGCGTCATAAAAAAGCCAGATATAAATTAGGGATGAACACTTCACATCGTGAAGCCATGCTTCGCAACATGGTTACCTCGCTACTGGAACACGAGAGCATCACTACTACCGACACTCGCGCCAAAGCGGTGAGAATTCTTGCTGAGCGTATGATTACGTTGGGTAAGCGTGGCGATTTGCATGCCAGAAGGCAGGCTCTGCAGGTGATCAGGTCCCAGAAAGTTACACAATCTCTGTTCAGTGATATAGCGCCCAGGTTTGCGGAGAGACCCGGTGGTTACACCAGAATCATCAAAAAGGGGTTTCGGGCTGGGGATGGCGCTGAGATCTCCATCATTGAACTAGTTGAAAAAAAACCAAAGGAGTCCTCTTCATCAGTCGCCAAATCGGGAAAAATTGCCGACAAGGCGCGAGGTCTAAAGGACAAGCTCCTCGATACCATCAAATCTAAATAGTTCGCTGTCCCTTCTGAAAACACTCTCGCCAATGCCTTCATTTTTATTCTTCAGGGCATTGGCGATTTGCTGTTTGTGGGGCTTTAAACGTTCTGCTGGTTTAGGTGGCTTTTCATGAGATCCCTCTGAGGTTCTTGGCACGGAACACACTGTGATCATTTTAAGAGACCTCCACTTTTCCTTCAACCCATCCTCACCTCTTTTTGCCAACCTCAACTGGACCATTTTTGATGGTTCAAGCGTCTGTTTAGTCGGACGGGATGGCGCGGGAAAATCAACTCTCCTCAAAATTGTCAAGGGCCTGATTAAACCTTCAGCTGGATGTGTCAAATTCAGTTTCTCCGGTACGGTTACGTTCCTGAATGTGGGATATCTTGGGGGAGACCCTAATGACTCTTTTGTGGGGTCCACCGTAGAAGAAGAAATCATTTTTGGTTTGGAGAACCTGGGTTTGCCTTCATCGGAGATCCGGAAAAGACTGGATTGGGCGTTAGAGTTGTCTGGACTAAGCGGTTGTGAAAAACGACTTACTCACACGCTTTCCGGAGGAGAACAGCAAAAACTCGCCATCGCCGCGGCGCTTGTGATGAACCTGAGGATACTCGTCATCGACGATGCCCTTTCTATGATGGATCCACACGCACGTGCCCTGCACTGGGCCTGGATTAATCAAACAAGAAGGAATTTGGGGCTTTCTTTAATATTTACCACAAGCAGCATCGTGGAGCTTAGAACCGCTGACAGGGCTGTTTTTCTAGACGAGGTTAAACACGATTTCATTTTCGACGGATCGCCGGAGGATTTCATCGCGACCCCGCTCGCTGATGACTGGGTGGAACTGGAAAATGGAATCGACAAATTCAAAAGGAGATTGCCAAAGACCATTTCCTCAGGGCTATCTGAAGACTTGATAGACATCATAAAATAGTTTCACAAAGCCTGGCTTATATTTGGAATAATTAGGCATTGCAAACGCAATGCAATAATGGTACTGTACTTCACGAGATTCAAGGCTTTTTTGTATCACACTAATAAAAAATCGACTGATATCATGCAATATTTCAAATACCTGGTTGTCATTCTGGTTCTCGCTTTAATGGGATCATTCCTGAACGAGAACGGAATGATCGCTCTGAATGAACTCGAGGCCAAAAAAGCTTCGTTATCAAGGGAAAATCTCGAACTTAGCGTAGAAATTGAATCGCTTGAGCGCATGGTCGGCAAACTCAGGACTGATCCCAAAACTGTAGAGTTGGCGGCAAATAGAAAACTTGGAATGATTCGCCATGATGAAACCATTTACGTTTTCAAATCGGCGGACAGAAAACCACTCAAGGCTGGTGAACAAGACCATGCGCCGGCAAACAACTAATTAAGGTTGATCAAAAAGAGAACTTATTTAAAGCATCCTAGTTGACAGGCCCCTATTTTGATCTCCATCTCATTCAGAAGGTCACCTAGTTGGTTTTTGGGCCAGCCGGCCTGGTCAGCTATCTCAAATGCCTGACGACAGGAAATCTTGTTGTTGAGGACTTTCTTGAGTATCATGCTCTTCACTTCTGGTGTCTCCATTTAGATTTGCGCCTCCTGATTTGTTGTGTCTCCAAAAATACTACATCCTATAAATACATGTGCTATAGTATTATTTCAATTCGGACAGACATAGGACCTCGCTTTATTTTGTCCGTCATAATTATAAACGAGGTTTAACGTCGGAATTAACAAATATTCTGAAGGCAGATTTAATAAACATATGATGAGCGATTCTTTGGTTGCCGGTTTTAAACAATTAGAAATTGGCGACAAACCCATATTTGATAAGTTTTTCCAGGCTGATCCCCCTCAGGCCTCCGAATATAACTTCACTAATCTCTTCATGTGGCGTCGAAAGTATAACCCAGTGTGGATGGTGTCGCATGAATGTCTGATGGTAATTTTAGAGGAAAGCGCAGGAGATCTCCTGGCGCTTCAACCGGTAGGCGTCGGAAATAAAATTCTCGCGCTTGATCATCTTTGCCGGACCTTCGAGTCCCTAGGTTTGATTCCGGTGATCGGTCGAGTTACTGATGACTTTGTAGATGCTTTTGTTGATGAATCGCGCTTTGATTTGATAGAAGACACTGATAATAGCGACTATGTCTATCTAGCCGAAAAGCTGATCAAACTCTCCGGGAACAAGTACCATCGGAAAAAAAATCACCTTAACCGATTTATAAAAAATTATGATTTCCAGTATCGTAGTTTTTCACCTCAACTTATCGACAGTGTCCTTTCGCTTCAGGAAACGTGGTGTGAATTTAAGGATTGTTATGAGGATGACAATTTGTTCCACGAAGACAGGGCCGTCTGTGATGCGCTGACTCATTACCAGGCCTTGGGCTTTACCGGTGGAGCTATTCTGATGGACGGTCAGGTACAGGCTTTTTCATTCGGAGAAATGATCAATCGTGATACGGCTGTTATTCACATTGAAAAGGCCAACCCGGAGATAGACGGCTTGTATACGGTCATCAACCAACGTTTTTGCGCGTCTGCGTGGGCAAATGCCACCTTCATCAATAGAGAGCAGGACCTTGGCCTTGATGGCCTCAGAAAAGCCAAACAGTCCTATTATCCTCACCACATGGTAAACAAATGGATCGTCAGAATGAGATAAAATGCTATAGGTCAATGACGGCCGGACGTGACTTTCATTAGGGATTTTAACTTGAACTGCGACGGATATTTTTAGTTGCAAGAGCCTCCTGCGAGAGGCTCAGCCAACAAATAACTCCCTAACCCGGTTCAGCGCAAGAGGAGCCTGCTTCCATAAACTTTCTACGGGCAAATCGGTCAGGATAGTTTTGTTTCAGCGCCTCTCCCACAGCATTTTTTAGGTTCTCCACGTCATTCCCTGTTTTTTCGAGAAACGCGGCCACTTTTGTAACGGCTTGGTGGCTCGCGTATTCGGTCAAAAACGTGTATATGATCACTGGCAAACTCGGCCTTATTTTCTGAAGCTCTTCAAGGGTTTCAAGACCGTTTGAGAATGGCATCTCGAGATCGCAGATGAGTAAATCCGGAGGAGGCTCACGGTTAACAATATCGAGCAGCTCAATTCCATCTCTTGCCAGTTTAATATAAAAACCCGCTTCGGAAAATTCTCTCTTCAAAAATTCCCTTACATTTCTATTTTTATCGGCAATGAGGATAGTAAACAATTGGTCCATGAGCCTCGCCTCAGAGAATCGTCAATAACTTGCAAGCAATGCTCATGCCAAACAAGAACTTCGCTAAATTGCTTGATCAAAATTGAGATGTTGAATATACCCAGATAATTTAGAACTCATTTTGTCCGGATTGGTGTCAAAATATCTTACACATCGTAAAATTAGCTTCTTTAGGCGCAAGAACTTGACCTTCAGTAGTGAGGAGCTTTGATCTGTCAGGCTGTGGAGCGTATCAAAACACCCTCTTTCACCAGCCCGTTGTATTGAATGTATTTCTCCACTCAGTTGATGGTATCATTGAAAATGTGATCGCCGGAACTTTGCAAATAGGCCGGGGTCACCCGTATCCTCAAAAACTTCAGTCGATGTGTATTGGTCTTTATTTTCAAAACGTAAATACATGATCTCTTCAGCCCAAGAACCGGTTCTCTTGTGTCGCAGTTCATGCCCGTCTAGTTTCCACAAGCCCTCTTCTATCGTCTGGTTGTCGCCTATTCTGGATATTCTTCTGAACTTTCCATCATTTTTGTACTCCAGGAATAGAGTAAATGCGTTTGGCCCTTTACTGACAAATGGCCTGCCCTTGTAGGATTTCAGATACGGCTTGCCCGGCTCTTTGGTTTCATAAATCTCCCACGTCCCAAGAAGTGGGGTGTTCACGGCCTCTTGAGTCTGTTTGGTATCTGATTTGTTGTCCTGAGCATGTGTGGGTGGAAGAAACAACCCCATGATACAGCCTAAATATATGGTAAAGATCCAATAACCAAGTCTCAATTCCTACTCCTTGGGGAAACGCTCCTGATTATGCGATGATCAGACCTCAGTCTAATTCGGAAATATGCTTGTTGAATGGTTTATGATAACATCCAGCGTGATTGTTTTACAAGGATGATTTGAACCGTAAGCCATTTTCAATGGTCTCTAATCGGAATTTTGCCTTTGGTATCTTGGTGAAGTCATCCGAGTCCGATGCATGATTTCCAGGATAGAAATCATTTGTCGTTAGAATTCTGGAATCACAGAGTATCAGAAAATAGAACAGCATTTTCTTATTTGAGGAATCCATGTCTAATTTCACACCTGATCCCTTGAGAGCCATGCGGTCCAAAATTTCCACTAAGGCTTTTCCGGTCTATGGATTTTTGTTCCTGGTCATTGGGTCGGTAATCGCAGCATATGGGCTATCAAGGCTGTACGAGCTTCTTAAAACGGCTCAGACCGTGTTTCCTTTGGGCTCGGCGGAACAGACTCTTGAGCGTATAGGCGCATACTGGCCTACGGTGTTTACGTTTTTCGTCGGTTTTATTGCTTCTGTGAGCGCTTTGCTTTTTGGAGCCGTTTGGAGCCTTGGCGCCGTAGTCGATATTTACAGGTATTGGCGCACGGACCAACCCGGCGGCGCTCTCAACAGTCCAGAAGATGTCGCCTCCAGACTTTTCCCTTATCCTCAGTCTGCTTTCGGAAAAAAAGGCGCCAGTGGCGTTGATCGCTTTTTGTCGGGCGGAGTTTCTTATAGCCCGGTATCGAAGTTACTGATGAAGTCCGCATTCCTTTCGCTTCTAAAGATACTATTGGTCTGGGGACTGGTATGGTCGACGATTGTTTTAATTCAGATGGCTCCGGGTCTCTTACAAAAATTCCTCGCCATCCAGATCAATCTTCGTATTCCTTCCTTTCAGGCTATTCATCTGCTATTTGCTGCGGCAATTGGCCTGAATATTCTGACAGCGGTTTTCTTGTTGAGTCGGAAAGGGGATACATCGAGAGGGCCTGAGGAAGAGGTTCTTATTAAGGGTAACTTTGCCCCCTCCTTTTTTCTCTCGGTATTCGAGAATGCATTCAGTCTACTTAGCCCTAGGGGGTTAAAATCGGGCGTCTCGTTTAAACTCAGGAACCGTCATGTGAAAAGCGTTATCGCTTCTCTGGTGGAAAGCCATCCAAAAATGATTCCGTGGCTTGGCGTTCCTTTGGGTTATTTACTGGCGCCATGTTCAGCGTTTTGTACCATATGGGGCTTTACCTGTCTTATGGCTTTTGGGCCCGGTAAGGCCAGTCCGGTCACTCCCAACTTTGTCTCTGAAAGTCTGCCCCTTTTGATCACCGACATCTTTTTCTACATAGGTTTGATATGGTTAGGTATGTATTTTGCCGATAGAATCCGTATCCTTGTCGGGGTAAGACGTTTTGAGTCCACAGTCGCCTTGTGCGCTTTAAAGCCTGCTTCCGGAAATGATAATCACCTGTTGGGCAGCGGTAAAGATAATCGAATCACAAGACACTGGGACCTGGAAGAGGGATCGGGTGATGAGCTTATATCCTGGGCTAAATCTTCCGGTCAAGATTCTGAATTCATGGTTATTCTATCTTGGCGAAAGTTAACAAGCGAATCTCTTGGGGATTCCGCCTCCCGGTACATCTTTAAGCTAGAAAATGACCCCATTTCAGACAGTCTCGTTCACAAGGTGTTTGAACTTACTCAGAATATAAGTTTCAAAAAGATTTTAAAAGAAGACGAAGGAGGGAGCCTGAAAAAAGATTGAACACTTCAGAGGGAATGTGAATGAATTGCGACAGTGTTACGGCTTTAGAAAAACTCGCTGTACGAATTAAAAGGGAGGACTATGTCCTCCCTTTAGTTAAACAGGCTATTTCATCAGCCACTAAACTGGAAGAATCATTACAGTTCCAGCCAGGAATGTGAATACAGGGAATGTCCAAGAAGCAGCTTGGCTGTCTTGACATACTCTTTTTCCTGTTTGCCCAAACCAGACATATCGACTTCCTCACCATCAACAACTCTTCCTACGAGGTTCTCCAGATCCATCATCTTGTCGTGGGCAATGTTGACTATGGTGTCATCGAATCCATCGAGGATGGCGGACGTGATACCGCATTTTTTCAGGATACAGAGGTAAACCTGGTTGAGAATGTCTCGCAGTTCATCGGGTGAACCGTTAGAGCAATTGGAAAGTCCGCAGGTTGACTGTGAGCCAGGAGCCAAGTCCGGCAGCCACTGCATGAAGGTGGTGCATCCCTGCAATTCCTGCTGCTGTGAAGAGACCGGCACAACAATAGGATCAAACCAGATCTTCTCGAGACCAATTCCCAATTCAGCCGTTTGAGTCATCATGCTATCCAGCAGAACGGCTCTTTCATTTTCATCGCGTGGGATTCCCTGAGGTCCCCACATAAGGCCGACCATTTCACATCCGTATTTGTTCACCAAGGGAAGCTGTAGCGCCATACGCTCAGGAGTGGCCATGATTGAATTGATGACAGCCGGACCGCCTTTGGGAACATAAACCTGTAGGCCGGCTTCAACTGCGTCATTGTTGGTGGTATCCAGGAATAAAGGAAGATCCGTTGCTTCCTGAACCGTTTTGACCAGCCATTGCATCATCTCGGCGCCACCTTTTCTGGCAGGACCAAGGTTAAGATCGAGCAGGTCAGCGCCCCGTTCGGTGAGCTTGGCGGCCCATTCCTGAATGGGTTTCGGATCCTTTTCCCGCATGGCGTTGCCTGTATACTTGGACATTATGTTGATGTTCTCAGCTACCACCTTGATCATCGAACAGATACCTCCTGTTGACTCCGGTTCCCGTTAGGAACGCTATTTTAATTGCATGTGAATAACATACGTACAGATTATATTAAAGGTAATTAATTAACAAGACTGTTTATGTCAGAGTAGCAAATAGCTGACGGGAAATTGTCTTCGCCGTCAGCTATCGCACAGGTTTGTTTACGCTGCGAAATTCTGTCTCAGAAAAGCAGGTATATGCGCACCCTCTCGTGGTCCAATCGCTATTTCCCAGTTAGGAAGTTCTTCCTCGAGATCACCACTGATGATAGCTGCTGCCCCTGGAATGACGAGCTTACGCAGATCCGTTTTTTCCTCTATTCCACATTTCTTCACAAAAGGACCAATGACGTCGCCTACAAACTTGCCGGCGGCCCAGGCCGTAAGCACTGAAAGACCATCGGTGTTTAAAACCAGCAGCCAGGAAGGAACTCTGCTGGACTCAATTTCTCCGGAAACTATGAAGTAGGTCAAAGAGAAATTGCTGGTAATCAGCACCGGTGAGTTTTTGTCGGGATTGTTGATGGGATAGATTCCCTGATCGGTAGTCATCGGGCGCTGAGGATCGGTGTAGATATTTAGTCTCTGCAACAGCAATGGGAAAAGCAGCTCTCCCTTGATGTCACTCAGAATCTCAATACCGGCGTATTTGGCTATGAAAGTCCCGGCAACCAGAGCTTCGCTCGTGAGATTGTCGGACATTTCACAGGGAAAAACCATAGTGGGGAAACCAAGGGGGCGATACAGGTTTTCCAGAGCCAAACGTCGGATCATTACCTGATCTCTCAACTGACCGGCTATTGTTCTGTCATTAGTCGCCAGCACGATATCCTTGAGACCCTTTTCGGTAAGTTTGGCGCTCATTTTGGCCAAGTCGCCTACTTTATCAGCCTTGATCGCCAGGGGACAATCGAATTCTTTTGCCAGTTCAGCCAGAGCGTCCAAATTTGCCTCAGTGGCAGCATAAATGAGAGGCTTGTTTTTTCCAACTTCCGCTAACGCCGCCTTGAAAGAATCCACGCTGTCGCTGATCAGAACGACTGCCGCTCCAGCATCGGAAGCTTTCTTGGCTACGCCTGCAAATTTTGCGGCATCTCCGGTATCTTTCACCGCTACTATTTCGGACTTTAGAGTCAAGCCGACTCTTTCGTATCTCAACTCAGCAAATGCCTTTAGTTTGCTATTTACTGACTCATCACTTTCAGAAGCCAGGATCAGGCATCCTAAAGCTGTAGGATTGTTAAAAGTTTTCTCATGCCTATAAAGGACAGTTTCTCCACCGACCTTTACGGCAGCGTCTCCAGTTCCTATAACAACCGTTCTGATAGGAGGAGCCGACGCGGAAGCAAGTTTTTCTTTAGCGTCCTCAGACACGTAAGGACACTGCGCCAACTCCGCCTTGCCTGCCGCTAGGTTCATAGCGAATGCCAAACATGTGGGAACTCCGCATTCACCACAGTTCTTCTTCGGCATCATTTTGAAAATTTGTATTCCCGAAAGCGCCATCGATTAAAACCTCCTTTTCGAGGTAATTGTACCCAAATAAATTGAA
>CAZVOU010000072.1:0-40576 GCA_964628605.1 uncultured Syntrophaceae bacterium
CTTTCATGGTTGACTTTGACCCACCTGCGGTATCAAGCGCGTGTGTCGTCTTCGCCAAGTCAGAGGCCACAGCGTTGTTGCGCAAAGGTCTTTCCACCAACCAGGTTTTGGCGGCGTATTGCTCAGCTATGGCCGAACGGATTTACTCTCTGACTCAAAGGGTAGGGGTTGAGGCCGAATTTGCCGTAACCGGTGGTATGGCCAAGAACCGCGGGGTGCTTGATCGCCTCATGAAAAAACTGGGCCTTGAGATGCTTGAGGCCAAATGGGATAGCCAACTGGCAGGAGCCACTGGAGCCGCCTTGTTCGGGCTGACTCTTTGTCAAAAAGGCAAAGGGCGAACTGCCAAATAATTCTGGCCTGTCGGCAACCGGATAAACTGCAACTGCTACACCATGGCCTGTGCGCAAATCTGGAAAAAGAAATCGGTCAATCACAATTCAAAGAAAATTTTCAAATCCTTGGGATCAATTCTGAAGGGGCTGCCCGTCCCCTGGAAGAAGCCGTGACGTTTGATAAGGTGAAGCCCAAGGACACTGTATTTTATTTTCTTGTCATTCTTTATATTACGAGCCGAGACTACGGCTTTTGGGGCAAAAAATCTGTCACCCCATGGACAGGCAGTCTTGCCTCTATCCTCTCGCAATGACACCTCATATTTGCCATCTACCAGAACTGTGTCCCCCATTGCTTGGGTCGCTTCATGATAAAGTCTGTCCATAAGGTTTGTTACGCATTCCATGTCCAAATCAAGACTGGAAACAAGGGCGTTGTCATCATCGAGAAGACGCCTGAGTGGCCTGGCTTCTCCTCTCATGTAATTACCCTGACGCAGCTTCTCTTCTGCTTCGAAAAGTTCCGGATCACTTTTGAGAGGTCTGTCAGGCAAATTTGTCATAATAAATGTGTTCCTCTTGTACTCCGAGTCTGGTGAGGACATCGACGCAAGCGTTTAGCATCCCAGGGCTTCCGCACAGATATCCTTCACAACCGTGCGCGTCGGGGACGTATTGAGCAACCACGTCAGTGATGCGTCCGGACGCTCCGTTCCAGTTGTCCTCGGGATCGGGCGCAGATAAAGCCGGGACAAATTTGAAGGCCTCATGTTTTGCTTCAAGTTCCAGCCACTCTTCCATCATGAACAAATCAGTTTTCGTTCTGGCGCCAAAAAAGAAAATAGGCCTGCGTCTCTGAATTTCATCCGCTGTCATGCCCATTATGATGGAGCGAATGGGGGCCATTCCAGATCCCCCTGCAATACAGATCATTCGGCGGTCAGAGTCTCGCAGATAAAAATCACCATATGGGCCGGTCAACAAAACCTCGTCTCCAACCTTCACATGATTGAAGAGGTATGTGGTGCAAACGCCTTCCGGAACCAATCTGACCATTAATTCGACCTGATTTTTGATTTGAGCGTGACCGCACATCGAGTAAGCGCGGTACACCGAATCCGCTATGTCACCATACGGCTGTGATTGCACCTGAATATATTGTCCGGCTTTGTAGTCTATTTCTGCAGGTGACAATAGTTCGAACCGAAAATGTTTGATGTCGTAGGTTAGGTCTCGTATAAATTCAATACGCGCCCTGAACTCTTTTATGCTGAACAGTTCCTTTGGAATGCTTATTGCGCAGTTCGTCTTGACTTTTATTTGGCAGGCCAGGCGAACGTTCCGAGCCAGATCCTCCTTAGTCAGCAAGGGAGCCTCAGTCGGCAGCACATCACCAAATCCACTGACGGCAGTGACTTTACAGTAAGCGCACGTGGCCCTTCCTCCGCAGGCTGATGGAATAAAAATTTTTTCCTGTTTCAGTGTGCTCAGCACTGTAGATCCACCCTTCACCTTGAATGTTTTATCATTGACCCGGAGTTCTACTTCTCCGTAATCCATGAGGAAACGTTCAGCTAACAAAATTATGATAGCCAGAACGGTGGCTAGGCAGGCTATGGAAAATGCAGGCATTAAAAAACTTAAAGACACTGGATGGCCCTTTTTTCAGCATCAATTGATTTGAACTATTCCACTGAAACCGATGAAGCCCAGAGCGATGATTCCGGTGATAATCAACACAATTCCCGGCCCTTCCAACGCAGGGATTACCTTGGAACGCCTGGACATTTTTGCCCTTATTCCAGCGAGCGCCATGATTGCCATCATCCATCCGATTCCACTACCGGCGCCGTAAGCCAATGACTGGTAAAAATCGTATTTTCGGATGATCATGAACAGGGCTGCTCCCAACACTGCGCAGTTTACCGTAATCAGTGGAAGAAAAATGCCCAATGCGGCGTAAAGACGATCAGAAGTGCGTTCTATGATCATCTCCACCACCTGCACAAGGGCCGCAATAACTATTATGAAAGCTATAAACTCGAGATGTTCGAGGTTCAACGGCACAAGCAAATAATAATAGACGAAGTAGTTGGCCACGCATGTCAGTGTTATGACCAAAACTACTGCAACTCCCAACCCCCACGCCGTTTTGAGTTCTCTCGAGACCGACAGGTACGAGCACATTCCCAAAAAGTTCGTCAACAATATATTGCTGGTGAAAATTGATGCAAAAAATATTACGAAGGCGCCGACCTCGCTCATGGCAATCTCCATGTTCATCTATGAAACATCACTTCTGTGCTTTTTGGGATTCCTCTGAACGCATGTCCCACCATCTCGCAACCCATACCACAATGGCGACCATGAAAAAAGCTCCAGGAGCCATAACCATTATGGTCCATTTTGTGAAACTGAAGGGAAGGCTGATTCCCGCTATGGAGCCAAATCCCAATCCCTCACGAAACACGGCTATCAAAAGCAACACCATCGAGTAGCCTACGGCTGATGACACCCCGTCCACGAGAGCCGGCCAGGGCTTGTTCTGTATCGAAAAAGCTTCCACGCGACCCAAAACAATGCAGTTCGTAATGATCAAACCCACATAGGGACCTAGTTGCGCACTTATATCAGGTAGATACGCCATCAGAAAGTTGTGGAGCGCTATGACGTAAGCCGCTATTATTAGCGTGGATGATATCATTCTCAATCTGAATGGAGTAATAGTCCGGAGAGCAGAGGTTGTGGCGCACGAGACTGCATTGGTGTAAATGAGACCCAGGCACATGACTGCGGTGTTAGTGACCAGATTGGTGACGGCAAGAGTCGAGCAAATACCCAACACCTGTCTGAAGATCGGGTTGTTGTACCAAATGCCGTCAAGAGCTATTTTTTTGGTAGAGACTGCCAATCAAGCCCCCTGATTTGATCTTTTTCCGACAATATTGAGCGGATAGCTTCATTGAGCATCTTCTCGACGGACATTGATGTAATGGTGGCCCCTGTTATCGAATCCACGCGGTTTACGGACTCACTACTTCCTGGCCCCATTTTAAGGAACTTGTCCTGTGAAGCTTTCCTCTGAAGATCAATCCCCTGAAACTGATCCCTGAACCATCGCTCATCAATTCTGGCGCCCAATCCCGGAGTTTCAACATGGGAAGTGAAAATTAGTCCTTCTACACGGGTCAAATCTTTGTTCAGAGCGAGCAATCCCTGGATTGAACCCCATAATCCTTTACCTGTAACCGGAAAAGCAAACCTGTCTATGGAGCCCTGGTCAGTGATTGCTGCGAATAGCCGTTCATTCCCCAGCACAGCGGATTTTACCCTTTTTGATTTTATTTCCTGAATCGTTTCCGGGCTCGACTTGTCCGAAAAAGGTATGCCTAACGCCTCGAGAAGTTGTTTGTTTACTCTGGTCTCCTCATTGAGTTTGATCCTCTTTGACAAGGCCATATTGACCCCCGAAGTCACTCCGGCGAAAAAGAAGGCGATGACAAATATAAAGGCTATATTTTTTATAAAACTCATTTCAAGACGCTTGCGAAATAGTTTTCTTTCTTTTTTCCCAGGCCATTACCGCTTCATCGAAAAGCGGTCCGAATGTATTCCCAAGTAGGATCGCGAAAGAAGTGGCCTCTGGGAAACCGGAGAAACTTCTAATGATTGTCCACAGACATCCAATCAAAAAGCCATATACCAGTTTGGCCTGCGACTTAACACAGCCTGAGACCGGTTCGGTCACCATGAAAAACGCCCCGAAGAGCAGACTGCCGGAAAGGAGGTTTCTCATGGGATCAAGCGCCCCGGTAACTCCCCCGTACGTCAGGACGGCGTTAAAAGACATTGCGCCGAATATACATGAAACTGGATAACGCCAATCCGCTGCCCCCTTGTATAGTATGTAGGCGCCTCCGAGCAAAATGGCCGGAACGCATGTTTCCCCTATGCAACCAGATATGTTCCCCCAAAACAGGTCCGAGACCCCAGCCAGTTCATGAGTCTGTTTAAAACTCACCAATGGAGTGGCCGTGGTCATTGCGTCAACATCCGTGTATTTTAGCAACCTGCCCCAGAGGTCAGTGGCTGGGGCCATCCATTGCGATGTCAAATGAAGGGGAAAACATACATAAACGAAACTTCGCCCTACGATGGCAGGGTTGAAGACATTTCGCCCGAATCCCCCAAAAACCTGTTTACCAAAAACTATTCCGAAAATTATTCCGACCGCAGATATCCACAACGGTGTATAGGGTGGCAGACTAAGCCCATATAGTGCGCCCGACACCAGCACACTCTCGGTAGGTGTGCCGTTGCGATAGGTCTCAAATATGACCTCGGTCAAATAGGCCACGATGCACGAGAATATTACCAAGGTGAGCGAACGCCATCCAAAAAAGTAAACACCCATGGCGGTAGCTGGTAGCAAAGCCACCAGCATGGCCCGCATCGGAGCCTGATATTTTACCGATAGTTTCAAATTGTGTGTAAACACCGCGCCCCAAAGTAAAAAACGACACTGGGTTTAATTCTAGAGTCGCTTTAAGCTTACCAATGAAGATTGATTTAAGCAAGAAACACTGTGTGCAAAAAGAGTGTTTTGTGGCAGTGATCACAAAGAATTATCAGACTCAATTTGAAGGCAAAACCGTGGGACGGCGCGACGGACTATTTGCCATGCAATTTCATGAAAACATCAATGAGGGAGTCCAGCTTTTCAATGTCCGATGGGGCGCTCATAAACCCCAGAATGCCCAACCCTTCTGCTCTGTCATGAATTTGTTCTTCATCCAATGGGCTGATCAGTATGGGTGAGACAGTCCATGATATTCTCAGAGCCTCCCGAACCGCCTTGATGCCAATGTTTGATTCTGCGTTGTCTTCCACTATAAGGATGTCGGGTGGTAGCATTTTCATCTGATAGACACATTGCTCCAGAGAACCCACAGTCGAACTCTGAATTCTGCGTTTTTCAAGAGCCGTGCTGATAGCATTTGCTCCGTCTTGATCCCCTAAGAATATCAACGCTTTGATGCCACTATTTTGCATTGTCAAATCGGAAGACAAATTCTACTCCTAATCAAGATGACGGATTTACGAGAATTAAAATTAACAAAAGGTTACATTTCTGTTCGATTGTGACGAAGGCAGAGCCAAAACTTTAACTGGGTAAATCATCGCCCAGAAACCTTCTCTAACGCCCCTTTGAGGGTATTGGCCGCCAAGTCGGCGCAATGGGTGTTTTCCTTGGGCAGGCCTCCTAGATAATCAATAAGGTCTGATCCTGTAATCTTGCAAGCCTCCTCAACCGTTTTACCTTCCGCCATACAGGTTATCGCGCTGGCGCAAGCAATTGTGGGCCCGCAACCGTTAGTCACAAAACCCAGCTTGGAGACGCGCCCATCATTAGCGTTGAGAAAGATTCCAATTGTGTCTCCGCATATTCCACTCATGAATGTGTATGCGTCGGCGTTTTCTATGGCCCCGTAATTTCGTGGATTTTTGAAGTGTTCAATGACTATGGGTGAAAACAGTTTTGCAGCGTCTTCCAGAATCAGTCCTTCAACATCATCAAAAATGTCGGTGTTCTCGGTCATTGTGTCACCTTCTGCATTTATCTGACTGATCCGCAACAGCTGCCTGGACCGGCGCACCCGGCAGCTGATGGGTTAGACCCGCAGCAACTGCCCATATCCGCTGGCATTGATCCTCCATGTCCGATCGATATGGCTGCAGCCGACATAAGAGGTTTCAGCTTGGCCCCGCCGCATGAAACGCACACCTCTTCGGAAGAATTCCTGCCAATCCCCACCAGCAATTCACTGACAGTCCCGCAATCTTCACATTGATACTCTTTAATGGGCATGATGATATCTCCAGATGCGGAACCTAGTCCGCAATGTTGTTGATCAGACTCTCCAGGTGATCCGCCTTGTTGAAATTTTCTACTTTTAACTTTATTGACGTCACTCCGTCAATCGCCATTATCGCTTTGCGTATGGAACTGGCCAAAGAATACGCCATTGGGCAAACTGGAGAAGAAGGTCTAAACACCAGTTGAACTGAGCCTTTTTCATCGGCCTGAATGTCGTGAACAAGTTCCATTCTGGCCACGTCCAGACGCGTCTCCGGGTCTATGATTCGAGACAAAGCCTCTTTCACTTTTAAAGTGATGCTCTCAGACTCCATGGCTGGTCTCCATACGCAAAGCATGAGTTGACATGTAATCCCACAACTGTCTTATGGAATTGTTGGCAGGGCCATTTCCAGATTCAACAACAGTTTTCTTCATGACCATGGATTTTATCACATTCGGGTCATAAGGAATCTTTCCGCCCAGATTGACTGAATTTTGATCAAGCCACTGTTCAATTTTACTCGACACATCAATGTTGATGTCAAACTTGTTTATGACAACTGTAATGGGGATGTTAAAAGTCCTTATCAGGCCGATGACTCGTTGCATGTCGTGCAAACCGGACAGACTGGGTTCGGTGACTACCATTACATGATCGGCTCCAGTGATCGAAGAAATAACGGGGCATCCGATACCGGGGGCTCCGTCTACCACGACGAGTTCCTTGGCAAGCCGTTTTGCCAACGCCTTGGCCTGGTTTCTTACCAACGCTACCAGTTTGCCCGAGTTTTCTTCTCCCGGTAGTAGTGCGGCATGAACCATAGGCCCGAAGCGACTTTGCGAAACGAACCAATGCCCATTGAGAGACTCCTCCATGGTGATAGCCTGCTCAGGGCATACATGATAACAAACAGAACAACCTTCACATGAAAATCCATCTACGGTGAGATCTTCAGTTATGGCTTCATATCGGCAGACCTCTACGCAAAGGCCGCACTTAACGCATTTGTATGGGTCTATTACAGCCTTTTCGCCTCCGCGGAATTCCTGTTCTTCCTCAATCCGGGGTTGCAGAATTATGTGAAGATCTGCGGCGTCCACATCGCAGTCCGCCATGACTTTACTTTTGGAAAGGTAACCGAATGAGGCTGTTATGCAAGTCTTTCCAGTTCCGCCTTTACCACTTATGATTACAAGCTCTTTTGTCATCGAGTTGCCAGTCTTGTGTCGGAGCCTTTGTTTACTATTCTGGAAATGTTCTCGAAAAGTTCACAAAGCTTCTCCGCAAATGCGGGGTTGGTTTGAATCAACATGTCTCCACGTGAGTAACCCTCAGCAATTTTACGATCAAAAGGTATTTCCATCAGCAGCGGCAGACTTGAAGCTTTGCAATACTCGCCTACCTCCCCATCACCAATATCACTGCGATTTATCACCACACCCATCGGTATGCCCAGAGGGCGTATGGCCTCAACTGCAATCCTGAGGTCATGTAATCCGAAAGGTGTTGGCTCTGTGACCATAATCACAAAGTCACAGCGTTTGACTGTGTGAATGACCGGGCAGGACGCTCCGGGTGGGGCATCCAGGATGGCAATCTTTTCGGGATTGACGCGTCTGACGACCTCTTTTATCAGAGGTGGCGCCATGGCTTCTCCTATCCTGATTCTTCCCTGCACAAATTCAACAGTCCCGACGTTACCGGTCTCAACCACTCCCAATTCTCTGGGTGTGTCGCTGATGGCCTTGTTAGGGCACAGAAGCATACAGCCGCCACAACCGTGGCAAAGTTCCGGAAAAGTTAAAACCGTTTTGCCGATGGTCAGGATTGCGCTGAACTTGCATACTTCGCCGCATTTCCCGCACAGGTCGCATTTCTCCATTTCAACTAATGGAACCTGGACAGAGACTGGTTCAGACTTTAATATCTGAGGAGACATCAGAATGTGGCAGTTAGGCTCCTCCACGTCACAATCCAGTATCTGGGCGCGTTCACCAAGCGCTGCGGCCAGGCTGGTAGCCACTGTGGTCTTGCCCGTCCCTCCTTTGCCACTAGCAACGGCAATTTTCATGGGTTGGCTCACCTTACCAGTGCGGTTCAGCATTGGGTTTATCAGCAAAAGTTACTTTTCCCGCCACACATTTCTCCACAACTTCCTTTACTGATCCCGATTGATCTGATCCTACCTTTATGCCTGCCGCATCAAGCGCAGTAAAAGCGTTCGGGCCGCAGTGACCTGTTAACAAGATTTCCACCCCACGGTCTGCAAGGCTTTTTGCAGCCTGTATTCCGGCCCCGCGCATGGCGTTCACATTTACTGCGTTATCTATAACTTCAACCAGTTCTCCCTCGGAGGTTACTATCAAAATGTAGGGAGCGCGCCCGAAGCGAGGATTCATTGGGGATTCCAAGCTCGTACCGTCAGATGTTACTGCAATTTTCATTTTCGATCCCTATTCTAAAACCTTCCGCCGCCACATACCTGGTGTTCGGCAATAATTTGTAGTTTTCCGTTTAATAATTCCGATACTACCGACTGCACGGTATCGCCTTCCGGTCCATAGTAAACGTCAATACCTACCTGTTGAAAACCCATTAGCGGCCTCATTCCGATTCCTCCAACTATGAGCGCATGAGCGCCGCTTTTGTGAAGAATGCTGACTGGAGCAAAACAGCCGCCCTGAACATGGGGTGGGTTGTCCACCAACGAAACTTCCTTGATTTCACCGTCTTCCAAGTGGATTAATGTGAAAAGGTCACAATGTCCAAAGTGGCCCGCTCTCATGGCGTCAAGTCCTCCGGGACTCATCGATGGAACCGCTACCGTTTTAACCGACATTTTTGAACTCCTTCGATATTATTTATTTAAAAAATTTAAACCTTTGAATCATGGTCAAACATTCCCAACAGGTTAATTTGAAGACGTTATCGTCTCATTGATTTTTTTTGCTATTTCCAGAAATGCTTTTGCGCTCGGGCCTTCCGGATTGTCTTCTATTAGAGGTGTTCCCGCGTCGCCCCCCAGCACAATGTTAGGATCGATCGGTATCGCCCCAAGGAAAGGCGCCTGCAACTCGATTGCTGCGCGCTGTCCTCCTCCAGTCTTGAACAGATCAATTTTTTCACCACAATGAGGACAAGACATGCCGCTCATATTTTCGACTATCCCAAGAATGTTCATCTGCAGAGTGCGGGCAAAAACTACTGATTTTCTGGAGTCCAACAGCGCCACGTCCTGCGGAGTTGTAACTATGACCGTCCAAAGCGGTTGGCCAAGCAACTGAGCGATACTGAGCGGTTCGTCACCGGTCCCAGGCGGCAAGTCTATGATGAGGTAATCAAGGTCTCCCCAATCGACATCAGCTATAAACTGTTGAAACAGTGAGTGCTTCATGGGGCCGCGCCACGCAATAGGTGTGTCGGCGTCCTGGACCAGAAAACCCATGGAAACCACTTTTATGCCTGCCGGTCCTATCACCGGCGACAAGCCATCGGCGGACACATTGGGCGCAACATGGTCAACCCCCAACATTTTGGGAATGTTGGGGCCGTGAACGTCCCCGTCGAAAATCCCTACCCTGTTGCCCAAAGACGCCAACGAAGTGGCCAAATTGACTGCCACCGTGGATTTTCCGACCCCTCCCTTGCCGCTCATCACTGCTATTCGTGATCTGATTCTGGACAGCTTCTTCAGTGATTGTTCCTCGGCATGTTTTCGTTGAATGTCAGCGGAACAGGAAGAGGAAGTTGAACAGCTTCCGCATGATTGTTCGGAGCCGCATTGTGTTTCTTCACTCATAATCGCCTCTTTTAAACTAAAGATTATTTACAAGCCTTCAAGCTCTTTTATACTTAGACTATTAATTCAAATGAGGACCAAAATCCAGGTTCTCGGTTTTGATCCTCGTGATAGGAAGAATTACTCGACAATTTCATAATGTGGTGACCGACCATTACCCGAGTAGTCTTGAATAAAGTCGGGCCGCTTCTTTCAACATCTCGAAATGCTTACCTTACCCCGTCGAAATGTTGGATTTGACGGCCCGAAAAACAATTCCGAACCTTAGCTATCCATCACGCGTTTTAGTTCGTTCATCAGATATTCTAGCGTTCCTATCCTTCGACGAACTTTAACCGAATCCCTATTCCTTGTCCTGTGAGGTAGGCCCCTGAGTTGTTGTGAAATTTCCAAACCCTTGATTTCGTCGGTTACGCATTCCGGCCTGGCGTCCCATCCCGCAACCGAATGGACGACCACCGCGCCCCAATCCCATTAATTCCCCAGATTGATCTGTGTCCGAGACGACGCCCTTTACGCAACGTCCACGGCCCAAACCCGTCTGAGGGCCATTTCCAGCAGGTCCTCTCCCGTTCAGTCCAGGCATTATTTATTCTCCTCTAATGCTGCAAACGTTCAACGGTCCTAAAATCCGTGAATCCTCAGCCGTGGGGAGGCCGGCCGCTACCAGGGGCGGCCGACTGCACGGCCCGTGTTGATCTAAATATCTGCAAACCAAAACAAGCTCAGGAACAATCTCAACTAGGAGGTCTGGAGACAACATGGTAGCCTGGTCTATCAAACTTTGTACTCACTACTTTTGTAGTTTATACTCTATTTTTGAAATTGCAATAGGTATTGAGGCGATTTATTTCATCGATATTGTACTATTCGAAAAAGAATAATATTTCGATGGTTCCGATTTCACGCTCAAATGGCTATGCTGAACGCTTCTGAAGGGGATTCATGCCTCCTCTTTCAGAGCACGAAAAAATCAGTCTGGATCTTGTGTGTTTTCAGAATTCGTCACAAATCCCCTGACTCAGGTCTCTCTCGTTGGAGTAGGAACGTCAGTAGCGATTAAAATAAGATTTTTTTTTATTGTGAGACAATGTATGCTCAGGCGGTATATTAAGCATGCATGATGATAGATGACAAAGGCTGGAGAATTTATGACAAATTTTGAGAAGAAAATGTTTGTGGTCACTGGTGGAGCCGGATTCATAGGCAGCCATTTGATCGAAGAGCTGCTGAGTCTGGGATCACGGGTTCGGACAATTGACAACTTCAGCACTGGTAAAGAAGAGAACATTCAAGCTTTACAGGAAATGTTCGGCGATAGAAGCCGAAACCTGGAAGTGATCAAAGGGGATATACGGGATTTGGACCTGGTAAAGTCAGTCACCGAGGGAGTAGACGGAATATTTCATCAGGCTGCCCTCGGAAGCGTTCCTCGCTCCGTGATGGATCCCATAACCACCCAAAATGTGAACGCTGATGGCACTCTCAACATTTTTTGGGCCGCACATCTGAATAAGACTCCTCGAGTGGTCTATGCCTCGTCATCGTCTGTATACGGGGACAGTGAAATTCTACCCAAGAAAGAAGGAAATGAGGGCCTTCCTCTGTCTCCTTATGCGCTGACCAAAAAACTCAATGAAGACCACAGTCGCCTGTTCTTCAGCTTGTACGGTCTTGAGACAATTGGTTTGAGGTATTTCAATGTTTATGGTCCGAGACAGGATCCCGATTCAGAATACGCCGCGGTAATTCCCAAATTTGTAACGCGTTTGTTGCGTGGATTGGCCCCTACCATTTACGGAAGCGGACTGCAGAGTCGCGATTTTACCTTCGTGAAAGACGTGGTTCAGGCTAATCTGCTGGCCATGGTTGCTCCATCATCGAATTGTGGGAGAGCTTACAACATAGGGCGGGGAGATCAGGTCAATTTGTTGGACTTACTCATTGCTCTCCAGGAACTCCTGGGAACATCTGTCGAACCGGTTCATGAGAATCCCAGAGCAGGCGATGTGATGCATTCCAGCGCGGACGCCTCCGATGCAAAACGATGCCTTGGCTTTTCCGCTGACTGTACTTTGCGCGATGGACTGGCGATGAGTATTGGTTGGTATAAAGAAAATCTTCGTTAATTGACATTGTTCTCACAGGCCCCCGATATGGCGCTTCGGGGGCTAAACTTCCCCTAAAAGGCCATTGCCACACCGGTCAAACCTAGCCTTCGCAAAGCGAAAACATTAACGGCTTTAACTTTTTTCAGCTTCCCAATGTGAACATGTAGTGATTACAGATTTGCAGAGAAAGATCAGGAGATTGCCGATGAGCATGTTGGCGCTGGCAGGAAGAAAAAAGTCCGACCCTAACCCCTATACCCTCAGCCGGACTTCTATTGAGCAAACGCTCATCTCATTGAATTTTCATAACAAGTAGAGCAACTATTGCATAGGCCAGAACATTTTGTCAAACTAGAAAACACTTTAATGCCAATAGGTCAATAATATCATGACCATCAACTTGACTTAAAAACCTGTTTATGGAGTCTGTTAACAATACACAGAGAGGATGAATGACTGGGATGGGCGCAACAAACCGTAGGTCGATAATGGCAGACACTTGAAAAAAATCTCGACCGCATTTGAAGTTATCAAGTGGTAATAAATAGACTTTATCAAGCCGAGTTAAAATTGAAGAGGCTTACGCCGGAACAGAAAATTGTTGCCGTTTATATTCCAGGGATGGGTGAGTCTGTTACAATGACGCCTCCGTGTGACGACGGTTCATCTCCGAAGTTTGATACTTTGATTTATCGACAGGAAGTTCATGCTGAAACAATCAACCGAGACTGAAAAACGCTCCATACGCAGGGTTCTGGTTCTCACAACAAGTTACCCAAACTCAAGCGATGACTGGTCCGGGGTGTTCATACATAAATTAAATGTGGCCCTGACTGCCAGAGGTTACGAAATTGTAGTTGTGGCGCCTTCAAATGGAGAATACTACGGGCTCAACAAGTTTGACGGAATAACAGTTATTCGCTTTGCATATTTTTGGCCTCGAAAGATGGAGAGGCTTTGCTCCGGAGCGGGAGGAATACCTGAAAACCTTAATAAGACATGGTTGGCCAAGATCCAACTGATTACCATGACAGTTGTTTTCTTTCTGGAGTCACTTCGCAAATCCCGGAATTCCGACGCAATTTACGCCAACTGGCTGGGCGCAGGTCTGGTTGGGGCATTTGTGGGGCTATTCAGGAAGTTGCCGCTGATAACTTCATTCAGGGGGGATGATGGGTATTTGGCCAAGGAAAAACTCATATGGCGAATTGTCTCCAAATTTGTTATCGGCAGATCGTCAGCTCTCGCTCCGGTGAGTCGGCAATTGGCTGAGATTTGCAAAGACCTGGGAGCCGAACCCCGGAAAGTTTTTACGCCAGGATTTGGGGTTGACACGGGGATGTTCTGTCCGGTCAAAAAGTCACACTCTGAAAGCGGTCCGGTCAGAATCGTCTTCGTGGGCAGCCTGATACCCAAGAAAGGCGTCCAGGACCTGCTTCTGGCATTGAGTTCAAAGGAGTTCAACAATACCGTTCTGGATCTGGTCGGCGAGGGTTTTTTTGCTGATGATCTCCATAAACTTGCAGATGGCTACAACATTTCCAAACGAATAAACTGGCGGGGGCTGGCTACACCCAAACAGGTGGCCGAAATGATGCAAGCATCTGATATTCTTTGCCTTGCCAGCCACACAGAGGGTAGTCCGAATGTAGTGAAGGAGGCCATGTCTTGTGGCCTGCCGGTTGTCGCCTCTAGGGTAGGTGGTGTCCCTGACCTTGTGACAGATGGTGTAACAGGGTTTTTGTTCGAGATCGGGAATATTGATGAACTGAGAGAAAAATTGATAGTTTTGATTCAAGACATTGGGCTTCGGCAAACCATGGGAGAGAATGGAAGAAAGAAAATCCTTGATTCCGGGATGGACTGGAATAGCACTGCGGAGCAATTTGATCAAATATTCAGATTCGTTTCCGGGGCTTGAAAACAGACGGATTCCGCAGAGGGCGAACTTCACTTACTTCAACGCTGTTTGCAAACAACAAAAATATTATTTAAAGTGACGTAACCAAGTTTTCCAATCTCTGGATAACTTAACAGGAGTCTGCCATGTCCCGGAAGTCTTTGCAACTAATCACCTTTATCGGCGCTGTTTGTCTGGCGCTATTAGGTTCGCCGTGTCAATCAGGCGCCGAGCCCGTTGGCAATGTCGCGGCTATAGAGGGAAATGCATCTTTGAGGCGCGCCAACGAAAATGATTTCAAGAAAGTCGTTATAAACGAAATCGTAAAACTCTCAGACATGGTGCAGACGGACGCTGGCTCAAAACTCTATTTGAAATTTTCAGAATCATCTCACGCTTCTATGGGAGAGGATTCTGAAATGTACATCTTTGATTCCAGCGTGGATCAACAGGCCACATTTTTTGGGTCTGACGTGTCCGCGGGATCAATCAGGTTCATAAAGAAACTTGGAGAAACCAAGCCCCCGTCTTCTTATACTGTTACAACTCCAACGGCTATGATCAACGTAGATCCGGCCGAAAAGCCTGCCGATTTTGTGGTGACTGTTCACGGACCGAAACGAACTACAGTGACGGTAATTCGAGGCCAGATCAGGGTAAAAAATCTTTCCGAGAACCTTACACAGGAACGATTGGTTGATTCCTGCAAATCAGTCTATGTGGAGGAGGGAAAAGAACCTTCCAGACCCATGGGCGTATCCAGCTCAAGACTCAGAGAACTTATTGCAATCACAACTATTCCCAACACACTCAATCAAGAAGTTCCGGAATGTGAGGCCCGGCACGTCTTCAAGCCGGAGTGTTCACGTTGCACTGCCTGGGATGGGCATAGGTGCGTTCCTTGTGAAGAGCTTGGTTTGGCATGCCTTAAGGGGCGGTGCGTGCAACTTGACTGCGGTCCATGCAAGGTTCAGTGGGAAGACAGATGCGTCCCATGCAAAGAACTGGGTTTGGTTTGTGACCGTGGACGCTGCGTGAGAAAAGGGTGCCCTCCATGCAGAATATGGGATGGTAGGCGATGTGTAAAATGTGAGGATATAGGTCGGGTCTGTGTAGACGGACGATGTGTAAGACCACTCGAGTGTCCCCCATGTAGTTTCTGGAACGGCAGAAGGTGCGTGGGATGTGCCGAACTGGGGATGCTATGCATCGACGGTAGATGCGCATTTCGTCCTTGCGGCCCCTGTGAAATACGCAGAGGAGGGGTATGCGTGCCTTGCGCCGATCTGGGATTGAGATGTGTTGCAGGAAGGTGCGCGGTTGTCATTCCTGTCGAAGGGCAGCAAAATCAGCCCATGCCGGAGAGACCGATAGGTGTAAAGCCGCCATTAGGACCGGCGATTCAACAGGTCTTGCCACCAGCCCTGGGAGTTGTTCCTCCATCGGTGAAACCAGGCATGCAGCCAGGATTGGAACCGCCTGCAGGAAGCCCTGAAAAACCGGCTAAGCCGGGAAGACCGGAAAAGCCGGAGAAACCAGGCTTGGTCAAACCTCCCGCAGTGGGCGCCGGGAAGCCTGAGGGGTCGAAGAAGCCTATTGAGAGTGGGCCTCTTCAGGTCGAAAAGCCGGAAAAACAGATTAATCAAGAGCGTCCAGCAATACAGAAGCCCGGGACTATTCCCAACGCTCCGAAACCACTGGACACCGAGGCCGGTCCAAGACCCAGACCAATGCCGGAAGCTCCAAAGCTGGAGCAACGTCGGGAAAATAAACCAGAGCGGCAAAAACCCGCTTCACAGATTGAGCAACCCAGGACGGAATCCAGGCCTTCAACCGGACAGGAAAGATCAGCTCCAGAAGTAAAATCTGAACGTAAGCCGGAGCAGAGAATTGAAAGGTCATCAACTCCACCGGCGGCCGCCAGGCCTGAGATGAAAATGGAACGTTCCAAGCCTGAGCATCCTTCAAAACCGGCCAAGGACGCTAGAGATGATGATCGAAAAGAGCGTTGACTATTCCAGGCGCTTGCACAATCAAACTCAGTAACTAATCTTCATATTGGTTCATCGCTGGAGGTTTAAATGAAACTAATCTTTTTGTTCCTGATTCTGATACTTTCTTCCGGAATGACGGCGAATTCCGATGCGCAGCTGCTTGAAATGGCGGCTAACTGTGATCAGGCTATGAAGAAATTGTCTGATATAATCAAATCCGATGATGGCACGTCCGGTCTTAAGATCAAACAGGCCGTTGGTGTTGATTCCCTGGTGGAATGTGATTCGCCGGAAGGCAAGTACACATGCTTTCAGTGTCTAGATGATGATAAGCAATTGCGGCTGATCCAAATATTGCAGAAAGAACCAAACGGGCGGTTCGAGAATCTTGGATTTGGATGCCGTTGCAAGGCCTCTCGTTAAGGTTGAATCTACGTTTTAAGTGACTACACTTACTTAAATATTACGACATCTGAATGAGGTAAGAAATGTGGGACTATACCGAGCGAGTAAAAGATCATTTTTTTAATCCTCGTAATGTAGGATCAATTGACGAAGCCGATGCAGTAGGAGAGGTGGGGTCTCTGGCATGCGGCGACGCTCTGAAGCTCTACTTGAAGATTGATCCTGAGACAAAGAAAATCGAGGATGCCAGATTTCAGACCTTCGGTTGCGGTAGCGCAGTAGCTTCCAGTAGCGCGCTGACCGAGATGATTAAAGGTAAGACCATTGATGAGGCGTTGGCCGTCACGAATCAGGATATAGCAGATTATCTCGGTGGTTTGCCAAAAGAGAAGATGCATTGTTCTGTAATGGGAAAGGACGCGTTAGAAGCGGCCATAGCATGTTACCGCGGTGAGCCTGCCCCCAAAGACCAACTCGATGGCGAATTAGTCTGCGAGTGTTTTGGAATCACGGACAAACACATACGCCAGGTGGCTCTACAGAATAAACTTTCCACCATAGATGAAGTCACCAACTTCACCAAGGCTGGAGGCGGTTGTGGTCTGTGTCACGACAAAATAGAGAGAATACTGGATGAAGTGCGTGGCGAACTAAAACAACTGCAGCCTGAACGGACAAGCCCACCCAAGGCGATGACCAACATACAGAAGATAGCTCGGATTCAGGAAGTTATCGACAAAGAAATAAGACCGAGTCTCCAGAAAGATGGTGGTGACATCGAGTTGATTGATCTGGACGGATCAAGGGTGAAAATAGCCTTTCGCGGTTTATGTATGTCTTGTCCCAGTTCCTCTTTGACCAAAGCCGGAATTGAATCCAAACTAAAGGAGCTTGTTCATCCCGAGCTGTCCGTTGAGGAGGTTGCGCCGTGAAAGTAGTATATCTGGACAATAACGCTACAACTCAGGTTGCCTCTGAGGTTTTTGAGGCGATGACACCTTTTCTGACCGGTCGTTATGGGAATCCTTCGAGTATGCACTTTTTTGGGGGAAGTGTCGCTCGTGATGTAGCACTGGCCCGTGAGAAGCTGGCCGAGTTACTAGGTGTTACCCCCACAGAAATAATTTTCACCTCTGGAGGAACAGAATCCGACTCAACAGCCATCTTGAGCGCATTGGCCACATCGCCGGAAAGAAAAGAAATTGTGACCAGCAGAGTGGAGCACCCGGCTGTCCTGAATCTTTGCAAACACCTCGCAAGGTTCA
This sequence comes from uncultured Syntrophaceae bacterium, assembly GCA_964628605.1. GTDB lineage: Bacteria > Desulfobacterota > Desulfomonilia > Desulfomonilales > Desulfomonilaceae > CAITZA01. The sequence continues at coordinate 17,671 of CAZVOU010000072.1, forward strand.
AAGGGTACACTGTCCGCTGGCTGTCAGTCGACAAGGAAGGAATGCTTGACCTCGATGAAGTAAGGTCTGCAGTCACGGACAAAACGGCGGTAGTTTCAATAATGTGGGCAAATAACGAAACCGGTGTGATTTTCCCTGTTGAAGAAATAGCGGAAATAGCAGCTGAGCGTGGCGCTCTTATGCATACCGACGGGGTTCAGATTGTCGGAAAAGTTCCGCTCAATCTCAAAAACACGGCAATCAGCTTCCTGGCCCTCTCCGGTCACAAACTTCATTCAGCAAAAGGGATGGGGGCGTTGTACCTTAAAAAGGGGACAAGATTCCAGCCTTTTATAATAGGGGGGCACCAGGAATATGATAGACGCGCAGGCACAGAAAATGTTCCTGGAATAATAGGTCTGGGTAAGGCTGCTGAACTGGCGTTTCACAACATTGAGCAGGAAAAATATAGAGTTAAATCTTTGAGAGATCGCCTTCAGGACGGATTGCTAAAGTCAATTCCATTTTCGAGGATCAACGGCGCTCTTGATGATCGTCTCCCAAACACGCTTAACATTGGCTTCGAGTTTGTTGAGGGCGAATCCATACTGCTGAAGCTCGATGAACTTGGTATTTGCGCGTCTTCCGGGTCCGCATGCACATCCGGGTCACTGGAACCCTCACATGTTCTCAGGGCAATGGGTGTTCCCTTCACGTGCGTACACGGCTCCATAAGGTTTTCTCTGTCCAGGTATAATACTGAAGAAGAAATAGATTATGTCCTCGAACAAATGCCCCCGATAATAAACTCACTCCGGGCCATGTCGCCTTTTGGCCAAGACAAGGCCAATACCGCCTGCACCGTTCAATAGGACTTTTGAGGCAGATTTATTGTCAGGACCATCGTCAAAACGGCGATGGTCCTTTTGTTTGATGAGACGGCCCCTGCGCATCATTGTTCAATTGTCAAAGATGCGCACGTGGGCCTGATTTAATGGCCGATGGCTTTGGCTACACCCACGCCTGTATTTTGCCTGACATAAAGCTCGTCAAAGGCGTCTTCCTCTTTTTTGCTCCTGAATATCAGAGCAAATATAATAGCCGACAAAAAGCCCACCGGGATGGAGACAATTCCCGGGTTCTTGAGTGGGAACCACGGTTTGTCAAGTCCCATCATGGATGTGCCGTCTTTATTCTCCTGGTACTGAATTCTGGATTTGGCTAACTCAGCTTTTTCTCCGTCGGTAAGAACAGCTCCACCTTTTTCTTTTGCCTCAAGAGCGACAACTATCTTTTGGGCTCCTGCTGCCACTACCTTGGGATAAATCATGTTGGGGGATACCAGCACCAGGCCGATGGACACCACTGTTCCAATGAGGAGTCCCGCCACTATACCGGCAGTGTTGAACTTTCTCCAGAACAGCGAGAGCACAACCACCGGCAGGTTTCCTGATGATGCCACGGCAAACGCAAGAGCGACCAGGTGCGCCACATTCTGTCTTTCCGCAGCAATACCAATAACAACAGCGACAGCTCCCACGATCAATGAGGTTATTCTTGCAGCCCGGATTTGCTCGCTCTGATCGGCGTGGCCACCTTTTATAACGTTCACGTAGATGTCATGGGAGATGGCTGCTGAGGCCGCCAGAACCAGTCCGGAAACAACTGCCAGTATTGTTGCGAACGCCACGGCGCAAAGGAAAGCCAGCAAGAAATCTCCGAGGAACGGGGCGATCTGGTTACCAAGCATTTGAGCGAGCAACATGTTTGCCATATTGCCGCCCTTGTCCACAGCGTAAATAATTTGCGGGGAGACGTTTATCGCGGAACCGAATCCCAGCAACGTAGTGAGGATGTAGAAAGTTCCGATAATGAACATCGCTATTATAACTGATTTACGTGCGGCCTGAGCGGTGGGAACCGTAAAGAAGCGCATCAGGATGTGTGGCATCCCTGCTGTTCCCAAAACCAGAGCCATTCCGAGGGAGATTTGATCCCATACATCCTTGAGCAGCAACCCAGGTTCGAGGAATCGCTGACCGTAGTCGAAACCCTCCTTGGGAATTGCGTCCTTCAGCAGTTGAAGCTGAACCCATTCCTTGATCTGTGGGTTAGTGGCCACGTCTGAAAAGAACTGTACGGGATTGAAACCGGCCTTGGCCGCTACCATCACACACAACACGGTTGCGCCGGTCATTAGCAAGCCGGCCTTGATTATCTGGACCCAAGTAGTGGCGATCATACCGCCGAACACGACGTATACGATCATCAAAGCTCCCACTCCACTGATGGCCAATTTGAACGGAATGCCGATCAACAACTCCATCAGTTTTCCAGCGCCGACCATCTGCGCCGTCAGATAAAAAGTTGAAACAGCCACAGTTGAAATTGCCGCCGCTGCTCGAACCGGCTTGGGGTTTGACCTGAAGGAGAGGATGTCCCCCATGGTAAACTTGCCCGCATTTCTACATGGCTCTGCAACAATTAGGAGAACTGTAACGTAAGCAACCAGCCAGCCTACCGAATACATGAATCCATCGTAACCATAGAGAGAAATCAAACCGGCAATGCCCAGAAAGGATGCCGCCGACATATAGTCACCAGCGATAGCCCAACCGTTCTGTGTTCCAGTGATTGCTCCACGGGCTGCGTAAAAGTCTGCGGTTGTCTTGGTTCGACTGGCCGCCCATACGACTACGCCCAGTGTGATGGCAATGATGAACAGGAACATGGCGATTGTGATGGTTCTATTGGCTTCCACTTTTGTCGGAACTGCCTTGGCCTGAGCGGTGATGGCCGAGGATATGGCGCTCTCTGGTCCCGCCAGAGACACATCCGGGGTTAAAGACATCGTCAGCACGCCCAACACGAGGGCTAGCGTCACAAAGAGTGTGGTCCTTTTCATGCCTCTAGTCCTCCTTATCTGAGTTTTAACTCATCAATCAGTTCATTTGTTAGACGATCCGACACCCTGTTAGCCCATGACGCGTAATAAATGGCAATTGCCCAAGAAACAAAGAATTGCGAGAGAGCAAACAAATAACCAACATTGATGTTGCCAATTACCTTTATACTGAAAAAACCGGGGGCTGCGCCCGCCCCTATCGGGAGTAGAAAGTAGTAAACAGTGGAAAAAATCCACCACCCAAAAAGAAAAGCGGTTTTTCTTTTGTGAATCTCAATAAATTTGGGATTCCTCGCAATTGCTGCCCAATCTTCCTGTTTCTGTGCCACGGCGAATTACTCCTTCCTGGGAATTTTCTCGGAGGAATGAAAAATGTTCCTCGCTTTAGCCAGGCGTTTCTGCTGATCTTAAGACAATGCCTAATTCCTGAATCTGCTTTTTCAAGAATTTGACCAAGCCAATTAAAACAAAAAGAAAATGTAAAGGTTTGTCGATCCGAGTTGACCCTTGTAAAACTATGCATGATGCGCAAATCCCATATTTTGGGTTACGGTGGAGAGCGACCGTTAAGAGTCACCAACATGTGCTTCCTGTCGAAGATATCCATATAAAACGACTGATAGTCACTTTTCGCTATGTAACAACACGAAAAAAGGTGAGACGGTAGTTTTATAACTGGATCTGAAAGTCTGAAAAATCGCATCTGCATATTTTGAATAAGGGATCTCGTCAAGGTATGGCCGGAGTAAAGCCGGTATGTCAGGAGGGGGAAGGCGACCATGGCTATCCTGCAGAGTGTCTCCAACCCTGAGAAGGTTATGCGCCAAAGTCGTGATGATTCGTACTGAACTCTATAGCTCACTGGAGAATCTCTCGTTTCTGTCGCGGATCAGTAGTGAAATCAGTAACTCCACTTACTGGATTCTTGGTCAGCTTGTCGGATTTAGTCTACGTTTGTGTTTAAGTTTTTTGTTATTGTTGTTGTATTAAGAAATGATACGCTATTTTATATGCCGATCGTACGATCTAGTAACAGAGGTATAAAAGATGTCCCCTATTAAATAAGATCATAATGCGTCGCATGTCAACTCAAAACTTCACAATTCAGGATTTATGGTTTATAGCATATCTATATATAGATATAAAGAAATTTTTTTGGACAGCGGCCGCGCTTTTATTAAAATGACTGTCCAGAAAATGCTTGCGATAAAATTTTAAAACTTTTAAAGATAAGTTCTCCCGATCAAAATGGGCGCTTCAATGAAGCTTTCATCAAGAATATAGATGTATTGTAAGTGGGTTGTATTTTGGCTTGAGCGCTCCTGCGTAACATCATGGCTTCCAGGCCATGCCGTAAACCGGTATTTCATGTGGAGATATTTAATCCCTAATATTTTGGCGACCTGACGCGTTGCAGATTCTGTGATCTACGGAGGGGAAGAATTTAGTCTCGAGTTTTGCTGGTGAATCTGTGAAGTGTTCCACGTCTCCCATGTCAATCTGATCATATACGGGCGGCTTTGGCGGTTTTTCGTAATCATCAATCTTCTAACTTTTCCCAAATCATTTCACGGGGGTGAAAATGAACTATCAAAAAGCGTACGATGAATCCATGGAAAGTCCTGAAAAATTCTGGGCGCAGGCGGCAGAAGATATTTCATGGGACAGGAAATGGGATCAGGTCCTCGACGTTTCCAACCTACCTTTTGTAAAGTGGTTTAAGGGAGGGATGCTTAACACATGTTACAATGCGGTTGATAGGCATGTAGAAGCCGGCAGGGGAGGGCAGGTCGCGGTCATTTATGATAGTCCGGTGACAGGTAATGTTTGGAAGTTGACTTACTCCGAACTTCTTGAGCGTGTATCCAGGACGGCGGGAATGCTCAGAGATTTGGGTGTCTCTAAGGGAGATACGGTGCTGATTTACATGCCCATGATTCTGGAGGCGCTCATAGGAATGCTTGCTTGCGCGCGTCTCGGAGCTATACACTCAGTGGTTTTTGGAGGTTTTGCCCCACGTGAATTAGCGGTAAGGATCGATGACGCCAAACCCAAGGTGATCCTCACTGCTTCCTGCGGCATCGAGGTGAAACGAATAATTCCGTATAAACCATTGTTGGACGAGGCCATACAACTGTCCGAACACAAGCCGCAAAAGAGTGTGATACTCCAGCGTGAAATGGCTGCTGCAGAGCTTTCTGCAGAAACCGATCTTGACTGGATGAAACTGGAATCTTCCGCCTCTCCTGCGGGTTGTGTCTCCGTAGCGGCTACAGACCCGCTATACATCCTTTACACTTCTGGAACCACGGGAAAGCCCAAAGGGGTAGTGCGCGACAACGGCGGGCACGCGGTGGCTTTGCGCTGGAGCATGAAGCATATCTACAATATAGGTCCTGGAGAAGTTTATTGGGCGGCGTCGGATGTTGGTTGGGTTGTAGGACATTCATACATAGTTTATGCGCCGCTATTTACGGGCGCCACAACAATTATTTTCGAGGGCAAACCGGTAGGAACTCCGGATCCGGGGGCCTTCTGGAGGGTCATTTCTGATCACCGTGTCAAGGCCCTGTTTACGGCGCCCACAGCTATAAGGGCAATAAAGAGAGAAGACCCTAATGGGGAATTTCTCAAAAAATATGATCTTTCAAATTTTGAAACTCTATTCCTGGCTGGTGAAAGGACGGATCCCGACACTTATTACTGGGCGACAAACTTGTTGGAGCGTCCGGTTATTGATCACTGGTGGCAAACTGAAACCGCATGGGCGATTGCCGGTAATTTCAGAGGGTTGGAATTTTTTGACATCAAGCCTGGTTCTGCTACAAAGCCCATGCCAGGCTACAATCTCAAGATTCTGGACGCCTCTGACGGTCGGGAATTAGGTCCGAATCAGAATGGGGTTATATGCGTAAAATTGCCTCTACCACCTGCAAACCTTCCCACCTTATGGAACGATGATAAACGTTTCGTGGAATCCTACATGAGTCCCTTCCCGGGCTACTATCTTACCGGGGATGGCGGCTACATTGACGAAGATGGCTATGTTTTTGTAATGGGCCGGATAGACGACGTCATAAATGTAGCCGGACATAGATTGTCTACAGGCGGTATGGAGGAAATACTCGCAAAACATCCTGCGGTGGCCGAGTGCGCAGTGGTAGGCGCCTATGACAATCTGAAAGGACAGGTTCCGCTGGGTTTTGTGGTCTTGAAGGCCGGGGTTTCCCAGGACCGGGAAGAAATCGTCAAGGAACTGGTGCAGATGGTAAGAAACGATATTGGCGCTGTGGCCTCTTTTAAGAAGGCCGTAATAGTAGACCGGCTTCCTAAAACCCGTTCGGGGAAAGTGCTAAGGGGAACAATGCGAAAGATCGCTGACGGCGAAGAATTTTCAGTGCCGTCAACAATTGATGATCCGGCCATTCTGAGTGAAATCGGAGTCGCCTTAAAAACAATCGGCTACGCGGTCGAGTAACCTTGGTCAGAAGGTAGCACTGCGTTACTTTGGGACACAATCAGATCTCCCAAAGTGACGCAACCTGCCTTTTTTAATTTGTGACATAGGTAGATGAACAGATACGCCGTCTGAATAGCGTCTTCAAGCGCATCATGTTTCTCGAAGAGTGGTAGATTATATTTTACCGCCAACTTGTTAAGATTAAAAGAATTCTCTATTGGGTCATCGGAGTAGCGATGACGCCTTCTGTATTCTTCGAGAGACTGAGCAAGTTTAAGGGTGTCCAACCAGACGTTTCCCAGTGTTCCACCAAAATGTTTTCTGAAGGCTTTTCCTAAAAACGTCATGTCAATTTTCAGGAAATGACCAACCAATACCGCCCCATGACAATAATTGATAAAATCAGGGAGAACATCTTCCAAGTTGGGAGCATTTTCGATCTGCTGGGGGGTAATACGATGAATCATCGTGCTGTCTTTCGGCAAGGGTTTTTCAGGCCGCGCATAACAAAAGAAACTTCCGCCGATCAGTAGTCTCAAGCCTCGGATCCGAACCGCCCCTATTGAAACCACTTCTCCATTTTTAGGGTTCAGACTGGTTAGCTCGGTATCCAAAACAACGTAATCGTAATCCTCAAAAGGTCTGTTCTTGTCAAACGATTTGAAAAAACGCCTGTTGTCGGTTATTAGCTGGTGCTGTCTGAACCCTAGCCATTCAAGAAGTTTTCTCAATTTATTAACCTGTCATTCAAGGACACGAAATTCGTTTTTCAGGTAACCTTGAAGCCGGTTAATGACTTCAAAAGCCTCTTTTAGCGTGTGTTTTTCACGATCGGATATTTCACCTGGATCAATGTAATTGTCCGGCTCTTGACCGTTTTCTATGAGTCTGACTTGGTGAACGAGCCTGATCTGCATCTGAAACTCATAAGCCTCTCGAATCTCGGAATATAGCTCATGAGGGATCAGGCTTTCTTCACCCAGTTTCTGGATCCGAGCCAAAGTGTTTGTCTCTCTTAAACCATGTTTTAGCGCCATCACTCTGGCAAAGTCCACAAAAGGAACCAGACCGCGGGTTTTTAAATCCAGACGGTTTTTGTACTTTCCGTCTTTTTCGACCAGGAAGTTCTTAAAGAAGGACAGAGGAGACTTTGTGGATATGCAGTCTCTTGCAAGGTGCATAAGGAATATGCCTCTGCCCGGGGCCTGTTGGACAACGTAATCACGCAGTTTGTCGGAGAGTTCCTTTTTACCGTAGCCTCCCCTGAAATCAAAAAAAATGGTGGCGTGTAAAACGGCTTGGGGTTCGGGCGCGTTCATCCAGTTGTCAAAATAGTTCCTCCATACTGCAAATGGCTTCCTCCATTTTGGATTGGAGGCCATGATCTCCCCTTTGCATAAAGAAAACCCACAAGCTGCGAGATTCTTGACGGCCAGATTTCCGAATCGCCTGAAATATAGTTTGGCGTCTTTGACATAGCTCCATTCTTCAGGTGGGGTCTCATAAATCAAGGCATTGTCCTGGTCAGTCTTGAAGGTTTGTTCCTGTCTTCCTTCACTGCCCATGGTAAGCCAGCAGAATGGATAGGGCGCCGGTCCGAGTTCGCTGTCCAGCAGGTCTACTACCCTGCTGGCTATGTGGTCATTCAGAATCGAAATCATTCTGGTCACGTCATTCGCTTTAGCGCCCTCCAGGATGAGGGATCTGACAATAAGAGGCATCTTGTGAGACAACGGATAAAGACCCTCAACCGTTTTCTGGGCCACTATCTCTCTGTAGAGAGATATAGGAGAGTCGCCCTGATCAACCATTATGTCATGAGCCGAAATCACTCCCGAAATTCCTTGGGGCCCTTCCACTGCGAGATGATGTGTCTGGGAATGCATCATTTCAACCAGAGCGTCAAAACATATTTCCTCTTCGGATATGCTTTTCAAAGGAGACGACATAATAGTGCCGACAGCTGCAGACGGGTCCAAGCCCCTGGCCACTACTTTGTTCCTCAGATCATTGTCTGTGATTATCCCGATAACCTTTCCCTCTTGATCGGTTACCAGCAAAGAGCCAATGCGATTTTCAGACATGCTCGTTGCGGCCATCTGGATGGATGAGTCAGCCGGCACTGTCTCCATATGCCGTCTGATAACCTCCTTAATAGGCGAATTGAAAAGTCTCAAACTCTCTTCTGAGCGTTGTTGAAGTTTTTGGCTTCTTATCTCTTCGTAGACCTCCCCGACAACCTCTCTAGAAAGACGCTCCCAGAGATGAGCCGCAAAATCGGGCTTCTCACGAATTAATTCCATAAAAACGTCGCTATCCAGCATGTAGCAAAAAGTGTCTTCAATAGCTGTGACGTTATAAACTGACACTCCCCCCCTGATTATGGATAAGGTGCCAAAGTAATTACTTTCTCCCCTCAAGTCCTTGAGTGTGGGGCCGCTATGGGAGTCCTGCGATTCAATTCGAACTCCACCTCTCTGGATAAAATAAAGATGATTTACGCGTGTGATACCCTGTTCAAGGATTTTTGCGTCTTGCGGGAAAAAATCCAGAATCATTTTCCCTGCAAGCTTTCTTAATGTTGAATTTCCCAATTCATTGAATGGTTCAACATTTCTGAGAAACTGAACCGCAGCTATAGGATCTGCAAAATGAATTTCATTGGTATGGTCCATTTCATCTCCCACGACAATCATGATCCAGGCGCAAACAAAAACGAGCCTGCTAATTGGTAAATCTGTTTTTAACTATTTCCACCATCTTTGCCATCACTGAAAAAGTGTCTTTCAGCATGAGGCGCTCCATGTTGGATATATCCGATACGGCCATAAAGCTGTCCGGAGTTATTCCTGATTCGAGTTGCTTCAACTGATTCAAAATGTTGAGTTGCACATTGAATTCGTATGCATTTGAGATATCCTTGATTGTGGATCGGCTAAATATGCCTGTTTCTGCAAGCGCCTCAAGCCTCAGGAGTGTGTTGGTTTGATCTATAGAGTAATGAAATGACATGAGGCGTGCAAAATTAGCAAACGGATCGACCAGCCTACCTTGAACATCCAGGCTGTTGATCTTGGAACCGTCAATTTCAAGAGCGTCATCTCTGAAAAAAGTGAGTGGAGCAGCGTTCGACAAGAAATCGGTAGCTAACATACGTTTAAAGGTCTGAGCATGCTTGAGTTCACAGGATGCAAATTCCCTGAGTTCCTGGCCCATTTCTTCACAACCATATAAAGGCCTGAAATCAAGTATCATCTTTGTAATGAAGACGTCCGGCGGGATAGGATTAAGAACCGCGTCCCGGAGATAGGTCTTCCATGAATGCACTGGCATTCTCCAACGTGGATTGGAAGAGCAAAGTCTTGTCCGAGATGGTCCTGAGCAGCAGGATTGAAGCGCATTGGCGACTTGGAACGCCATTTGCTGGAAATATGACTGAACCAGAGTGACTGAAACATGGTCGGAAACGTTGTCATAAACCATGCCGTTGTCGTTGGGGGGGTAAATGCCTGTTTCTTTTCTTCCGGCTTCTCCGAACAGAAGCCTGGTGAATCTTACGGGCGGGGGGCCAAGACTCTTTTGAATGAGATTCATCACTTTAATGATGAATCGATCATTCATCAAAGCCACCAGGGTTAGTATGTGTCCGGCTCGCGCTCCCTGCTCGATCAGTCTGCGAACAATGGACGGTAATCTAAGGTAAAAGAGATTCAGGTCCGCCAAATCAGTCTGTGAAGTGATGTCTCTAAGTAGGACAACGGGCGCAGCCACCTGATTTACCATGATGTCGTGAGCGCTTATTATCCCGAGGTATTCCGAACCCTGTTGGACTACCAGATGTGTAATTTGCTCTCTGATCATCTTGATCATGGCCTCGAAACAGACTGCCTGAGCGGGTATGGTCATGATCGGGGTAGACATTATGCCATCCACGGGAGAATTGTAATCCATGCGTTTGGCCACTACCTTGGTTCTCAGGTCTTTCTTTGTTACGATACCCACGACGCCGGCATTGACGTCCTTGACAAGAACCGAGCCCAGTCCCTGTTTCTCCATCAATTGACCTAACTGCAGAATTGTAGACGAACGATCAATTGTCACGAGGGCTTTTTTGATGATCTGGGAAACTTTCGTAGTGAAATAATCAAATCTCTGGTAAGCGCCGACTAAGACCCGGTCTCCCCGTAACTCGGCATAAGCTTCAGATATCTTGTCTTCCGTCAAACCAAGCTGAAAATGCTTTGCCAATCCTGGATTATTCTCAAGAAAATCCAGAAAGACTTCTTTATGGGCAAGCAGGCAAAAGGTGTCTTCCACCGCCTCAACAAACACATCGGGAGGATTTTTAGTGATTATCCAGTCAGCGCCAATAATTGTCCCTTCCCCTCCCAAGTCTCTAAGGGCAATGTGGTCTTGGTCAGTGACCACAAAGACTTTGACTGCGCCACGCTGAATTATGTGAACGTAATCCACCGGTCCGATACCCTGCCTGAATATTATCGAGCCCTTGGGAAAATATTCGACCTGCAGCGAATCAGCAAGGTCCGACAGTCTGTCCATACCTACTTTGTTGAATGGTAATGTTTCGCCAAGAAACTGGAGGATGATTTTTGGCGCCATATCGTCGCACATCCTTTGACTCAAGCCCAGAACCACACTTCGAATGGAAGCGTGTTCACATGAGAGGCCAAGAGTAATGGTAGCAGACAGTCCGCGTGGAAGAATCCGTTCTCGTTTGTTTATCCGAGAGGACGCAACAAAGCTAGCATTTGCCCGTCAAATTCTACGACACCATATATGCGACACAAAAAAAGCCAATTGAAACTGTTCCCTGACACTAATTGCAATCTGCAGGTCAAGTTGTTTAATATTTGGTTGTAGATCAAACTTACTTGACAATGGATATTTTTACGGTGTATGAATGTCAAATATACATAGTTTCCTGCTAACCATCAACATCTTATCCATCTGATTAACACCGTGCCGGACATCGGAATGTCAGGGCGTCATTTTGTGAGAGTTATCGGTGAGGGATATCAAGACAGCGGCCTGAAAATCGCTTCACGCCAAAAAAAGTAAAATGCGCCAACAACCGAAATTCGCAAAAGTAACTCTTAGAGTTGCGATTGCGAAGCATTGATTGTCTGAGGCACAGCTATCGGGCTCAATTCTTTTCCTAAGTGGCTTCTATTGGAAGGGGGATAAACTGGACAGGGCTAGTTTGGTTTTTTCACAAATGTTGTGATTTCCCCGTTTCCAAACAATATCTCAAAGGAGGTTTTTGTTATGGATGACGCCCCAAAATGGTATGAAACACATTTGGAAGCGTACAAAGATGTAGCCTATGTGAAGGGGATGGATGAGTACAAGGCTATGTACGAAGAGTCCTTGAAAAATCCTGACGCTTTCTGGGGCAGGCTTGCCAAGGAATATCTGGTCTGGGAAAAAGACTGGGACACTGTCCTGAACTACGACTTCCATAAGGCCATTATCGAGTGGTTCAAAGGGGGAGTGCTTAATGCTTGTTACAATTGCCTGGACAAGCATGTGGACCTGTTGAAAAACAAAGTCGCCTACTACTGGGAAAGTGACAACCCCAACGAGTCCCAGACTGTGACTTACCTGGATCTTTACAGGCAAGTGAACAAATTTGCTGCTGTTCTCAAGTCCAAGGGAATCAAGAAGGGTGATCGAGTAATCATCTATATGCCGATGATTGTCGAGCTGCCGGTGGCCATGTTGGCCTGTGCCAGGATTGGCGCTGTTCACAGTGTTGTTTTTGGCGGATTCAGCGCTGAGTCCATTGCCAGCAGGGTTCAGGATTGTGGGGCTCGCACGGTGATCACCGTCGATGGCGGCTATAGGGGAGGGAAGCCTCTGGCGCTCAAGAAGACGGTAGATGAAGCTCTCAAACAATGTCCGGAGGTCTCGACTGTAATAGTGTTCAACAGGTGTGGCCTCGATTTGCAGCTTGATCCTCAGAAAGAAGTCTGGTGGCATGAGGCGATGGCTGATCCTAACCTGCCTGATTACGTCAAACCAGAACCCATGGACGCAGAGGATCCTCTGTTCATTCTTTATACCAGTGGAAGCACGGGCAAGCCCAAAGGCGTCGTTCATACTCAGGGAGGCTATTTGCTATACGCTGCCTTGACGTGCAAAATCACTTTTGATTTGAAGCCGGAGGAGACTTTCTGGTGCACTGCCGACATAGGTTGGATAACCGGACATACCTATAGTGTTTACGGTCCGTTGATCAATGGATTTACCAGCGTGCTTTTTGAAGGTATTCCGACCTATCCCGGTTTTGACCGTTATTGGGAGATTGTCGCCAAGCGCAAGGTTGATAAATTCTATACCGCTCCGACGGTAATAAGATCTCTGGCCAAAGAAGGTGGAGATTATGTTCAGAAACATGACGTGTCTTGCCTGAAACTGCTGGGTACAGTTGGCGAGCCCATAAATCCGGAGGCTTGGCGCTGGTATTTCCATTATGTTGGAAAAGACTGGGCTCCAATAGTTGACACCTGGTGGCAGACGGAAACAGGGGGACACATGATGACTCCTCTGCCTGGCGTCGGTCCGATAAAACCAGGTTCATGTTCATTCCCGTTCTTTGGAGTTGAACCTGTAATTCTTGATCCTGACACCGGAGTTGAGGTCGAAATACCCAGCCAGGAAGGGGCGCTATTTATCAAGCGTCCATGGCCGGGCATGGCCAGGACTGTCTACGGTGATCATGACCGATTCATCGAGACTTATTTCAGCAGATTACCGGGACTTTACTTCACCGGTGACGGCGCCAAGAAGGATGAAGACGGTTACTACTGGATAATAGGCAGAATCGACGATGTCTTGAACGTTTCCGGTCACAGACTGGGCACAGCCGAGGTAGAGTCGGCTTTGGTGCTGCATCCTCGAGTCGCTGAAGCGGCTGTGGTGGGTTTCCCGCATGACATCAAGGGGCAGGGTATTTATGCCTTTGTCACCGTGAACACAGGTGTGGAGAAAACCGAGGACCTCAAAAAGGAACTTGTCAAGCTTGTTCGAACCCAGATTGGCCCGATAGCCACACCCGATGCCATTCAATGGGCGGATGCGTTGCCAAAAACCCGTAGTGGAAAGATCATGAGACGATTGCTAAAGAAAATTGCCGCAGGCAATGTTGAAGAACTAGGCGATGTGTCTACATTGGCTGACCCAACAGTCATGGATAATCTGGTCAAGGAGAGAGTGACTCTCTAACTATTTTCCATTTTGTGTCAGTTCAGCCAGAGGCTATGACCGGAGCGAGCGCCGGTTCGGCCTCTGGCTCACAAAAAGCTGATCAAAACTGGAAAAAAAATTCCGCCATACCTAACTTATAAATGTTTTTTTGGCTTGGCAGGAATGTTTATTTCTTGAAGCCACCTTCGTTTGCTTGATTTACATGGCCCGAATGTTGTAATTGATATAGGTGTAGCAAAACATCTGGCAAGACCATTTTCATCATGACCAAATTCAATCGGTGTGTCCCTGGAAGAAACTGAGGTGAATGTGGCTTTTAAGGTAGGGGTAGTTCGAGACACCAGGTACCTTGAACACAAACCCGGCTTAATACATCCTGAGAGTCCGAGTCGATTACGAAGTGTTTACCGGATGCTCGACAAGGACTTTGCGGACAGGCTGGTCTATATGGAACCAGAACCCGCCACACTTGAGCAGATTGAGCTTGTTCATACACCGGGATACGTCAAGTTGATATTGTCAACGGCCGAAAAAGATTTCACAACCTTGGCGTCTGATACTTTTGTGAGTTCTAAATCATATCTGGCCGCCTGGTTGGCTGTTGGGGGCTGTGTTAAAGGGATTGATGCGCTTTTTGCCGATCAGGTCAGGACCTGTTTCTGTCTCGGGAGACCTCCCGGACATCATGCTCTAACCCATAGAGCCGGTGGGTTCTGCATTTTCAATAACTTGGGAGTCGCTGCAAAATATGCGCAAGAAAAATATGGGGTGGAGAGAATCCTGATAATCGATTGGGATATTCACCATGGAAATGCTCTACAAGACCTGTTCTATTCGGATAACAAGGTCTTATACTTCTCCACCCATTACATGGGCTGGTACCCCAACACCGGTGACTGGGAAGAAACAGGGGCTCTGAACGGCAAAGGTTACAACGTCAACATTCCGGTGCCAAAGGACATGGATGACAGTGATGTGATCCACATATACAGGGAAGCCTTGACTGCTGTTGTCAAGAAATATAAGCCCCAACTTTTCCTGGTGGCTGCAGGTTTTGACGCCCATCAAAATGATCCCCTGGGTAGGACCAGATTGACGGAAAAGGCATATTACTGGTTGACTCAACTGATCCTGCAGTTAAGCGATTCCGTCAATAGCGCTCCAATCCTGTTTTCGCTCGAGGGCGGTTACGACAATTATGCTCTGGCTGTATCCGTTAAAGAGGTTTTTTCCAATCTCGCCTTTCAAGGTCGACGAGAGCGCATCCCGTCCGACAAATCGGAGCGGGCTCTGGAAGTCCTGGAAAAACTTAAAAGTGTACACAGTAAACACGGTGTGTGGATCAAGTAGCGATCTGTTGCGGTCCAGTGACACCGTGGCCGTTACTGAATAGTCATCGTTAAATTCAAAGACTATTTTGACAATCGATAATCCATGATAATGCGCAAATTTCGCATGCAAATATATTAGGGCAAGAAATATTTCAACCTTGTATTCACTTTTAAACAAACTTTACGATTATTACGATCTCGTCAACGAAACAGATGATCCTGAAAT
This sequence comes from uncultured Syntrophaceae bacterium, assembly GCA_964628605.1. Lineage (GTDB taxonomy): Bacteria > Desulfobacterota > Desulfomonilia > Desulfomonilales > Desulfomonilaceae > CAITZA01. The sequence goes on from CAZVOU010000072.1 coordinate 32,799, forward strand.
GATACGCGCAAGAATCAAAGCTCAAAATCCGTCTGCAAATCTCAAATCTTATTACGAGACTTGCCGGAGTTTCTCATGGTCAGAACTTGAGAATCATTTTGAATCTGTAAAATCCGGACAGACAAACATAGTCTCGGAATCTGTGGACAGATGGCAAGCCGATGAACAGACCGGCCAAAAACCGGCGCTTTTTCTGGCTGGGGCAGGAGAAGACGATTTCATAACCTACGTCCGTCTCAAAGAATATTCTTGTCAAATGGCCAATATGCTAGTCGCCAAAGGTTTGGGCCAGGGGGATCGTCTTTTGATGCTTCTGTCACCGTGCCTGGAAATGTACGCAATGATGCTGGCATGCGCGCGAGTCGGAGTGATCTTCTCTGTCATTGATGAAAGCATGGGGCTAGACACGCTAGGCCACATATTCAAGGACGCCGGTCCGTCCGCAATTCTTGTGGACACTGACAAAGCCTCGCTTTATGAGCAGATTTCTGACGGTCGTGATCTATTAGCTTTTGTGACCGGCTCAGTTTCGACGTCGATGTTTAAAAGGGAGGTCCTTGTTGAATTAGAAGTCTGTCAGTACGAAAATGATTTTGACAACAGGCTCTTTGCTCCGGAGACTCCTCTTTTCATGGTTTATGTTTCGGGTTCCAATTCAGGCCCCAAAGGCGTAATCCATTCTCATAAAATGATGGTAGGGGCTTTTGCCTCCGCAAAATATGTCCTGGATATTCATCAGGACTCTGTTCTCTGGTCTGACGCCGATCCATCGAGTCTGGTTGGTGTTGTTTATGGGGCTTTCGCTCCGTGGTTATGTGGCGCCACGACTGTAAGTCTATGTATTCCTTTTTCAGCATCAGCCTGCTATCTGAGTCTTGAACGTCGAGGCGTTTCCGTGTGGCTGACTAGTCCTCTTCATCTGGAAAAGTTGAGGAAGGAAGGGGACGACTTATCTGCCGGTTACGACTTTTCAAAACTCTGTCACATTGTCTCAGCGGGTAAGAATCTGGCTCCTGATTTATTTTACTGGGTCAGGGACAAGCTGAAAGTAGGTCCGCACGATTGCTGGGTGATGACCGAGGCAGGGATGATCTGCATAGCCAACTATCCTTCAGAGCAGATCAAACTAGGATCCATGGGGAAGCCTTTTCCCGGGATGCAGGTGGCTATCATTGATGAAAATGGTGAGGAGCTTCCGATAATAACTTTGGGAGAATTGGCCTTCAAGGTCGAATGGCCATCCATGATGTTGGGTATATGGGGTAATGCCGCCAGGACAAGCTCATATTTCAGGGGGAGTTGGTTCGTGACTGGAGATTTGGCCCTCAAAGATGAAGACGGATGTTACTATCATCATGGAAGATTAGACGATTTGTTAAGGATCGGATTTAGGTATGTTGGGCCCTACCTCATAGAGAACGTTATCCAGAAGCACCCGTCTGTCCAAGAAGTTGCCGTCATTCTAAAGAAGAACCCGAACAAGGACTTGTCTTTCAAGGCTTATGTCACTGTAAGAAATGGTGAGAGTCAATCATCCAACCTACCTGAGAGGATAATTGAATTTCTGAAAGATTCTATGAGCGACGACATACCTTTGCATGAAGTAGAATTAGTAAAGACGTTGCCGAGATCTTCCACCGGCCGGGTTTTGCGTCGAGTCCTGACTGCATGGGACCTTGGACTTCCAAGTGGTGACTATACAAAACTTTCCGACTGTCAAATAGAAATCTGACGAAACAACACTTGATATCAGTAGTTGGTCTGTCGCAACTTCAGGGTAAAGAATCTGCACAGATTTATGCCGATCTGAGGATATATCCTCATTATTCCCTGAAATTGCTGGTGTCTGAGCACGTAAGCCAAGGTAGGGGTTGCCGCCACGCAGGTTGCATTAGGGGCCATCCTTGTGAAAAGACTCAGTTCGCCCATGAATGATCCGGATCCGATGGTAACCTTTTCGACCTGTTCCTCAGTTCCATAGCCTTTGTAGATAGTAATATCTCCGCTCACTATTAGATAGATAGATGAATTTTCTTCTTGTTCACGTATAAGGATGTCCCCGGGGGAAAATGTTTCCAGGCTCACGACTGACGCTATGGCGTGAAGTTCTCTAACTCCCATACCTTCAAATATACTGAATTTCTTCAAGTTATTGATCTTGTCAATAATTTCTGGCATTACTCCCACCTCGTTGTTCACGCGTTTCAACGCATACATCGCTGCCTGTCTGACTTCCTCTGATTCATCATTGAGCTTGGCTTCCACCACAGGTATGAAAGATTTTTCGGGAAATGTCTCGGCTATTACAAGAATGGATATGAATCTTTTTACAGGATCATCGTCACTGGCAAGGAAAGTCAGCACCCTCTGGTGTGTTTCCTGGCGCATTAACGGGAATAGCCGCCGTCCTTTCTGTATCTTCTCATCGATGGGTATGTCCTCAATCAGCGGAATGAGGAACGGAACGATTTCCCTGGCTACTGAGTTCTCTACCAATTCTATGGCCAATGAGGCAGTTTCACTTTGAAGAGCCTGATACATGAGTCTCATATCTGCATGAGACACCCATAAGGCGTAAAAAATCAGACTAAGTGTTTCATCATTATCCTCTTTGAGGTACTGAATCAACATGGTGACCACCGGTGATTCAGGCAGGGAATTAAGGTCATGTATGGCCACAAGGTTGGAATATGCGCGCTGAAGTTCCTGCCCCAGAAATGGAACCGACTCGAAATTTCTGAGACCTGAGAGTCTTATTATCTCCAGGATAGCCTGTTTGGAGCGTGTCTTGCCTTCCAGAAGAGAAACTTCAAGATATGGTAGTATCTCCTCTCCATAGCACATCAAAGCTTCCATTGAGGATTTCCGGACTTCATCGTGCTCGTCACCCAGTAGGGTAATCAATTTGTTGACTGCTCGCATGTCTTTGGATGCCGTGCAGGAAGAAGCCGCTTCTGCCCGCGTAAGCGGATTGGCGTCGTCCAGAAGAGCTAGAGCAACGTCCGGCGCAATTCGTGGCGCTTCAATCAACACTGTGTCTTCAGGTTTATCCGAACGGACTTCTACCGAAACCGGTCCATATTGAACTGCCCCGGAACCGCTGTCGAAAGCCCTGACCGATTCAATCTGGTCAAAATCAATCTCTCTTTCGACAATCACCTGTTTTAGCGTCTTCTTGTAATGTTTTCTGAAGACCAGAGTCTCATAAAGCCAGTGGACAGCCAGAGCAAGAGCCACTGCGGAAAAATATCTGGCGCTGAGCACTGGTTTGAGGAAGATCATAATTAACGATCCGGCCAGCATTCCTACTTTGAGGACAGTCCCCCTGACAAATGTTCGACTCCATGTCTGGAGTTCCGAAGGAATGATATTAAAGAATATCTTGTTCACCGGGCCGGCTATTGCTCGCTGGATCAGTATTACCGAAAATTGACCGTAGGCTGCCATGAATATGTTGAAAAAGCCGAGAAGCCCAGCAAACAAAATGGTAAAGTTTATGGGCTGAATCAATGCTGAATTTGTCAGACCGATCGTCTGGTAAATCCGTCCCATGAAAAATAGCAGAAAGAATGAGATAAGAGTGGTGCAACCTCTAAAAATGCTCAAAAATGATATGAGCGCCTGTTCGGAATGGAATGTGGCGGTAGCAATTTCACTGAACTGGTAAAAGAATATGGGCAGAAGTATGTTGGGCGTTAAACCGATTATGATCAAATACCTGATTATCGGGTACTTGGCCATAAGACGGGGCACTTCGGTGATGCTGATGGTGTTTGTCTTGACGCTGGTTGCCCCTACCACTTTCTTTGGGCTAAAAAAGCCTGAGCCGGACATCAAGGTATATCCGCCAACGGCAACAGAGGTTAACGCAAAAAGAATCAGAGTCTGATCTTCCCCAAAATACATCGTGAATGGTTTTGTGCCAAAACTGCCTATCGTAGTGGCTAAGACCTGAAATGCAGTGATAAAGGGGAATATCCGCTTACCTTGCCTAGCGTCAAAAAGGTCTCCAGCGACATTCCACAAATAAACCAGCATTATCGAATCTAACAGATAGAGGAGCTGATAAAGTATGGGATAAGCGATGGAGTAATCAGCTTTAACCATAAAAAAAAGGATTATGCTCGATATCCCATAAAACAGCATGAACCATGAGAGAATGGAATAATCAAGAAACCTCCGCCCCAGACGGTTTGCTACACCAAAGACTGCAAAAGTCAGAAGGGCATTTAAGACAAGCATATAAGGTATATATTGAGGGCCATACCTCTTCAGGAAGGCCGCATCAACATAGTTTCTGAAGAAGGCCAGGCCAAGAGCTGAAACAAAAAAAATACCCGATATCCAAATGAACTTGTGAAACTCATGCGGGTAAACTTTAAGATATTTTTCCAGGAGATTTTTCATGAGGATTTCTTCGACTTATCACCAAATGATTGATTACGAGTCCTAATGAGAAATACTTTCACGCTGCGCCTTCCTAACATTCCGAGCGAATCCTTGACATGAGCCATGGCGTGTATGGATTGTCAGTTTTTGGTGAACCCCTCCGAATCCAATGATTCCTTTACCTTCCGTCCAGAGCCTTTAGGGATTCTCATAAATGTGGCGTAGGGGTAACGCCTGTCGAATTTAACGAATCCACCAAAGGCAGGATCAACACCAGGATTGAGTTCCCACAGTTCCCGAGGCGTTTGCCCGGTCCACTGCGACAATGTTCGCAATGGAAGGTCTTTGGATAATTTCTGTTTATCGATCAAATCAAAAGCTATTAAAGGAGGGGGAGTAATCTCAACGTCGAAATATTTTCGATTATCGTTTATGATTTTAAGAGCGATCATTCTTGGGACAATGGTCTCTGAGAAAGTAGGAGCCAACACATCCCAGAAGCCGAATCCTGGATTCTTCTTCAAAATATGCTCTATTTTGTCCGGGCCATCCACAAAAGCCGCTATCGAAAACAACCAGTCGAATTTTGGATTCTTTGCCCGCAACTGGTTAAATATGCCGGAAGCCAGTTTCGTAGATATTACCGGATCTCTTCGGTCATCCCACTCGTTAGATGTGGACCAAGACTGGCCGCTGTTCTTCAGCGAGCCGAGATTCCACCAGCCCTGTCCGCCCGACTTAGTCTTCGACGTGGCGGAAAGGTCGCTAAGGCTTGCTGAGAGATAAAGCAAATCTACAGGCAGTTTTTCCTCTGAAAGTGTAGCGCTGATCAATGGTCCAACGCTCGACATCCGTTCCAGGACTTCCCACAAGGTTGCGCGTCTATCCATGAGCAAATAGTTGATTTGCTCCTCTATTCGCGCCTTCACCTCATGGCGTTCCAAAGGAATGCGAGACCCCGCAAAAACCAGATCACCCTTCTTCATTTCAGGAGGAAGGTGATAATAAGGCCTGTCTGGTGAGTTGGGCTTCGCTAGTAAATTTTCAGGCCAGATAAGAACTATTTCAAATATGATTAAAAGTGTGATGGAGGCAAATTTGAGTATTCCGGCTCCAAGATTCCTTGTGGGTGATATCCGAGTTTTCATGAAGCCACACAATAATGGAAATAGAAGGTTTTATCAACGCAGGCTGGATTGAGCAGTAGTGCCGCCTACAAGCCGCCTGTGTCGTCCCCATACACATTCTTACTTGTTGATGTTCTCCTTCAATTCCTTGCCGGCCTTAAAAAACGGAAGTCTTTTGGATTCGACCGTTATTTGCTCACCGGTTTTTGGATTGCGGCCCGTATAACCCTTGTACTCCTTGACCACGAAAGAACCGAATCCACGAATTTCTATCCTGTCGCTTCTCTCCAATGCCTCAGACATGGTGTTGAAAACCATGTCAACTATTTCCTCTGATTTACGCATCGGAAGCTCTGTCTCTTTAGATAATTGTTTTACTAGATCGGATTTGTTCATAATTGTCTCCGTGTAATGTTGATGTTGTTTATGTGTCTATATCGAGCAACCTTTTAAAAAAACCATCATCGTGTCTTTTGCAACAACACTGCCATGAATCAGGCGTAAACTTTCTGTTGAAGCGCCATTTTCCTTGCTTAAATAGGTTTCCCTGGTAGTGTCATCATGAACTGAAAGCGTCTCGTTCTTGACAACTGCCCGAAAAATCCATTTTGGTCGAAAACAATTGGCAAGCCCTATTTTTATTGTCTAATCCTTATAATGTCAAGATAAATTGATCACATTGACTTTGACGGACCTCAAGGCATAGTTTCATGACCCCGTTGAGAGCGTGATCCGTATACCCGTCCGAAGGGATTGAAAATGATTTATTTTGCAGACCTTCATGTTCATTCCAGATACTCCATGGCCACATCTTCAGATAGTGATTTAAACAATTTGTTCAAGTGGGCTTCCCTTAAGGGAATTGACGTGGTTGCCACAGGCGATTTTACTCATCCAGCATGGCGTGAGGAAATTGCGGCACGCCTGGAACCGGATGAATCGGGCCTTTTTCGTCTCAAAAAACGTTTCATCCCGGAAGATGAATCGTTTCCCATGACCTTCCGGCAAAAAAATGTCCGTTTCATTCTGAATGTGGAAATTAGTTCGATTTATAGGACAAACGGCAGGGTCAGAAAAATTCATAACCTCGTTTTTATGCCGGATATTGATTCCATGAACAGCTTCTGTAAGCGCCTGAACTCAGTAGGTAACCTGAATTCGGACGGACGTCCGATATTAGGAATCTCTGCAAGGAACCTGCTTGAGATAGCGCTGGAAGCATCTGAACAAAGCTTCGTTGTTCCTGCCCACATATGGACTCCCTGGTTCTCATTACTGGGTGCAAAATCCGGGTTCGATTCCGTGGAAGAATGTTTTGAGGATCTTTCCGAGCACATTTTCGCGCTGGAAACCGGCCTTTCCTCGGACCCGGACATGAACAGGCTGGTCTCGAGTCTAGACAGTTATACCTTGATTTCAAACTCGGACACGCATTCTCCCTCTAAGCTTGCCAGAGAAGCTAACATATTCTCTGGGAAACCAGGTTATTCTTCAATTCGAGATTCTCTCAAGAAGGGAGGTGAGGGGACAAGCATCTCTTCGAATGGGCAGGCGCTTGTAAGTGGTCTCGTTGTGAAAGACAGCTTGTGCCATGAGCAAGACAACTTTATTGGAACAATTGAGTTTTTCCCCGAACTAGGCAAGTATCATTGGGATGGACATAAAAAATGTGGTTACAAGTCGAATCCTCTGGATGTTCCAGCCCCAGATGCACGTTGTCCCAGATGTGGAAGACCGCTCACCATCGGGGTCATGAATAGGGTGTCTGCGCTAGCCGACAGACAGTCCCCCCAACTGACGTCCAAGTCCGGGCATTTCTGGAAAATGATTCCGCTGATCGAGATTATATCTGTCGCTCTACAGGCGGGACAGAGATCGAAAAAGGTGAATCTGGCTTATTTTGACATGTTGTCGCAACTAGGGCCTGAAATTAAAATCTTGTGGGAAACGCCGATCGATGAAATTTCGAGAGTTGCGCCGTTGGCGGTCGTTGAAACGATAGAAAAGGTTAGGAGACACCAAGTGATTGTTGATCCCGGCTATGACGGCCAATATGGAAAAATAAATATTTAGAGCCAAACAAATCAGTCAGGATGGACTTGGCATGGCTGTCCATTTTTCAATTTTCTGTGAAATATTTTCTTTACTAAGTCCATGCTAATATTCTAAAAAAAATCATGGAGGGGCAGTCTTGACATAAACGTTATATTCAGATATTCACATATATATAGTAATCCTGTGGAGGGCTCAGTGAATAAATGG
>CAZVOU010000073.1:0-3945 GCA_964628605.1 uncultured Syntrophaceae bacterium
GTGGATGAACCTGTTCGAGGGCGGGTCGAACGGAAAAAGTTCCTGTTTAAAGCTCTTAGAAAAGATTGTGGGCATTGATAAGACGGTGGGCGCGAACCTGCAATTCATTAACCGTTTCAGTAATGCCAGTTATGAGGGGAAATGGTTGATTATCGGAAAAGATTCGTCGCCTTTCGTGAACGACAATGCCACGTCGTTCATCAAGAACTTTTCAGGCGATGAACGCAGCACAGTAGAACTGAAGGGTGGGAGTACTTACGACATCTATACCAGCGCCAAGCTGATCGTGAGTACAAACAACCTGATCCAGAGTCAGGATCGTTCGTATGGTTGGTACAGGCGTATGATCCCCGTGCCTTTCCCGAATCAATTTGAAATCAATGAGAACTTTGAGAAAGGGCTGTTTAAGCAGCTACCTCAGATTATTCGGATACTGCTGCATAGAGCGTACTGCTATAAACAGAACAAAATCAAGGTTTCCAAATACCTGCCGGCAGCGGTTGCACGGTTAAAGGAGGAGACGCGCTATTTGAACGATCGGGTGTTAGCCTTTTGGGAACTGCATTTCTTTGAAAAGAAAGAGACCCCGGACAAGGGGCTGCAAGCGTTCCCGGTGGCCCAGGAATTCTTGAAAATCCATAACAAGCCCATGTCAGCGGTGTATGCGATCTATGAGAATTGGCACCATCAATTTTTCGGGGACGGCAGCGTTGAACCGAGCTTAAAGAGTTTCGGCGGGCCCTATGGCGCGTTTCTGACCCACGCCAAAGAATATTTCGGTTATTCCCGTAAACGCGACGGCCGCTATATCGAGTTATATCCTGAGAAATTAGAACAAATCGTAAATCAACTCAATCCGCATGAACAGCAGCGCTTCTGGGAGCACCCCGAAGCCTGGACTGTCCCGGATTAAAAGGAGGTGAAAACCGATGAACATTGGGAAACCTAAGAGAAAATGGAAGATTTACCAACTAAAGGAAGATGAACATAAGCGGTTTGAGGAGTTGATCGGCTGGCTTTTGGAGTGCGAAGATTATGTGTTATTCTATCCGATTGAGGCGATAAGGCCGAGTTTTTTATGCTCGTCAGATGAGATTGAAACCGGGAATTTGAGGGATGCCGCGAAAGTGGTGCTTGATAGGGTAAAAATGGAATTTAAGGAGAATCTCAAGGATGTGTTCAGCATGGCACAGCCGGAGGTTGTGTTTTAACACAACATATAGTATGCTAACATAGCTAACAGGGACTACATGTTGTGTCTGTTGGGGGTTTGTGAAGAACCCACCCAGCAGACTACACATCACGTCCCTTCCTGTCAATGAAAAAGTTCACAATTATTCTACTCGTTTTCTGCCTTCGGGCGTGTACGCCCTACTACAGTGAAGCAGCCTGCCAGACTGAACTGATTCAGGCCGCTCAGAACACCGCAAAAGATTCCATGCGTGAGGCATGGCAAAACGGCACGGAGGCCAAAGAGCAGCCGGTTGAAACTCTTACTGCTCCTGATGGGTCCGTAGCCCTGGTGAAGAATCTTCCGAGAGAAATCGTAATGCTCCCAAACCGGGAGCTCGGGTTAAGCGGCGGAACGCAGATCACAGTGGTACAGGCCCCCGCGCCAGCACCACAGCCCACGCCTGAACCAACCCCCGAACCGAGCAAAGTAATATTGAGAAGTAACATTACTGAAGGGGAGATTTCAGCCGTTGTAGCGATTTCCGGCGATCCGGGGGAAGAACAGATGTCAGCCGTTGAGAAGGTTTCAACCAACCACAAGAACTTAGCTGAGGAAATGCTTGATCTGGCCTGGGGGAAAGTCGTTTCTTCTGCGCTGCTGTTCATTCCGTTAACGATTGTGCCCTTTCTCGCTGTGTTTTTCGCGTTCTTGTATCTGATGCGGAGAATTAAGCTCGAAGAGACAAAGTTTGCTGAGAAGCTCATCAACGGGGGAAAAGGTGAATGAATACACAGCTTGTGATGAAATTCATTTTGGCGTTATGCCTGTTTGCGTTAATCATGGAATGTCTGTTCCTGGCTGTTTGGCTGTGGATATGGGACAGCCGCGAGAAAACAGCCAAATATGAGCTTGAGAAAGAGAGGGAAAAACATGCGGTTTCACGTGCCGAGTTTTCTGTATTACCTTGAAAGAGGGCTTCCTTCTGATATTGCCATTACTCATCATTATTATGTTTGTTACGTGATGAGCAGCTATCCGATTAAAATGGATATGTTGCAGGAGACAATCATAGACGCCTTATATTCGTCTTTTGAATCACCTATTGGAACACCTCAGAGTACAGAGGAGCGATCACTGATCGGGGGACTGCTTGACGAACATTGGGAGACACTAGAGCGGACACTGAGAGAACGAAACACGTATCTGAAAAAAGGTGCTGTAAAGAGGGTTTGCAGGGGAGAAGTCACGCTTTATGAGTACCAGGTTAATCTGAGAATCCTCATGAAGATTTGCAAGGAAGCCCGGCTTGAATACGATACGCGCCTGATTGCTGAATTAATTGATGCAGAGCTATTTGATGTGAGAGGCCGTAAGTTTGTGAGTCTGCGAAAGATGGAGAAACTCATTTTTTCACACACTGGTAAAGCTTATTCAAAACGCAGAATAGACGAAGCTTTTCAACATCTGGAATCTCAGAAAAAGATTCACAAGCTGAACGGCTTCAGGCACATTTTCGGCAGGGAGGTGAGGTAAGGGTATGACTTGGATTGATTATTCCTGGATTGCAGTTATCGGTTTGATTTTTATCGCCGTTATCCTTGAAAGATTGGCGAAGAAAGGACAAAAGACCGTCAAGCGAACGGTGAAAGACATTACGCTTTCGCCGTTCGATTGGGATTTCATAGAGGCGACGGTCAAAAAGCAAAAAACGACAATGGGAAATTTCATCAGTACCCAATTAAAACGGTATTCTGATGAACACAGCCGATGAAATGCTCTGCTTGCGGTAAACGGATGAGGCAAATTTCCCGACATACGTTCAAAGGCTGGAAACACGGTGTTCCGGGGGAGAGGCTAAGTTATTGCTGCAAGCATTGCGGTTGTAAAAAGAACCTGCTTGTCAGAAAAATCGCAGTTAGTGAAGAAGGCCGGAAAACCCGGGTATATGTTGCAACAACATTAACACAGGAGGCAGGGTTGACTGACAGCATACGTCCTGAAGCGTTGGCACCGCGCAGAGGGAACCACGGAGCGAGAGTCAACCCCTACCCTCAAACATTCCCAGGCGCGATGGTACATCATGGATTTTGACATATAATTACACGATTTTCCCAAAAAAATTAACACACGTTGGGCGTTTTGATACAAATGGCAAGCCATACACTCCACTACTCCCATTGACAGGCTAATCCCTGCCCAATAAACAGCCATGCTTCACCATTGCAAATACATGGCGCGTAATTCGAAGTCAGGGCGATCGTTCCCGCTGATGCACTATTGCATATATGCGGTGGTTCGCTATTCGCTCTCAAATCCAGCCCTCGCACCATCAACGCTGACAACGAACTTCCTAATGACAGTCGCGGCGACATTTCGTCGTTTGTGTCGATGGTAATTCCAATCCAATATGGCCGGGCGTCCAGCGCGAGCGGCGTCTGGCTGCCAAGCTGCACATTATACACACCCTCATAATTGGTGAGCACGCTGGTATGGGTTTCATACCACACGGCCCCGCCTCCGGTCGCGCTGGTGTACAGGCGAAAGATCATCTCAACGGCCTGGTCTCGCACCGGCCAGATGTCATAATCTTCCTCATCCCACCATATTTTTTGCAGGAGCTGCCCCTGAAAATTGAGAAACAGAGGCACTTGTGCCAACACAACCCCACTCACCAGAAGAAAGAAGAGACACGAAAACAGCAAGTTCGGCATGAGGTTACTTCATTGTGTCCAGGGAAGATAACTCAGGGTTGCCGGATTTGGCGTGGGCGT
>CAZVOU010000074.1:0-3402 GCA_964628605.1 uncultured Syntrophaceae bacterium
AAAATATCCCGTCTTCTCAATACAGTACCACCCAGAGGCGTCCCCTGGGCCTCATGATTCACAATACCTCTTCGACAGATTCCGACGACTGATCGAAAAATCCTGAAACTGAACTGGAAGCGGTCGGCTCATAGAGACAGATACTGTCTTCTGAAACCGACCGCAAGAGTTCGAATTGTCATTACGTCTGAGAATTGGCACTTGGGCCTGCGTTCAAAACAGCCCGCGTTATTTGTTCAGATCAGACTACCGTCCATCACCCTCAAATGGGAACAATATAGTGAAAGTGGTCCCCTTACCGGGTGTGCTCTTGCACTCGATGAGGCTACCGTGTTTGTCCAGTATGCCCTTGACGACGGACAGGCCAAGTCCCGTTCCTCTGGTGGACCCTCTCTGCTTGGTTGAAAAAAACGGCTCGTAAATTCTGGCCAGAGTCTTTTCGTCCATACCTCGCCCTGTGTCCGAAACCGTCATTGCCAGGTAGGGTCCAAGAGTAATACCCGGATTCAGAGCGCAGAATTCCTTCGATAAGTTTATATTTTTTGTTCCGATAGTGAGAACGCCACCGTCCGGCATGGCTTCCGACGCATTTATAGCCAGGTTCATCACACATTGGTCAATCTGATTTGGATCGGCTTTCAGTGTGGGCTTTTCCGCATTGAGATTCAGCACGATCCGGACTTCTTCCGGTAAAGTCCGGTTCAACAGAATGCCTAATTCTTCAATCTGGCGATTCAAGTCAAATTTTTCTGGAAAAGTTAAGGCCTGCTGACCAAAAGCCATTAGCTTCTTAACAAGTTCGGCGCCTCCCTTGGCAGTCTGGACAATGGTATTGATTTCGTGCTGTCCCGGGTTGCCAAGAGAAATCTCTTCGGACAAAAGCTCGGAATATCCCAGGATAGCTTGTAACATGTTGTTGAAATCGTGAGCGATCCCTCCGACCAGAGTCCCAATAGCCTCCATTTTTTGGGATTGAAATAACTGCGCCTGAATGGCCTGTTTCTCCAATTCCGACCTTTTTTGTTCTGTGACGTCCGTCCCGCAGCTAATTGTGCCTACAACCAAACCCTCATCGTTAAATACCCTAGTGTTGTTCCACTGAATGGAACGAAGTTCCGCACTACTGTTTATGACATTGTTCTCATATAATTTTCCAACCTCGGCGTCACCGTCCATAACCTGATGGAAAACCGAAACCAGTGTAGCCTCCTCATTTTTTTCGACAAAATTGGCGAACCAGTTCTTACCGAGGACCTCTTCTGCAGGATAACCCAATATCTGGGATCCTTTTCTATTGATCAGATCGACAGTGCCATCCTTGTCCAGACCTATCAGCATTACCTCTGCCACATCCAGATATGACTGCGCTTTGTTTTTCTCCTTGATCAACAACTCTTCAAGGAGTCTGCGCTCCTTGATTTCATCCTCGAGTCGAAAGTAAAGGCCGGACATCTCGAGAATCATAGAGGCGAACTTCGTTATGTACTGACATCTCTCGGAATCCACATTCTGGGCATGATCAACCACCAGAAACCCCTGAGCCCGGTCCAAACCTCTAATTGGAAATAGCATGGGTGTTTCGAATTCGCCAAAAAGCGCTCTCGTCTCATGTTCAAATGGTCCCCACGAGACTCGCTGACTTTGAATTACCCTATGGATTTCATCGTTTGAATGCAAGCCGACCATTTCCCGGACACCTTGGGGAATCATCGTTCCGTTGAGCGCCATCTTCTGAATTTTGTCGGGACCAACGATGAGCCACACGGCATTGTTTTTGACGCCTTCAATTTTGGTGACTTCCTCTGAGATGATTGTAGCGACAGAATCAGACTTCCTGTAAGACCCAGCCAGCTCGTAGGAAAAATTCATGAGGTCTACAAACTGGTAGTAGAGCCTCTCATATATTTCAGCTACCAGGAGCATGTCGTTTTTAGTAGACTCGCTGCCTCTTTTCGCCATTCCCGATTCCTTTGAAAACAAACCTCTTGTGCCGTAAAAGGTCTTTCTTAGTCACAGGTTGTTAACTATTTCATGTGTGAAGAATGGATCAGATCATAACAATAATTCTAAAATTTTGCACCAAATGGAATGTGAAAAAGTTGGTCTCTCTTAGCTATATTCTTCAAACAATCTCTTAAATCCGGCCATTTATCAGAGAAGACATTATACGCGACGCTATCTCACCAACAGGGACGACCATGTGAACTGCGCCTAATTCTATGGCGGCCTTCGGCATACCGTAAATCACAGAAGTATTTTCATTCTGGGCAATAGTCAAACCACCCCTGTCTTTGATTTCCTTCATTCCCCGTGCGCCGTCGTCCCCCATCCCGGTGAGTATCACCGCACAGCATTTCTCTGCGCAAGCGTTGGCGACCGATGAGAATAATACATCTGCAGATGGTTTGTGAAGCGCCTCTGCGGGTTCCGAGCCCAACACGGCGAGTAACCGGGAACCTATCTTTCTCACAGTGAGGTGAAAACCTGAAGGGGCCAGAAGAGCCACCCCAGGCCTGACCTCTTCCATACCTGCGCAAAGACGCACTTCCAGACTGGAAACGCTATTCAGTTTGTCAGCCAGTGTTTGGCTAAAACCCTCTGTGAGATGCTGGACTATGACTATTCCGGCCGGCAAGTCCTTGGGAAGACTTGACAGTATCACCTGAAGAGCTGCCGGGCCTCCAGTCGAGGACGCTATAGCCACCACATCCCTCTTTATGTTTTTCTGGTAGTCGTCAACGGAGCGATATCTCGCAGCGTCAGGCTCTCTGGCCTGCAACTCGTCAATTATCTGTCGGAATTTCTTGCTTGCCGAACTTACTGGGCCAAAAACCATCGTTTTACTGTTATATGCCGTTTTGACCTTATTGATGAGTTGGGAAGAAATTTTTCCGATGTCCAGTGACACCTGTCCCGATGTCTTGGTGACGTAATCGACTGCTCCCGATGACAGGGCCTCTATTGCCTGCCTTGAGCCATCGAAGGTTTCCGAACTAAGCATGATCACCCTGGAATTGGTCTGTTTGACAATTTGCTTTAGAGCTGTCAAACCGTCCATGACAGGCATTATCACATCCATGGTGATGACATCCGGGCGATATTTTCTGGCGAACTCAACAGCCTCCTGACCATTACAAGCAGTTCCAATGACCTGAATATCCGGCGTGGACTCAAGTATTTTTGAAATGGTCCGCCTCATTAATGAGGAGTCGTCTACTACCAGAACCCTTATACGACTCATTTGAGGCCTCAGCTATTTGCGCCCGGCTTCAAGGCCGGCCGTGATACAAGCAAATCTTTGGAATAGTATTCAGAATAGCTTCTTCCAGATGTGTCGGAGAGTATCCTCGCGATGTCCAGCACGCTTACCACACGCCCGTTGATGACGCTAATGTCTTTAAA
>CAZVOU010000075.1:0-7455 GCA_964628605.1 uncultured Syntrophaceae bacterium
CCCGGACGGAAACAATCGTTCTGGAAGTCCTCGGCCCTCGTCCACATATGCTTGACTATATGCCCGGAGGCCCTAGAAATTCTCACGGCCTCGGCCACTTCGTAGACCTCTATCTTTCCACCGAACCCGCCTCCAGCCAACAACGTATGAATGTGAACCTTTTCGGCAGGCAGGCCCGATTCAGATATTGCAGCGTCCAGCGCCCTTGTCTGAGCCTGAGTTGGAACCCATACATCGCAACGGTCTGCCTGGACGTGGGCCACACAATTGTGAGGCTCGATGGACGCGTGAGCGACAAAAGGAACTGAATATTCAGAAAAAATTCTCTTTGAGGCAGTCTCCAGGGCCTTGTCCACATCCCCGGTGTTCTTTGCGATCAGCCCTTTTGACAGCATTGCTTCAAAGAAACTCTTTTCAAGCGCGGCATCATCCAGCGAGGGTTGCGATCCAGTGTCCCACTTTGCGTCAAGAGCCGCCCTCCCCCTCCATGCAGCCTCTATGTCGGTGGCAAGCACCGCCACCCCATCCTTGACGGGAACTACCAGTTTGACTCCAGGGATTTTCAAGGGAGCTTCCTTGTCGTAAGCCAGGAGGTTTGCTCCATAAACAGGAGGGCGCTCCAGCGTTGAGTAGAGCATACCGGGCATGCAAAAATCGATACCGAATATGGCCCTGCCGTTTATCTTGTCAACCGAATCCAGACGTGGCATTGACTTTCCCACAAAATGGAGCCTGTCTTTCGACTTGACCGGCGCTTCCGTCGGGATAGGCCCCTTGGACGCAGCTCCGCAAAGTTCGCCGTAGGTCATTTTCCTGCCGGTCTTATCGTGTATGACGGCCCCCTTTTCAGTGCGCAGTTCGTTTTCAGGAACCTTCCAGGAAGTTCCGGCCGCCGAGACCAGCATAGCCCTGACGGTGGCGGAGGCTTTGCTCATCGCCTCATACATGTTCCTGACTCCGGTGCTGCCACCGGTAATCTGAACGCCCGAGACTGGATCCTTGTAGGGATCACGAGCGGGCGCCGCTTCTGCTCGAATATCTGCCCAGTCCAGGTCCAGTTCATCGCCCATGATCATGGCCAGCCCTGTCCACGTCCCCTGACCCAATTCAGACTTTCCAAACATGAATGTGACAACATTGTCCGGTGTAATTCTTATCCATGCGTTGGGCTCACATGAGTTGGCGGACACGGAACCGTCGCTCATCGAAGCCGCCTCACAGTTTTCAGGCAAGCCCCCGAGGCTGAAAGCCAGCATGAAGCCGGCGCCGGCGCAAGAGACCTTAAGAAAATCCCTGCGATCCATGGAATCTTTCATTTTGAGCCTCCCGCCTGTGTAACTTTCTCTATGGCCCTTATAATCCTGGGGTAGGTCCCGCACCGGCACAAAACACCGTCCATGGCCTCAATGATCTGTTCGCGTGTTGGCTGTGGGTTGCGATCGATCAGAGCGATGGCTTCAAGTATCTGCCCGGGCTGACAATAACCGCACTGGGAAACCTCCTCCGATATCCACGCCTGCTTCACCGGGTGATTCGCCGCAATCCCCTCGATGGTCGTTATCGCCTTACCCTCTACATCTTTCAGTGTCAGCCTGCACGAGCGCATCGGCTCTCCATTCACAAGTATGACACATGACCCACAAGCCCCCTCACCGCAACCATATTTTGTTCCGGTAAGTTTAAGGTTTTCCCTTATGACCCACAGCAGGTTGGCGGAAGATTCCGCCGTAACCTTAAATTTCGCGCCGTTGACCAGCAGTTCTATCATTTAGTATTCCCCTGCAAATAAAGATTGTGGATTGGTTCAGAAAGCCTTGAACATCTCAATTGACCTTCCTGACAAGTTTTGCGTCACAACTCAATCATACCAAGGCGTTCCAAAGATGATCAGCGATTTTTCGTCTTTGTCGTGATATCTCCGAGTTCCTTCAAAATAGTTTCAAATTGGACCTGGATTGCGATGAGCCTGTCCCGTTCATTTCCTTCCACCACATCCACCCAGTCGCAGACCATGCCGTGGACGCATTTCACCATGTCGGGCAGCAGGTCCGAGGACTCGAGTTTACTGGCCCCCTCCCCCGTAAGGTAGTGTGATACGGCGAACAGTGTTCGCGAATGGAAGTTGTCTTTGCCGATCTTCTCCGAGACGCCGAGACGGTCCAGCATGGCATGCGCCGGCCCCTGAACTCGGCTTAGCATGAGGCTGATACCTTTTTTCCCGAGTTCCTCCTGTAGTTCCGCCATCATGTGAGCGCCGGCCAGGTCAAGATCCCTACTCATCTCCATGTCGAAAACGACGGCCTGGATCGGTGCGCTACTTTCGTTGATCATGGATAGTATCTGGTTCTTGTATGCATCGGCGTTGGCGTAGAATATGCCTGTGTCCGCTTTTATGACCAGCATGCCGGGGATAGTTATGTTTTCGGGGTTTTCTTCGACCGAGGAGAATTGTGGTTGTCCGGGAATTCGCCCAAGGACGCTGATATGTGACTGAGAGGTTCGGACAATGACCAGAACCAAAGAGAGCAACGCCCCGATGACCACGCCGTCCAGTATGCCTAATGAAATTACACCCACCAGCGCTCCCATGGCGGTCCAGAACTCAGGTGTCCTCAATTTAAAGAGATTGAGTAATTGCCTCCACTTAAACAGCCCTCTTATGGCCACAAACACGACGGAAGCCAGTATGGGCTCTGGGAGACTGCTGAACAGACCTGTAAAAAAGAGCACGACGATGGCTATGACCAATGCGCTCACTGCGCCCGCCAACTGTGTTTTTGCGCCTACCTGGTCGTTTAGAGCGCTGCGTGAGAAGCTGCCGGCCACCGGAAAAGACTGGGTCAGCCCACTGGCCATGCTGGCAAATCCCAGCGCCAGAAGCTCCTTGTTGGGATCAACGCTGTAACCGTTCTTGATCGCAAAAGCCCTCGCCATACTCATGCCCTCGACGTAGGCGAGCACAAAAATGGCGACAGCTCCACGAATCACCTCTCTGGCGTCCGGCAGGAAAACGGGCGGTATGGTGAACTTGGGCAACCCACTCGGTATGGCGCCTACAACATCTATGCCGAGCGCCTTTGGGTCCAGAAACCGCATTATGGCTATTGAACCAAGAACAACCATGAGTGGCCACGGGAGCTTTGGTTTCCAGTGCTCTCCTGCGAAAAGAACCGCTATTCCGCAAAGCCCAAAAGCCAGGGCCCATGGGTTGGTCATGTGAATATTGTCGATGATGAAGGAAACACGCTCAAGGAACTGGCCTTGAGCCCCATGAATCCCAAATAACTTACCCAGCTGAGAACCCGCAATGTAGAGGGCAGCCCCTGTCGAGAATCCCACGAGAACCGATTCGGAGATGAAATTCATCAAGGCGCCGAGCCTGAGGGCGTACGCAATCAGGGCTATCACACCTACGATGACAGCCACCAGTGCAGCCAGCGCAACATACTGCTCAGGAGACTCGACCGTAAGGCCGGCAAGGGCAGAGGCCAGCAAAATTGACACGGCGGATGTCGGGCCAACCACCAACTGGCGAGACGTTCCAAATAACATGTAGAGCAAGGGGGCCGCTATGCAGGCGTATAGTCCGGCCTGAGCCGGCATTCCCGCCAACTCGGCATAGGCTATCGCCTCGGGTATTGTGAAGGCGGCAAGTGTGAGGCCGGCGACGACATCAGCCCTGAACCACTGTGGGTCATATCTGGGCGCCCAACTTATTATGGGAAGGTAGGCGCGCAGGCGGTCTGAAAACGTGTCTTCGTGACGCATATATCCTCCATCAATTCAAACCCTGAACACACCGACGACACTGCCCGTATAAAAAACATTGACAGTAGGTGAAATCGATTTAGGGTCTCAAACGGCGACATGCGGTCACGGACATTGCGCCACCGTGGATCCCCAAAATAGACGGCGCAGAACACCCGCAGGCCTGCTCAGAACCCATGACACCGAAGCCTTCGTCATTGTTCGGCAATTGTTAAACAGTTCGACTGAATATCATTTTACTATGTTTGAATCAAGAAATGTATGGAGGACCAAAGTCATCTCACAAACTATGAACTCAACGCTGAGCGTGTCCCCTCTATCAAGGAGGACCGGCTACACGGTTTGGGCAGGAAACCTTTAATCTTTTTCCCCAACTGTCCGTCAACATCTTCCTTATGGAAAAATCCGCTTATTGCAAGCACACGAACGTCCGGATTGATTTTCATCAATTCATTCAGGCACTCTTTACCGGACATGACCGGCATGAGCAGGTCAAGCAGGACAAGTGAAATGTCCTTGGCGTTTTTCCTGTAGACATCCAGAGCCTCCAGACCGTTAAAGGCGACCAGCGTCGTGAAGCCGACTGATTCGAGCATGTACCTGGTGACTTGGACGACATCGGGATGGTCTTCCACAATGAGGATGGTTTTCCCAACTCCTATATTGTTTTGCTCAATACCGTCGTCACCTTCCGACATCGGGTCAGAACAATCTTCAAGAAGGTTTCGGACATCCGAGCATATCGACTGCAAAAAATCTTCCAACTCTGCAGCCGACAGCCCGGACCCCGATATAACCGCATCTCCACCTGAAGCGCTCTGTTCATTCATCCTAGCGCCGTTTTCATGATTTGTCCGTGTCATTACAATACCTCGACCATTAATTGGTTCTCGACACCCGACCACTAAATTCTGAACGTTTACAGTCACAGGCAATAATCATGCCCACATAACCATTCCAGACTCAGAATCACAGATGGAAAAATAACACTGTTTTTATTTCAACAGAATTGCGCTCTACATTTTCACCAACAAATTCTGAGATAAAAAACTAATTAAATGAATAGCTTTGTTCCACTTGAACAGGAATCAATTAGATCACAATCAATGAAAAAACGAGTTGCTTCAGATTCAATTGTCAGCCTTCCCGGGCAAACTCTCGTATTTCATTGCGGCCTTTTCGTGCTCACTCAATATCCTGTCCCGTAGCGGTATAGGTTGCATCACTTCAGCGGCCGAACCAAAACCTAGTATCCAGGAAATTATTTCATAATTCACCGGAACTTCCATAGATAACGTGACAGAGCCATCAGGCAGCGTTTCCAACCGCTGGCTGGAATGCCATATTCTCTCACTTACCACATGAGCGGCACGTTGGTCAATTCTTACAACCACGTTCTGAGGATCGCCAGTCATGATTCTGAACGCAGATTTCAGGTATGCGTCTATGTCAAGCTCTTTGGGGACCCTAAAGTTTTCCTCAAGGATGCTGAGTTTGTGGATGCGGTCAAGTGAAAAAGTCCTGAGCGCCTTTCTTTTGTGACAGTGCCCGATGAGATAGAAACTGCCGTTCATCACCCAGACACGGTATGGGTCAACCTTGCGAAGGGTCTGTGATCCTGTTGAAACGGCCTTGTAGTCTATCTTGACCCGCTTTTTGAAGAGGGTCGCGTCACTGAGACGGTTAATGGTGTCTGTCAGCCCAAGGAGACTGCTGGTCGGACCAAAATCAATTTTTACCGACGAACTCACACCATCTACAAAATTTATGGATTCCGGCTGAAGTAGAGTCCTGACCTTGCCGAAAAGAGTCTCGATACTCTCCTGAAAAATCGTTCCGTTGAACACCTTCATGAGATCACGACTAGTGTGCAAGGCCAAAAGCTCGGTGGCTGTGAGGGGTAATGGAAGCAGTTTCTTGAAAGTATCCACCATCTTCCAGTAAGAGAATTTTCCCTTCTTCTCAACAAAAACAGGAAAGCCCCCTCGTTGTATGGCATCGAGGTCACGATACAACGTACGTATTGGCACGCCTATTTCTTCAGC
Source organism: uncultured Syntrophaceae bacterium (assembly GCA_964628605.1). GTDB lineage: Bacteria > Desulfobacterota > Desulfomonilia > Desulfomonilales > Desulfomonilaceae > CAITZA01. The sequence continues at coordinate 5,814 of CAZVOU010000075.1, forward strand.
AAGTTCAGACGCGCCTATGCCGTTGGCGTGAGTCTCAATCAATTTGATAATCCTCCATTGTCGGGACATCTGATCTCCACGCATGGCAGTCACCCCACTCCGTATAAAAATGGTAATTAAATTATGAATAACACAATATCACATCATGATCACAAAATGAAAGTAATAAAATAATATTTAATTCATGTGTAATAATTGAATGTTGACTGAAGCATGATAGTAAGTAAGTCTGGATCTTTTCTGGGACACCCGGTTCCAAAGAGCGTTCAATCATTTGCAAGGTAATGGTAGCGTGTGTATGATCCCTGTGACATATTTTCCACGTTGAGAATTTGAATTGTCGAGTCCCGGCAAACATCCAAAAGGACCCCAGCAAAAGATTCGGAACCGAGAATGGAATATCACGACCATAGCCATAAAAAAGATGGCTCTTCCGGAGAGAAGAGACTTGGGCTGGCGCTGTGCCTGACAGTTATTTACATGATAGCCGAGGCTGTCGGCGGCTTCATGTTCGATTCACTCGCCTTACTAGCTGATTCAGGACACATGCTCTCGGACTCAATGGCTCTTGGTCTGTCCATGTTGGCCATACGAATTGGCAGGAGAGGCCCTACTGACAGACATACATTTGGTCTTCAGAGGACGGAAATACTGGCAGCGCTTTTCAACGGTCTCGCTTTATGGGTAATCGTGGGGGTAATATTCCACGAGGCTTTCCGAAGATTTCATGATCCCGTCAGTGTTCAGGGGAAAGGCATGCTTCTGGTAGCGCTGTTCGGGTTGATCATCAACATCGTGATGGCGGCGCTGCTTTACAGGAGTTCGACTCACAGCATCAATGTTCGGGGAGCCTTCCTGCATGTTGTGTCGGACGCCCTGGGATCACTGGGCGCAGTAATAGCCGGAATCGTCATCATTTTCACTCAGTTCTACTGGGTTGATCCGCTGGTGAGTATCTTGATCGGAGTGTTGATCCTGTATTCTTCCTGGGGACTTATTTCGGAATCTCTTCACATTCTCATGGAGGGAGTTCCAAAGGGATATGACGTCGGACATATTGAAAGAACTATGGCCTCTGTGGCAGGAGTCTGCTGTGTTTATGACCTTCATGTGTGGAGCATTGCCGGTTCGGAGGTCAACCTGTCTGCGCATGTGGTGCTGTCGGATGACAATCAGGACCGAAACCGTGTATTGGATGACATGAACCGAATTCTGAGAGACAATCTGAAAGTGGCTCACACGACGATTCAGATCGAATCAACGCATGACCTTCGTAAGGAAACATTGCGGGGAAAATGCAGGCCCGGCACATTATGCTCCGTCCGATAAAGTCTCCTGACATACAGCCCGTGTTATCGACGGTATCAGAGGCCACACTCAAACAATGAATGACACGAACGGACAAAAACCTGAGGAATTTTCGCAAACGCTAATGTTGGCCGGGCTTGCCGTCGTACTTGCATGGCACGTCTTTTCAAGCGCTTTTGTCAACCTGATTCCTGATGAATGTAGTTACTGGGCATGGTCCAGACGACTCGACTGGTCATACTTTGACAATTCCGGAATGGTCGCTTATGTCATCAGGTTATCGACATCTATCTTCGGTTATTCTTCTCCCTTGTCGGTGCGTTTTCCTTTCATC
>CAZVOU010000076.1:0-3443 GCA_964628605.1 uncultured Syntrophaceae bacterium
CGCAATGAGGCGAACTGGTCTAATATCAGTCCAAAAAATATTATGTTCATGCCGACTGCCAGAAAAAGCACGGCCCCACTGCTAAACTGATGAAACATTAAAAGGTTTCGCACCGTGATGACAATACCCATCAGAAGCATGACAAGACCGGTAGGAAAAAATATCTTGTTGGGATTGGCCAAGGTTATAATCCTCAGGATGAACATCAAAAACTTGAATCCATCGCTGAAAGGTCTAAGTTTACTCTGGGTATCGGCCTTGCGTTTCTGAACGTCTACCGGCATGAAATCAACATTGTATCCTGACATTATGAAGCTGAGAGTGCTGGTTGACGGGAATGAGTAACCATTAGGATAAATGTGTATGAACTTGACGGCAGTCTCATGCTTGAAAACCCTGAAACCGGACGTTAAGTCGGGAATTTCACGCTCAGCCAAAAAAGACGCCAGCCCTTTAAGAATGACATTACCAAGATTTCTCAGATAGGAGCCGGATTCCCGGCTGAAAGTTCTGGAACCGACAACCAGATCATATTCGTCCAGCCTGTTTAGCAACTTGGGCAGGTCCGCAGGATCATGCTGTCCATCCGCGTCTATTACTGCGACCAGTCCCCCCTTGATGTCTCTGAGGGCCGTCTTCAGACATGCGCCGTTGCCCTTGTTTAAAGGATGCGAAAGGACAACTGCCCCCGCTCTCTCTGCCTCCCGGGCAGTGGCGTCCGTGGAACCGTCATCGATCACCAGGACGGTCGCATGGGGAACAGACAAATTAACACCATGAACTACCGATCCAATGGTTTTTTCCTCATTGAAAGCAGGAACAACCACCGTGACGGTCTCATCCAGCACAAATGATTTTAACGAATCCAATTGGGATTACCCTTAATTTTCGCTTAAACGATTTCCTCGCAAAAAATCGCTCAAATCCGGTGTAAGCTATTGTTTTCTATCCAAAATACGGTTGGACAATTCCGCGCCATCAGCAAGACACAACAAATGTCTCGAGAATTTTAATAACACTATATGTAACAAGAGTCAAAAAGATCGGGGTGGAACGGCAGGAGGACTTTTTGGTGGCGGTGCAGGGACTTGAACCCCGGACACTGCGGATATGAGCCGCATGCTCTGACCTACTGAGCTACACCGCCAGAACATCCGATAGAATAACACTTCGATTCTGAAACTGTCAAGACAATTAAGGTCATGATATGGTTGACTATTAAGTTTGAGAAAATAGGGTGTTATCGCAGCAGCATGCGTACGGTATTCATTTGTTCAAGTATATCCGAATAGATAGCTTCGGCTCCATCGAGACTGTCGGAACCTGCGTTTTTTTCTATTCTCTCGGCCATAGACGCAATTTCATTCAGTTGAAGATTCAAGGCCGCGCCTTTTATGGAATGGGCACGTTTCTTGACGGCCAGGACATCACCGTTGTCTATCGCTGCTTTGAGTCCCGGAAGATCCTCATTTTCGGTATATTCCAGAAAGACCCCCAGGAACTCTATAACGTCTTCCCTATCGATTCCAAGTTCTTCCGACATTTCATCTATGGTAGGCATCTGTTGACCTCTTTTTGATGCGTGACCGGGATTTACGGAACCACACATAGTGTTTTACAGTTTATGAACATGCGCTGATTCTTGCAGCCTTCAAAAATCTAAGGCCGAGAAACTGGATGAAAGATTATAACGCAGTTGGAGCCTTCATCCTATGAGCTTATTTAGGAATCCCGGTAAAAGATTGCGCCTCTTGTTCATTACTACTCCCAGAAGCTTCTCTTTTTCACAGGATATGCTGTTTATCGCGCTCACAAGTTTGCGCTGATTGAGTCTTTCGGCGCTGACCACAAAAACTATACGATCGAGTTTTTCCGCAAGAATATTAGCGATTGGGGAAGATAAAACCGGAGCGCTGTCAAAAAAAATAAAATCGTAATTACTTTTCAAGAAAGTCATGAAGGTCTCAAAACTTGAATCGAATTCTTCAGATCTGTCAAAGTGTTCTGGGTTGACAATTTGAATGAAAAAGAGATTTCTGTTTGTAAGAGTATATCCCCTGAAACCTATGTTTTGGAAATTACCCTCTTCCTCCAGTGATAATTCAGGATAATGTTCTGACAAAAAATCAGCCAGATACAAACTTTCCATTTGAGTATCGACTATAGCGACTTTCTTGTTGGAGTGCCTGGATGCGAACATTCCCAGACCTGTGGTGATGGTTGAGCATCCTTCACCGTGAGATGCCGAACACAGCATTATTGATTGCGGCAGATCTTTGTCTGAAACATTTTTTCTTATATTGGACCAGAGAGCGTTCATCTCTTTCTGGAATTCTTTGGAAGCGTTGATTATTTCAAAATCTCCGCCACCCGTCACAAATTCCGATTTCTTGGTGCTCCAAAAGGACAACCCGGTTCTCCTGCCCAGCCCATTTTTGGCGCAAGCCTAGAAAATTTTGATGCGAACTTCAAGTTATTTTCTTAAGAGTGTCACATTTACGTCATTGAATGGATCGATGCGTTTGAGGAATCAATGCCTGACAGAAGAGGTTAGGTGGTGAATAATAATTTCAGGTGGACAATTCATCCTGAGCGGAAGTCCGGAACTACCTGCGCCTGCAGATGTGTAGCCGGGTATTCCCTTGTATGTCCAAGCTCCCTTGCAGTACGATCGGGGGCAGTTTGCATTCATCCAGATTGGCTTGCCGCCGGGAAGGCACAACTGACCTGCATGAGTGTGACCGCAAAGGATGAGATCGGCTCCATACCGGTAAGCCTGTTCAAGAGTCTCCGGCGAGTGCATCATGAGAATTTTGACGGAGTTTTTGGGCACATCCGAAAACGCCTTCTCATAATCATGAACTCCGTAGAAATGAGCGTCGTCCAATCCCACAACCCATATCTCGTCCCCGTCCTTCTTAATCACAGAGGATTCGTTCAGCAACATTCTTATTTTGTGGCGCTCCAGCTTTGGAACAAACTCAAGAAAATCATGGTTCCCTAAAATTCCAAAGTTTCCAAACGGCGGTTTCAAATCCCGTGAGAGCTTTTCTATTTCATTGAAGGTTGGGTAATAGTCACTGTGGGTATGGTACCTGTAATCACCGGTGATCAGACAAACATCAAATTTCTGGCTTGATACAAGACGCCCGAGATGGGCGCCGAACCCTTTTTGGACGTCAAGATGCAAATCCGACAAATGCAATATTTTAAAATCCTCGAAAGCAGGCGGAAGTCCAGGAATTATAACGGGGTTGTGGACAATTCGGTGAGCGGTGATGTTAGAGAAACCACGATTCCAAAGGCCAACCACCTTCAGCATCTTCCCAAAAATCTGTAATGCAAAATCCAGATTCTCAAAGTGGAACGATCCTAGGCCAGGCCCCAAAACGGAAGCAGCGTGTTCCACCTGGATGGTGAGCCTCTTTGAAACGTAGTCGGAC
>CAZVOU010000077.1:0-2845 GCA_964628605.1 uncultured Syntrophaceae bacterium
GATCATCATAGTTGTGCAAAGTCTTTTGTATGAAGGCGTTGAGATCGAAGACCGCCAGGAAAAATCCCTGAAGATTTTCTCTTCGTGCTTCGACTGAATCCGAATTTACGCCGCGGCGGTAAGCCGGAGCAAACATAATGAAACCTCGCTCCCTGTCGTTACCCTGAACCAGCTTCAAGGGCTCAGTAGCGAATATTTTCCCGGTTTCCCAAGACTGGACAAGTGACCTGAATCTGTCTGGATTGGATGAAGGGTCGAATCCGAGAATCAATTCATTGCCTTTAAAAGGTTCTACGTAAAGAACGGGGAAATATTCTTTGGCGGGGCTCCTTTTAACGAGTTTGCAGTCCGAGTCTTTCTGTGTTATCTCAAATTGGCTGAAACCTTGGTCTTTAGCCGCCTGAACGAAGGACTCCCGTTGAGACTCAGTAACCCTGGGCATCCATTCAATGGCTCTGAAAACATTGTCATTTTTTATTGAATCTCGGACAAATTCATGAAACTCGGACCTGGTGATTTCCTCGGAGGAGTTATGGAAATTTACCAATGACTTCAAAACAGACTTGTAACGTTCAATTTCCTGACTGAACAGGTTGATCTTTTTTGTAGCCGCATGCTCAAAGCTGTTTTTCTGAACAGAGAACTCCCAGGACACCACCACAAAATAAAAAAAAATCGAAATTAACGACCCTATTGTGGCGATCAGCAGCAGCACAATTTTATCTGAATGTGTCATTCGAACTGTAAGATCAGAATCTGTAATTGCCATTGGATTTTAAGTTTCCGTAGTACAAAAAAATTAGCTGGTTGTTATTATAGTCCAAATTGAGATTTGAGCCAATTGATACCTGATCCGGATATGTGTATTTCATGAATCATCTACGGGGAGAGCTTGGGGTGAAATATCTCGGCAATTGCCTTGGCCAGGGCGTTTCTTGACAGAGGCTTGTAAATTATGTCCCGGATTCCACAGCCTTTTAGTTCGGGAGTCAGGTAAACGTTGTTGTAACCAGTGCATATCACTAATGGAATGTCTGAACGGATGGAGTTGATTTCCATGGCAAACTCCACTCCAGTCATTTTGGGCATCGTGAGGTCCGTTATGATCAGGTCAAAGGTTTTTTGATCTCTCCGAAAGATTTCAATCGCTTCCTCAGGTGAGTGGGTTGCCACAACGTTAAAACCCAGTTTCCTGAGCGAACCTTCGTAAATGGGAAGCAACTCGAGATCATCATCCAGGCAAAGGACCTTTTTTCCGACTCCCAGGTCAAGGTCATAGTCAAATGAAGAAAGTTCAGGGGCTTTTTGTTCCACTGCTGGAAAGAAAACAGTAAAAGTTGCCCCCTCACCTGATTGGCTCTCGACCTGGACTGCGCCTCCATGACTTTTCACTATCCCAAGCACGGTCGGCAGCCCTAAGCCGGAACCTTCTCCATTGGTTTTGGTCGTAAAATGCGGCTCGAAAATTTTGTCCTGAATCTTGGTGGCTATCCCATTGCCGGTGTCTTTAACCACCAATCGGACGTACTTTCCTGGTTTTACCAGTGAGAGTTTGGGGCAAGAATCGAGGTCAAGATCAATGGCCGAAAGACTTACGGTTATCGCGCCGTGGGACTGACCTATGGAATAAACTGCATTGACGCAGAGGTTCATGAGGATCTGGTATATTTGGGTGGGATTCCCGTTAATAGACGGAACATTGTCATCCACGCGAATATCGAGGGTTATGGTGGCCGGTATAGTTCCTCTCAGAAATCGTAAACATTCCTTAATTATCGGAGAGACGTCCAGAAACCTGTCTCCCAAGTCCGACTTACGACTGAACGACAGTATCTGTCTTACCATTTCACCGGCTCTTTCAGACGCTTCTATTATTTTTGTCAGATGCGACTCTCGCTGCCTGGAGTCCAGTGAGTTGTCCATAGCCAGTTCGGCGTAGCCGTTCATTGCGTGGATGAGATTGTTAAAATCATGGGCAATCCCGGCTGACAGCATACCGATAGCTTCCATTTTCTGTGCCTGGACCAACTGAGCCTGGAGCAATTGCTCTTTTGTGACGTCCCGGTTCACGGAGACATAATTTGTGACTTGGCCAAAACTATCGAAAACCGGTGAGATAGTTGTTTCAAGGTGAATGAATGAATTGTCCCTTGTTTTGTTAATTAGTGTCCCCGTCCAGACGCGCCCGCCTTTTATCGTGTCCCAGAGATCGACATAAAACAAGTCATCATGCTTTCCACTTCTCAGCAAATTTGGATTTCGGCCTATTACTTCTCTTTCCGAATATCCGGTGGTTCTTTGAAAGGCAGGATTCACATACTGAATGGCTCCGCTCACATCTGTGATCATTGTGGCCTCTGCCGCCTGTTCCACTGCAGTGGCCAGGAGCTTCTGGGCCCTCTGAGCTTCCACACGCTCCGTTATGTCCTTGTCCGTTCCACGATAACCCATCAGAGTCCCGTTGTGATCAATTACCGGAAAAGCGCTGGTCTCGAGAATTGCGGTTGAGCCATCCTTCCGGACACATTCATTGACAAAATTCTGAAAAGATTGCTTCCTCTCAAAAACGGCAAACGCCTTGTCCTTTAACTCCAGCCTTTGTTCCGGCGCAAAGAAATCGTAAAAATGTTTTTGCCCAATTACCTCTTCAGGCTCAAAACCCAGTATTTTTGGGAGAGCGGAACTGCAATAAGTAAAAAGGCCAAGCCTGTCAGTTTCCCAGATTAACTCGCTATTGCTATCGGCTATGTGTTTGAATCTCTCTTCACTCTCCTTAAGAGCAGAGGTTTTTTCCTCCAGCGATTTCATGGCTGTTTGCAACGCTAAGCCATCTCTCTCCAGTTCG
>CAZVOU010000078.1:0-2092 GCA_964628605.1 uncultured Syntrophaceae bacterium
GTATTAATTTGTCATGAATGGTCCCAAATTAGCTGAATATTTTGAGCAAATTGCTTATCGGCCAGTCAAGCTCGAAACTATACGAAGCGGGCAATCATGATTTTTTTCCAAGTTGGTCGAAAAACACCCACTGTCCACAGACACCAGACACGGAAAGTGGCGTTGCAGACCACGTTGAATTGTCTAAAGAACCGTTTAACGCCTGTGACCCTTCGTGCAGAATGTGATATAAACAGCCAGGAATTTATACAACAGTGAAAGGAGTTTTGCCATGAAAAGAATTGTAGCGGCGTAACTCCTCAGTTATTCGGGGCTGAACAGGAGCCACATTTTTTTCTCGCGATTTGTTGAATAATCCATTAATAGTTTGAGCCACGTAATTCACCTCCAGGTTGAGGAGGTTGATGGCTATGGCTCTAAACAACTGCTCTATATGCCTGAACAAGCAACGCAGGATAGATGAACTCGAAGACGAGGTAAAAACGCTTCGAACTGCCTTGGGTAGACAGCAGCGCAAGCTTGAAGATGGATTTTTTGGTTCATCTACCCCTTCATCCAAACAACCCTTTAAAAAAAACCAACAGGTCGAATCAGCTAAGCCTAAAGGCGCGCGTCCGGGTCATGAAGGTCACGGCAGAAAGGGACACGAGCAGGGGGAAGAAGATCGCGTTGAAGAGGTTCTTCCAGAATCAGAAAACTGTCCGGAGTGTGGTGAGTCTCTGTCAAAAAAAGGGTTTGAACAAAGAAGTATAGTGGATATTCCATCTGTTAAACCTGAAAGGATCATCTTCAATCTTCATAAGCGATATTGCCCCAAGTGTCGTAAGAGCTTCACAGCCCAACCTCCAGGAGTACTACCCCGGAGTCTTTACGGGAATCGACTGATAGCCAAGGCCATCAACATGCATTATGTTCATGGTATTCCTGTGGAGAGGGTTTGTGATCTATTGGGTATAGGAAGTGGAAGTATCGCTGGAATATTTCAACGAGTGGCCCGGCTGTTTGTGGATATCCCCCACAAACTGGTTGAACATTACCGTCAAGCCCCGGTTAAGCATGCTGATGAGACCGGCTGGCGCACTAATGGCAAGAACGGTTATGTATGGCTCTTTGCCACCGACAAGTTGAGCATATTTCAATTCGGCAAGAATAGATCAGCCCAGGTTCCACTATCCATCTTTGGAAAGGATCCTCTGCCTGGAACACTTATTGTTGACAGGTATAACGGTTACAACAAGGTCCCATGCTCAATTCAATACTGTTATGCCCATCTGCTCAGGGATGTGGAAGATCTGGAAAAAGAGTTTCCTGATGACTCTGAAGTATCCACATTTACTGCTGTAGTAATACCTCTGCTCAGTTGCGCCATGAAACTTCGCCTTCAGTCCATATCAAATGAGGAATTTTACTCTCAAGCTTGCCGTACAAGAAACGAGATAGAAGCATCCATGAATCACCCGGCGGTTCACCTGGGGATCCGTAGGATTCAGGACATTTTTCGTAAGAACAATAACAGGCTTTATCATTGGTCTGAAAACAGGGCAATTCCTGCAGACAACAACCTTGCGGAACGCGACTTAAGACCATCAGTAATAGCCCGCAAAGTCAGCTTCGGTTCTGTCAGCGACGCTGGGGCCGAAACGAGAAGCATACTTCAAACGGTTGCATGCACACTCAAAAAAAGACGAATGGATGTTGAGCGCCAGATATCCTCTACTCTTAACCTAGTAGCCCGCGACCCCACTACGGAAATAATGCCCGTTTTATTCTAATCCTGCCAAAACTAAAGAATACCGGATACAACATCAGCGCTAAAGTCTGTCTCCAGTCTGAGACTCTATTGACCTATCAAATCCCCTTTGCTCCATGGAGACGCTGTTAACTGAGGGGTTACAGTTGTTAATAGTCAACGAGCGTCCGGTCGCGACGGCAGCGTGGTCAACTCACTGTAATCATTATTCTATAGCTAGCCTAATTTTTTGCGTTGACACCTTTGTCAATCAGGCCGGATAGCGTTTCTTGTTGGCCATCAATGGACAAACCCCAGTTTTCATGGGCGTTACATTCTGTCCATAATGGCTTTAGCAAAGCC
>CAZVOU010000079.1:0-8157 GCA_964628605.1 uncultured Syntrophaceae bacterium
GGCAAACCTTTGGTGAACCTCCAGGAACTCTGCCCCATCGAGGACCGAATTTATGAGCACTTTCATGTCATAAGGCTGGTTTGGACTAGCCGGAACAAGGTAATCCAGCACGGGGTCCTTTCGGTCGATAGGATCACGAAGATCCAGGATGGGTGGCTCGTGATTGTTATTCGACGGGAGATAGTTTATAAGTCGTCGAACCTCCCTCAGGCACAAAATGTCGTTAGGGAGCACAAAGTGGGCTACTCCGCTTTTTGCGCTATGGACTCCGGCTCCCCCCAGTTCATCAAAACTAATGTCCTGGTGTATGACGGTCTTGACCACATTGGGTCCCGTCACAAACATATAGGAAGAGTTGTCCACCATGAATGTAAAATCCGTCATTGCGGGACTGTAAACGGCGCCGCCTGCGCATGGCCCCATGATGCATGAAATCTGCGGAATGACTCCACTGGCCATTACATTTCGATTGAATATTTCGCCGTATGCCGCCAGAGCGTCTACCCCTTCCTGGATTCTGGCCCCACCGGAGTCATTTAACCCGATGAACGGCGCCCCTACACGAACAGCATGGTCCATGACCTTACTTATCTTTTCAGAATGCGCCTCGCCAAGTGAGCCTCCAATTACCGTGAAATCCTGGCTGAAGATAAAGACTTCACGGCCGTCAATGGTCCCGTGACCTGTGATGACGCCGTCACTCAGGTGTTCCTTTTCTCCCGAAAGATGTCCGCCACGACCCGCCTTGAGCACGTCAAATTCCTCAAAAGAACCTTCGTCGAGCAACAGGTCCACTCTTTCTCTGGCGGTGAGTTTTCCCCTGGCATGCTGATCATCTATTCGTTTTTGCCCCCCACCCCTGGCGGCTTCATCTCGCATTCGCTTGAGACTGGCCAAATTATCCTGAATAGCCCAGTCAGGCCCACGGTTACTCCGACAATCAGCTATGTCCGACGTCATCCGGACTTGTTCCAATTCTTGGGGAGGCTTTTCCATTACAATCTCCGTTTTTGTTCGCTAACATTAAAATATGACTTGCTTGAGTCCAAAAAGTCAAGCGATTACATCGGAGTCAAACGGGGCGACTATAAGCGCATATCCCCAGAAATGGCTTAATTATGCGTTGACATAGACTCGTCAGTGCGCTATCTTTTCAGATAATAAACTGCCTTCGACCTCATCAGCCTTTGTTTATATAGTCAGGACGCATTTAACTTTAGGTTTTACTCAAATGCCGCAAGGCTTGAATCTAGCAGCGTGTTTTTTACCCGAAACATCAACTCGCGTCGGCGTCTGCCGTCCCGTGATCTGTTCACTCAGTGATGAAAGATCAGGAATTCTGGTTTCAGAGTAGACTTTTACAACGGTGTTTCAAGCCGTGATCATGGAAACGTTTCCTGTTTAAACCCACAATCGTGAGACAATGTATGTTGTTGCGCATAATATTTCTGCGCCACCCAATTCCAGAAAATTTTCAGGAGGAACTGAATGAAAAGTTTGAAATCCAATCCAAACATTGAGGGGAGTCAAATCGACAGACGGACCTTTCTCAAGGTTTCAACAGTTCTCGGGGGAACGATTGTGCTGGGAGCCTCTCCATGTCTTTTTGCCCAGACGACCAAAAGGATATCTGTCGCCACTGGAGGAATGGGAGGAGTTTACTTTCCATTGGGAGGAGCGATAGCCGCATCGGTTACAAAGTATGTTCCTGGAGTGGAGGCGGCCGCAGAAGTTACTGCAGCCTCTGTGGATAATTGCAAGCTGGTCGGGGCCAAAAAAGCCGACTTGGGAATTGTCATGGGCGACACCGCTTATGACGCATACGCCGGACTCAACATGTTCAAACAAAAGCTGCCGATCAGAAATATTGCGGTCTTGTACTCCAACGTCATGCATGTGGTTGCGCCTCAGTCCAAGGGTATAAAGAGCGTCGCCGATCTAAAAGGCAAGACCATATCGACAGGCGCCCCCGGAAGTGGCGTCGAGGTCATGGCGCTCAGAATTCTTGATGCCAACGGTATCAACCCTGACAAGGATGTAAAGCGCGACAGACTGGGCGCCTCCGAATCGGCTGGAGCCCTAAAGGATGGCAAGATAGAGGCTTTTTTCTGGTGCGGCGGCGTGCCCACTGCGTCGGTGCTGGACCTGGCCGCTTCACCCGGCATGAAACTGGATTTTATCCCAAATAAAGATTCTATAGACAAAATGACTTCGAAACACGGCCCTGTTTATTTCCCGAAAAGCATTCCAAAAACAGCCTATTCAGGAATGGTGGCTGATGTTCCCGTGGCGGCAGTGGGAAACCTGCTGATTGCTAATGAGGCGATGGAAGACAAACTTGTTGAGGGAATCCTGGCGGCCATGTTCGATCATAAGGCTGAATTGGTGGCCGTTCACAAACAGGCTGAAGACCTCGATCTTAAGGACGCCGTCGTCGGTTCACCCATTCCATTCCATAAAGCGGCCATCGCATTTTACAAATCAAGGGGCCTAAAAGTGGAATGACCTTTCCCGCATGGCTTTCTCGTTGGCTCAAGCCGTCCGTAGTTCTGGCGACGGTATTCTCTCTTGTCATGATTCTGGGGTTGCTGTTAAAGGTCACCGTACTTGAAATAAGCAGCCCCGGCAGATTGCTTCGGGTCTGTGACAGTGAGGAGTTGATTCACTCCTACACACACTCCATGTATTTGGCTCCCGTAGATGAGCGGTTCATTATAGAGAACGGAAGATTAAGGTTAGTTTCCGTAATTACACCAAGTGTGGCGGTGCTGGAGTACTTTGGGCTGAACAGCCAGGATACGGCCGACTTGAATCTTGTTTTTGATTCTTTCACCATACCGGTGGCCAGCGCTGGAGACCATAGCGTGAAGATCGGGAATACCAAAATCAATCTTTGGACAGGGTCGTCCAGCGAAGAGAAGATCGAGATACGAATAAGCAGGGTCAGCTTATTTAAATATATGTTTTGTGTGATTTGGGGTTAGCGCATGGTAAATCAGGAAAACGGATGGGACAAGAACGAGCAGCTGAAAAAAGTTGAAGAGGTTATCCAGCAGGAGGAGGGTATTACCCGCGATCCCAATTATGTCTGGAGCCTTATTATCACAGTGATAGCGGTGGCCAACTCCATATTTGCCATGTATGTGGCAGTAGGGACTATGACCACTCAGATTCTTCGCGGCATACATGTGGCTGTAGTGCTCACACTCATTTTCCTTCATTTTCCTGCGTCCAAACGTCACAAGACCAATGTAAGCGTCATAGATATAGCCTTGATAGCGCTTTCCATTGCCTGCATCGGATATATGCTCATCGATTTTGAGGAGTTCATATACAGGGCGGTTACCCCTGATGTTTTGGACCAGGTGTTTGGAGTCACCCTCATCTTGTTGATTCTGGAGGCTACGCGCAGGACAACGGGACTGATAATGCCCATAACCGTGGTGATTTTCCTCGTCTACGCATACATTGGGCCTCAATTGCCGGCGCCGTGGACTCATCGGGGCTATGATCTGGAACGTATAGTTGGTCACATGTATATGACACTTGAGGGCATATTCGGCATACCAATAGATGTGTCATCCACATTCATCATCATGTTTACAATATTTGGGGCTTTTCTCCGGGTATCCGGAGCAGGCGAATTCTACGTGAATTTTGCTTTCACCGCCATGGGCAGGAAACCAACCGGAGCTGGTCGTACAGTGGTGTTGTCTTCATTTTTCCTTGCCGGCGGAAGTGGAAGTGGAGTGGCAGACACTGTGACCGTTGGCTCCGTGGCATACCCGATGCTTCAGAAGGCCGGTTATGACAAGGACAATGCGGGTGGGTTACTGGCGGCCGGTGGATTGGGCGCAGTTTTGACGCCACCTGTCATGGGCGCTGCGGCGTTTCTCATTGCCGAGTTTCTCAGGATTACCTATCTCGATGTGATAAGCATGGCTGTAATTCCTGCCTCCCTTTATTACTGGAGTCTGCTGCTAATGGTCGAATTTGACTCCAGGAAGTTTGGAATGACCCTGGTTGAATCGGAAAACCCTCAAAGCCTCAAAAGCCTTACACTGGCTTACGGATACCTTTTCTTCCCTGTTCTAACGATAGTAGCGTTTCTGGTTTCGGGATACACTCCGCAAATGGCCGTTTTCTTCGCTATAGCCGTGTGCGTAACCTGTTGTTTTATCAGAAGAGAGACGTGGTTCACGCCCACGAAACTGCTTGACGCTCTGAAAGGCGGCACCCTTGCAGTGCTCAATGTGGCCGCCGTATGCGCTTGCGCCGGGATAATAGTCGGAGTGGTAAGTCTTACCGGTCTTGGGTTGAAGCTCTCCACCATCATCATCACCTACGCCGGTCACAATCTTCTTCTTACCACAATATACACAGCCATTCTATTGTGGATAATCGGCCTGGCTGTTCCTATCACCGCTACTTACATCATAGCGGCCGTTATTGCCGCTCCCGCTCTTACCAAATTGGGAGTTCCCGATTTTGCCGCTCACATGTTTATTTTTTATTATGCGGTGTTGTCTGAAGTGTCGCCGCCGACTGCTTTGTCACCTTTTGCCGCTGCGGCGCTTACGGGCGGGGACCCTTACAAGACCACCATGATGGCCTGGAAATACACTGCTGTGGCTTTTATAGTGCCGTTCATGTTCATACTCGACCCATCGGGATACGCATTGCTTCTTAAGGGCGACGGCGGATTTATCGATACTCTGTGGGTAATAGCGACCTCCTTTCTGGGTGTTTTCTCCTTTGCATCGGCGGCCTCAGGATGGCTGTACCGGAAATCCAACTGGCTGGAAAGGGGCGCCTTGGGTTTGGCGGGCCTACTGCTCGTTTATCCGGAAAAGTGGACGGATTTTGTCGGCATAGCGATTTTGCTGGCTATCGCCATCGTTCAGCGCTCAGGCTCCAAAAAGCCACCAATGGTGTACGAAGCCCCTTGAGTCATTTAAAGCTCAATCTTGTGAAGGGCAGGTTACTCTGACGATGCGCCGGCTTCGAGATTCGGCAACTGTTTCAAACCTGAGGGAGATTGTCTCAGAGAACAAAAACTCTTGACACTGGGCCGTTCGCAATGTAGATATACGTTTATAGAGGAATTTATGATTCACACCACTCGCACATTCTTTTTTAACTTTTTTAGCTTTAGAAGGAATACCTGCGTACCCTGAGTGTGAATAGCCAACGATACATGAAAAGGCGGAGTAAACACTCCGCCTTTTTTTTGTTTAAAATCCGGCCCCTGATTTTTTGAGGGGTCACCAGGAATACAAGAATCTGAATCGAAAGGATGAAAATATGCCAGGGCCGCTTGAAGGAATCAGGGTAATAGAGATAACGATGTTCCAGCAGGGTCCTGTCGCTGGTATGCGACTGGGCGATCTTGGGGCGGATGTGATAAAAATTGAGCCGAAGACCGGTGATCCGGGTCGAGGATTCATGAGAATCATTGGGGCGATGGCCGGTTTGTCAGGGCGCAACTATTACTTTGAGCATTGCAACAGAAACAAAAGGAGCCTGATGCTCGATCTCAAGAAGCCCGAGGGAATGGAAGTCTTCCTCAAATTGATAGACACGGCGGATGTTTTCCTGAACAACATGAGTATAGACGCTCCGTTGCGCATGGGCATAGGCCCTGAAGTCCTTATGGAACGCAATCCCCGTTTGATTTATGCCCAGGCCTCCGGTTGGGGGCGCAAGGGTCCGGACGCAAATGAACTGTCATTCGATTACACAGGCATTGCGAGGTCCGGCCTTATGATGTCGGTTGGTGAAAAAGATTCTCCGCCTTCCCAGATATTACCCGGAATAGGTGATGAAGTCGGCGCCCTGGCATGCGCCTGGGGTGTGACAGCGGCCCTCTATGCGCGTGAAAAAACAGGCAAAGGGCAGCTTCTTGACACTTCCCTTATGGGTAGCGTCATTGCTTCATTGGGGCTGATCATGGCTGCGCCCGCCATACTGGGCTCAGAGTTCCCCAGGGAGGTTAGGGCATTGGCCGGTAACGCCATGTATAACCACTATCGGTGTCAGGACGGGCAATGGATTGCTCTGGCGCATCTGCAGCCTGAGAGGTACTGGCCCAAGGTGTGTTCGGCGCTGGGACTTGAGGACATCATTACCGATCCGATGTTCGATTCAATAGAGGCTCGAAGCCGAAAAGCGGCTGAACTGGTTGCGCTTTTTGATTCCACGTTCGCAAGTAAGACCAGGGATGAGTGGCTCAAGATACTCAATGACGCAGAATGTATTTGCACCCCCGTTCAGACCCCTAAGGAAGTCTCAAATGATCCACAGGCCATCGCAAACAATTACTTTGTAGAATACGATCATCCCAAACATGGAATGACAAAGATGGTCGGCTTTCCATGGGATTTCAGCGAAACCCCGGCTGAGTGTTCCAGGCCGGCCCCGGAACTCGGAGAGCATACTGAAGAAATCCTCAAAGAAATCGGCTACACTCCGGAGCAGATAGCCGAACTGATTGGGAAAATGTAACTAGCCTGATTTACTCAAAAAGTCCCTGGTCGAAAGAGCCCGGGACTTTTATCTTCTCTCAAACCTCTTGCTCTCCATTGTCAGATGGTTCACTCTTCAGCTATATTTGCCACATATTTTAAGTAATCCTAATTGCCTATCGAGACGCATCATGAATACAACAATTGACGGCCATTCCAGAACAGCCGACGACACCTCGAGCGCAGATATGAACATTAAGGATGTCATGCGCTTTTTTGATATCTCTCGGGACATATTGTGCATTTTTAGTTTTGAAGGAACCTTCCGGACACTCAACCCCGCCTTTACCAGAATCCTGGGGTGGACCCTCGAAGAGGCCATGCAAAAGCCGTGGCTGGAGTTCATCCACCCGGACGATCTAAAAAAAGCTGCTCAGGCGGCAGATGAACTTAAACTGGGTGTCGCCATGAATTCCTTCAGAATCCGCAGCCTTCACAAGAATGGCTCATATCGGTCGATATCGTGGAACAGTCAGCCAATCAAGGAAGAAGGCCTGATTTTCAGCGTGGGCCGTGATATCACAGAGCTGAGCCAAGCCGAAGATGACATGTCAATTAGTTACCATGAACTGGAGGAGAGGGTTAGCGAACGAACATCGGCCCTTAATGTTGTCAACGAACAACTGACCAAAGAAATCCAAAGATGCGCCCAGATTGAACTGGAATTGCTGGAAAGGGAAGCGCGATTACAGGAAGCTCAAAGAATCGCTCATGTGGGAAGTTGGGATTATGATGTTTCGACAAACAGGCTGAACTGGTCAGACGAAATCTTCCGAATCTTTGAAGTGGATCCGGACAAGTTCGGGGCTTCCTATGAATCCTTTTTGGACATGATCCATCCTGACGATAGGGATTTAGTTGACAGGGCGTATATTTCGTCGCTCCAGAATAAAACACCCTATGAAATAGGGCACAGACTGAGATTCCCGGATGGCAGAATCAAATATGTGCATGAGAAGGCTCAGACTTTCTCCGATGATTCCGGCCGGGCCTTGCGGTCGGTCGGCACTGTGCAGGATGTGACCGATCAGAAACGTTTTGAAATGAGTCTGTCGGAGAGTGAAGCTAACCTGCGCTCAATCCTGGACTCAGTTCCTGGGGTGATGATGCTGGTGAAACGTGAGGGTACCCTCCTGTCTGTGAACAGGCACTTTCTTCAGCAGTTCAATGTCGAGGAAACATACTGCCTGGGTCGTTCTGTTTTTGAGTTTCTAGCCCCTGAAACCAAAGACAAAAGACGGCAGTGGCTTGAACGGATTTTCACTACAGGTCAGCCGCAAGAGCTTGAGGACGCGAGGGAAGACAGACAGATTCACGCTTACGGGTATCCTGTGGTTGATGGGCAAGGGATGGTCGATAGGGTGGCCATTTATGCTGCGGATGTGACCGAGTTGAATAAAGCGGCAGAGTCCAGCAAACTTCTGGCGGCTGTTGTTGAGCATGGAGCAGACTCAGTGGTGGTTACCGACACGCAGGGAGTGATTAAATATGTAACCCTGCATTCGAACGTTCCAGTGGCTATTCACAACATGAGGCCGTCGGTTCAAGGCCTAACATATTGAAAAGCGGCATGCATGATGAAGGCTACTACAAGGACATGTGGAATACCATCACATCAGGAAAAGTCTGGAAT
>CAZVOU010000080.1:0-6228 GCA_964628605.1 uncultured Syntrophaceae bacterium
CACGACATCACACGGCAAGGTCAGTGATCTGGTGAAACTACCGTAACTCCTTTCGAAAGTGTGTCGGTTCTCGTTTTTCTCTTCTTTTTCCTCTTTTTTCTCACCCCTGATCACCAGTGTGTTGCCAGAAAGATTAACTTCTATGTCACTGGCTTGAACGCCAGGCAATTCAGCGCTTACCAGCACCTCGTCCTCAGTTTCTTTAACGTCAAATGCGGGAACGAACCCTTTGGGCAGCTCAAGTGATGCGGGGGGCCAGCCACCTCCAAAAAAGTTGTTGAATAACGCGTCTACTTCCTTCTTGAACTGGGTGATCGAGCTGTCGGAAACCGTCCCAGGTGTCTTGTTGAACCAAGGTATGATACTCGACATCGATTTACTCCTTTCGTTCAATATTTGGCTACTACCTTCAGAAGATTAATCTGCTCATCTCCGTTGTCATGACGGTTTGAGATTTATGTAATGTCCCCGAACAAAAGTATTGTGGTTTATTTCATGAGACATTCCGATTCCGAAATAGTTCTGCAAAAAATTAAAAAGACCGGGAGAGCTGAAATCTAAAGCCAATTTCGAGACTGGCCGGTTGTCTTTATGAAACTTCTGACGGGATGCTTTTGCCGGCAGGAAACGCAGGAGATTTAAGGGAGGCGATGAGCCATTAATAAAAAAAAGGGGACGATTTTCGTCCCCTAAGGATAAGGAGGAATTGTGGTCATCATTCTTCGAAGAGAGGCGGTACCACGGTTACGCCCTCTAGCCGCTTTCAGCGGGTTTGTATCTTTTTATCGACGTGTTGGCCTTTACACGTTGACAATAGATAGGGTCGTGCCGCGCTTCACTGCAGCGGCGCAACTTTTAGAATTTACCAAAGATTCTCTGACAATCTTTTCAAATCTTTCGAATCCCCTGCAAACGAGACGTTGTAAATTCCAGATCCCTGCAGCGTTCCTGAAACCAGCTTAAACGGCGCGTCAAGAAAGTAGTGAACTACGGAAAACTGATCTGGAAGCTCTACCGGTGATTCGGTAACGGGATATGCGACTGTCGGAACATAAGAAGCCGGAACAAAATTGGGGTCAGCCTGATACCTTACAGTGGGTCTGATCTGATTGAACACTCCCGGAAACGGTTTGCACTTGGTGATAGGGGCTGGCATGCATACGGGCGGAGCGCATGTTGTAGGCATGCACACCGGGGGACCGCATACAGGAGGGCCACACACCGGAGGAGCGCACATCGGAGGGGCGCAACTAGGCGGAGCGCAAACTACAGGAGCGCACACCGGGGGAGCGCAGCGTTTTGGCGGAGGTGGAGCTAATAACCCACCCATTACTGCTGACGGCAGTCCGATTACGGCGCCGCACATGTTTGTGCATACACCCAGTAATCCGCCGAGCAAAGCAAAAGGTCCTCCAGTTGGTCCACATGACGGTGGAGCACAAACCGGGGGCGCACATACAGGTGGGGCACATACCGGAGCGGCTACAGGAGGACCGCCCGCTATTCCCACCGATGGACAAATTGTGATTAACGTAAAACATAAAATCGAAAGAACAGCAACAAACCTTAGCGCCATACCTCATCCTCCTTTTGTCAGACCCTTCATAATCTGGTTAAGTTTATTAATAAAAGGTGAAGGTATCTGAATTCAGCCTCTTGTGAGGCTTGATTGAGCTGGGGCTTTAACATGGTGTTTTGTATCTGTCAAGTAAAAACACCAAAAAATCAATAGTAAAACAAAAAAACTAATTGCTTATGATAAAAAATAAATATCATATTGAATTATATACTTAAATATGTAATTCTAAAAAAAGTTATTAAACAGAATGATGGTTAAAGGCATAGCTATTTAATTATAAACATTAAATTTAAGCTCATGATTAGAATATATCTAAAATTAAGGGAAGGAAGATAAAGCTAATGAACAAGTTATGTTCTATCATCCTATTTATTTTAAGTATTATCCCCAGTTCGGCTTTTGCGCAGGAAGACAGTGTGCTGCCTTACAACATGGGTGTTGAGGCGCTTCAACAGGACAGGCTGGATGATGCCATTGATCTTTTTTCCAAATCTCTTCAGGTTGACCCTACGGACCACCTTGCGCTCAACAACCGAGGTGTAGCCTATAAACGCAAAGGCCAATATGACAAGGCCATCGCTGATTATACCAGGGCTCTGACCTTGAAACCGGATTATTATTATGCTCAGGTGAATCGGGGAATTGCCAGATTCCGGAATGACGATCTT
The DNA here is from genome assembly GCA_964628605.1 of uncultured Syntrophaceae bacterium. Taxonomy (GTDB): domain Bacteria; phylum Desulfobacterota; class Desulfomonilia; order Desulfomonilales; family Desulfomonilaceae; genus CAITZA01. Next base: position 2,248 of record CAZVOU010000080.1, read on the forward strand.
GAAGGAGCGCGCGCCGATCTTGAGGCCTGCGCCAAATTGAGGAAAAAGGACGCCATTATTTACACCACCTTGGGGTTAATTTACCAGCGTGAAAAGAACTACGACAGAGCCTTGTCCAATCTTAAAGAAGCTGTAACTCTCAACAAGAACAACAAGAAGGCCTACATTGCCATGGGAGAAATTCTTGAAAGTCAGAAAAACTACGAGAAGGCCCTTGATTATTATATGAAGGCTTCTTCGATCGAGGGAAAGAAGAAGGATCAGTCCGAAGTTGAGAGCAAGATTGATTCGTTGAGAAAGATGTATTCCCAGGAGCTATACCTGCAGGGACTCGAAAATTATCGTGAGGGAAATTTCAAGAACGCATTAAATTTGTGGAATAACGCCGCCAGACTCGAACCGGAAAATGTTCAGATAATCAGGGATCGTGGCTTGACGTTATACAAGATGGGTCAGTATCAGAAAGCTTTGGATGATTTCAATACCGCTCTCGAGAGAGAACCACACAGAGGTGAGATATACAGAATACGAGCCGACACCTTGTACAAACTGAAACAGTCAGAAAAGGCGCTGGCCGATTATGCAAAGGCCCTTGAACTCAATCCTCAGGATGCTATTGGATTCAACAACAGAGGCTTGGTCTTTCATGAGTCCGGTGAGTTGGACAAAGCGATCAGCGATTATTCCAAGGCTATCGCTCTCGATTCATCAAACCCGGCGTTCTATGAAAACAGGGCCCTTATTTACGTCGCAAAGTCACAGTATAAGAACGCCGTAGAAGATTATCAATCTGCTATAAAATATCTTGCTGACGAGAAGTTAAAAGCTGTTTTGAAGCAAAAAGTTACGGCATTGCGGGAAATGGAGACCGGCTCCGATTCATCTGCAGTGACACAGTAGCGCATGGAATTCGTTTTTTCACGCCTTTGATCATCGCTAGAGAAGGGATAGAGTGCTTGAAAATCTGGAAAGCTAGTTAATTATAATGCTATAAAATACATTATGTTTGGGTGTAAACATATTGTTTTTCATTGACAAAAATGTGTATGCAATATAGACATGATTCGCAACTGGCGCTATCTGGTCGAATTTGCGCCTGCAAGGTCCAGAGGGGTCTATGAAATTCATCGAAGCCTACAATCCGGTAGACCTGTTCATACTGACTACAGTTTTGATCTCCCTGATTCTAGGTCTCTGGAAGGGTTTTGTCCGGTCCTTGACGGCCCTTTCCGGCCTCGTCATTGGAATAGTGGTGGCGGGGAAATACTATCCCGAAGTGCAAGTCTATATTTATAAGGTTTCATCACTGAATCCACAAATAGCCATGATAATATCCATGCTGGCTCTGTTTGTGTTTGTGCAGGTTATTTTTGTGCTGATTCGTAAGATGATGGACACTCTGATTGATATAACGCGTCTGGGGTGGTTGGATAGAGCGATGGGCGCGCTGATGGGAGCGTCTACGGGTCTGGTGATTGTAGCCGCTGTGGTTCAGTTGTTGGTTCTTACTGCGCCGGAGTGGCCATCGATTAAGGGGTCAGCGTTAATAGTTCCGGTTGAAAGCCTTACTGTCAGGGCGCTGGAGTACGCCCCTCAAAAGGCAAAAGACCAAATAAACGCAATGATCAATAAATGGCGAGGATTTCAGGACGTTCCTCAGGATAAAAGTGAACATCGAGCGGGGTCGGGTGTGACGACAACTCCAGTTCCATCAGCGCCCCGACAGTGAAATAATCTTATTTGTCTTCTCGGGAGGATGATATGAAGCGATCCTTCTTGCTTTTGTTAGGACTATTTATTTTAGCGGTTCTTTCAGGTTGCGCTTACTTTCAGAAAAAGGACGAGCCTCCGCCCCTGCCGCCGATTGAGGAAGTTAAACCACCGTTGAGCCTGAAGGGTGACCATTTTAATTCATTTCCTTGGACAGCGCTTCAGAGCCCGAAAAAAGACGGGAATGATCCTGACACCATCACTGTCACGGTCAAGGACGGCGACACGCTGGAATCGATAACTGAGAGCATGATGGGCAGCGCTGGAATGGCTCCGGGCCTGGCGGCGTTCAACAAACTTTCTTCGTCCGCTTCGCTCAGTTCCGGCGACAAGGTTGTGATTCCTAATCCGATCATTGGGGTGAGTAGTAAGATCACCGTAAAAAGCAAGGGTTCCAAGGAATTCGGAGATCCTCAAAACCTGGGCGTTTCATTCAGCAAGGGCGACGAGTATAAACTCAGGTTTGAAAGCAATGTGAACGGCTTTCTGTATGTTTTTCGCAAGAGCGCGAAGGGTGTGAATATCCTGTTTCCCGCCGCATTAAAGAAAAGTAAAAGAAATCAGCATCCGGAACCTCTGATGAGGGATTCAGGCAAGGTTATAGCTCATGATCCCGTTTCCATACCATTAGGAAAGAATGGATTCGTTTATGATCCTAAGAATGCAGGCGACATGCTGTATGTTTTCCTTTCAATGCGTAAAGTCAACGAATTGGAGGAGTTGAAGTCAAAATCGCCCATTCGGGTGGAAGACCTGGAAGATGTTATGAGACGAGTCAAGGAGGGAGAGATCAGAAACGAGCCTCCAATTCATGTGCTGCGTATTACAGATCCTGGCGAGATATTAGGTTTTACGTTGAATATAGACGGTTGATCAAAAACATTGACAGCAATACCAGAAAAATAGTATATGAGTCTGATCACGGGGCTGTAGCTCAGTTGGGAGAGCGCTTGAATGGCATTCAAGAGGTCGTCGGTTCGATCCCGTCCAGCTCCACCATGAAAAAAATCGCCTACTTACTGAACGGTAAAGTAGGCTTTTTTGTTTTCAAGTGGTCATATCCGGAGACAGAACTTCCCGAGGGCCCAGTGTCCTGCGATCGACTAAAATTCTGACTGCTGAGGGGGCGGGACTCACCGTGAAGTCCGCCCCTCAGCCTGATTACCTGATTAGTTCGATTGCTTCGGGAGCATTGTTTGCTCCCAAAGTCAAAATCATCATTTCAGTTCTGTTATGTCTGCAAATTGATCCAGGGCGCCTGGATTTGCAAGAGCGTCTTTGTTGGTAACCGGTTTGCCTTCAATTACGTTTCGAACTGCAAGTTCAACCTTTTTTCCGTTGAGTGTAACCGGTATGTCCTCAATAGGTAAAATGAAAGCCGGCACATGACGCGGTGTGGTGTTGTCTCTTATGGTTTTCTTGATTTTGTTTTTGAGAGTTTCATCAAGTGTTACTCCAGGCGCTGTCTTAACGAACAGTAGAACTCTCACGTCATTGTCCCAGTCCTGGCCTACAACTATGCTGTCAGAAATCTCTTCAAGAGATTCAACCTGTCTGTAAATTTCCGCTGTTCCTATACGCACACCAGATGGATTAAGAGTGGCGTCTGAGCGTCCGTAAATTTTCACACCACCGTGGCTCGTTATTTCGATATAGTCTCCATGATGCCAGACATTTGGGAAGACAGAGAAGTAAGCGGACTTGTATTTTTTGTAATCAGGGTCATTCCAGAAATAAATGGGCATGGAGGGGAAGGAAGACGCACAGACCAATTCGCCCTGCCGTTTTGTGACGCTATGGCCGTACCCGTCGAAAGCCAGGACACGCATGCCTAGTCCACGACATTGTAGCTCACCTTCATATACGGGCAGAATAGGGCAGCCAAGGGCGAAACAGGAAACGATGTCTGTGCCCCCGGAAATGGATGCTAGCTGTATATCCGTTTTCACATCCCTGTACACATACTTGAAACTGTCTTCAGACAAAGGTGAGCCCGTTGAACACATGAGCCTCAAATCAGAGAGGTCAAATTGCTCTCGCGGGATGAGGCCAGCCTTTTCGATTCCCGCTATGTACCTGGCGCTAGTTCCGAAGATCGTCATTTTCTCCTCTTCGGCAAACTTGAAGATAGCTCCAGCGTCAGGAAAGAACGGGGAACCGTCATATAACAGAACGGTGGCTCCCACAGCTAGCGCGCTAACAAGCCAATTC
>CAZVOU010000081.1:0-12273 GCA_964628605.1 uncultured Syntrophaceae bacterium
ATACCCCATAATCGATACCACATCACCAGCGGCCAAGCAGCTCAAAAGACAGCTTGCGAAAGCTTCCGGCGCCAACTTCGGGGCAAAATTAAAGCAGAAGGTCAACTTAAAGCGTTTTCTGGGGGACTCAGGGAAAGACAGTCTGAAATCATTGACGGAGCGCGCAATAAACCTTTTCAGTTCCAATCCCGTTTCTAGTTCTGAAGCTGACGGCCATGAAAAGGATGAACCAATTACAGGGACATTTTCATCCGTTGATGAAAGAAAGGCCGACTCATCTCGAGAAATTAGTCCTAAGGTTGAATACTGGATTTACAGCCCTCAGTCTGAAATTCCCAAATGGGATGACGTTAAGCGCAGTTTTGGCCAGGCTATCTCCTCCCCGCAGGCGCGAGCAAGAGCCTATAAATTACTTGAATCATTGATAGCGTCCAATGATTTGAACATTGAATACATATTACGGTCCGAGGCTGAGGAGTTGTTTGACTACCCGGAAGAGTTGATCAGGTTAAACTCACGGAACTTCACCGATGAGGATTTCCAGTCATTCAGCAACTCACAGATGATTGTGAGACTGGAGCTGACCCCGACGTCCTCGTGGGGTGTTGAGAGTCTCAGATTGATCGTAAGCTTTGTGGAGGGCCTGAGGAATCTGACGGACGGTATAGTTCAGGACGCAGTCTCACACACTCTGTGGGGAATGGAATCATGGCTTGAGTTTACCAAGAAACCTGTCAATGAAATCTTTGAAGATCACTTGCACATTGAAGCCCTGGATGAGGACGGAAGTATATGGATGCACACACATGGAATGCTGAAATTCGGTTTGCCGGATGTCGAACTGGAAGGCATTCCTGAAAACTTCAAAAAGCAAGGCAGGGAATTGCTGGTGATGGCCGCATCTGTTCTGGTAGAGAGAAAAGTGTTAAACAAGCGCCTGAATGGCGAGTTATCGCTATTTGACGGGGCCATTGCGGCTAATTATACGTTGAGACCGGCGGATGACGAGGGACATTTCCCGGATGGTGTTTTTTCGCTTAGTGTATTTGTGAGTAGTGATGATCCAGATCGGCCTGAATCTCTGATTGACGCTTTAAGACTCGTGGAATCGGGGGCCAGGGTTCGTGACAGAATTCCAGTCCTTCAGGAAGGGGCCATGAACAGGGCACGCTGGGGAGCGCCGACCCCTAAAGTGGATGACGCCAGAAACAGAATCATCGCGGCCCACAGAAAAGCGAGAGAAAGACTGGAAGATTTCAGAAGGAGTTTTGAGGATTATTCCGATGATGAGCGACAGGTTCACGCAGTCAAGGTAGGGTTTCCGTCCGCAGATGGAAAGCGAGAATGGATGTGGGTTTCCCTGGCGGACTGGAATGATGGTTCTCTATCAGGGCGTCTGGAAAACACACCTGTAGTAAGAACGGACCTGTACAAAGGCTGTCCAGTTGAGGTCGATGAGTCTGACATATTTGACTGGGTCATTTCAAGCGATGGTAAAGTGCTCAACGGCGCCTTTACCGAAGCAATAGACCAATGACATTGCGTCCACTCAGATCATTTTACCTGTTGGACCCATATGACGCCATCAGCATGCAGCGATGCAATCTGTTCCGGGGCATAGCCGACTGACAAGAGGGCTTCACGGGTATGCTCCCCGAATTTATAAGCCTCAGATCGTATAGCGCCGGGTGTATTGGATAACTTGGGAACGATTCCCGGCTCGAACAACCCCTCCGAGGTCTTCCTGACCGCTTCCCTGACCGTGAAATGGTCATTGTCGGGAAGTTCGGTCACGTAATTAACGGGGGCTACGCAGTCATTTGGACCATTCAGCAGGTCGGTCCACTCTCTGAGGGTCTTTTCCCGAAAGATTTTCTGAAGTTCTTCACCGTTTTTGTCACTTGTATCCGGATCGTACTGCTTATCGACCATATCCGGGCGTCCCAGTTTCTCAACAAGACCGGCCCACAGGTGGGGTTCCAGAGGGCCTACCGTCAAATGACGATCATCCTTGGTCTTATATATTCTGTAACATGGGTACCACTTGGGTGAGTCGTTTGATAATCGTCCGGGAAACGTGGCCCCTGAGAAAGTGAATGACAGGGGGACCGCCAATAGAGATATAAGTCCGTCGGTCATTGATGTGTCAATGTATTGCCCAGCGCCTGTTTTCTGTCTTGAGATCAAAGCTGAAAGTATACCGATTGCCGCAAACAGGCTGCCTGAGAGATCGGCCATCTGGAAGTTCGGCATTACAGGATGCCCGTCAGGGTCTCTAAGCAGATCAAGCATCCCTGAAGCGCCCATGTAGTTCATGTCGTGACCGGCCTTGTTCGCCAGTGTTCCGGACTGTCCATACCCGGTCAACGAGCAATACACTATTCCCGGATTAATTTTCCTGACTGTATCAAAATCGACACCGAGTTTTTTTGTGACTCCCGGCCGAAATCCCTCTATCATGGCGTCAGAGCCTTTGACCAGTTTGTAGAATATTTCTCTGCCTGCTTCCTTTGACAGGTCAATCGACACATGCTTCTTGTTGCGCCGTGTCATTGGAACCGTGCCGAGCACGTCACTTTCCCTGAAGCGTGGTCCCTCCACTACGGTAACATCAGCCCCGTGATCGGCTAGTATCGTTGTGCAAAATGGTCCGGGCAACAAACGGCTCAAATCAATAATTTTTATTCCATCTAACGCAGGCACTGAAAGGCTCCTTTAACACTCGTGCTTCCGGGGTTTTGTCGGAAAGGGCTGACCAGGTCGATGACAATTCTGAACGGTGTTGGCCAAATTTCCTGATCCAGATTAAAAAAGATTCTCAAGGTTTGTAATACATCAGGTTTCTGGCGAAAGGCCGAACAGATTCAACGAGATCATTTCTTTGTTCAATATCCATTGGCTCAAAGTCTTCGGCAATACGAACATTTTCTTCAACATGTTTGATTGTGTCACATCCTATGACGGCAAGTGACACAGGGTTGGAAAGGGCAAAACGGTAAAATGGCTCCATTGTCCGGAACCACGGAATTTTCTGGGCAAGTCCACGAAAGTAGACTTTCATGGCAATCACACCCATATCTCTGGCGATGGCTTGAGGCAGGACGATGTCCATGAAACTGTTATATGAGGGTTCAGCCGGGTTAACCGGCATCAAGACGGTGTCAAAGTCAAAAAGAGATATACATTTTCTTATTATGTTGGGGTCATGATGGCCCGTAACTCCGACATATCGGGTCAGGCCTCTTTCCTTTGCCCAGATAAACGCTTCAATAGCGCCCCCGGGACCGAATATCAAATCTATGTCATGTTCCGTGCGGACATCATGAACCTGCCAGAGGTCCAGATGATCAGTTCTCATGTTCTGGAGTGTTTCCGACAGATGAGTTAACGCTCCTTCCCGGTCTCTGGCATGCGATTTACTCGTCAGGAAGATGTCTTTTCGTCTTTCACCCAGAGCCAACCCATAATAATACTCGCTACCGGAATAAGCTCTGGCCGACTCAAAATAGTTGACGCCCAGATCCAGGGCCCTGTTTACCAACTGGTAGGCCTGATCTTCGAAATCGAAGGTTCTTAATATTCCTTCTCCTCCGAGTCCGAGAATAGTGATTTTTTCACCTGTTTTGCCTAATGTTCTGACTGGAATTGTCATTGGCCCGCCTCAAGAGTTTGAACGCCCGGTTATCAACCCCATGTCACAAGGCCCATGGAGAGTGGATTAAACAGATAGGGGTGAAATGGCGTGACTCGAACTTTATATGCGTAAACCCCCGTCTCCTCACATTCCACATTTGCCTTGAACCTCCACACACCGTCTTGGCCAGTCCCGTCAGTCATCATTGCCGTGATATTTCGGCTCACCATTTTTTCAGATTGCAGTCCTGATCCTACAACTCCGTAGCATAAATCTACCACAATCTCTTCATTCCTGATCGGGCCTAGATTTATATCGGCTCTGACCTCAATGGTGTCCCCCAATGAAACCCTGTCTCCCTTGGGAAGGCTGACGTCCAGGACCCTGACATCTCTCCACAGGGATTTCATCCGGTGTTTCCAGTCCCTGAGTTCAATAGCTCGCGCCTGCCTGTTTTCGCCAAGTATCTGATGCGCAAAGCCTGCCTGAACATAATACTCTTCCATGTACTGCTCGATCATACGATGGGAGTTAAAAAAACCCGAGACTTTCGCCATGCTGTTCTTCATCATTTCAATCCATTTATGGGGCAAGCCGTCAGGGCCACGATCGAAGAATGTAGGGATAACCTTCTCCTCAAGCAATTCGTAAATCTCCTGAGCTTCCAGTTGATCCTGATAATCATGGTCATGATAATCTTCTTCCGATCCTATTGCCCAACCGTTGGTTCCATCAAAGGCCTCGGGCCACCAGCCATCTAGAATGCTCATATTGAGAACTCCGTTGGCTGCAGCCTTCATACCAGATGTGCCGCAGGCCTCCCTCAAACGTCGTGGATTGTTAAGCCACACGTCACAGCCCTGAATGAGGTATCTGGCGACGTTGATATCATAATCCTCGATGAAGACCAGATTGCGTCTGAAGCCCTCTGATCTGGACAGATGAACTACATCCTTAATTATCTCTTTACCCAGCAGATCCCTCGGATGAGCTTTACCCGCAAATATGAACTGGACAGGCCGACGTTTGTCAGACATCAGTCGCAACAGACGATCGGGATCCGACAAAATAAGTGAGGCCCTTTTATATGGGGCAAAGCGTCTTGCAAAACCGATGGTAAGAGCTTCAGGGTTCAAGAACTCGCGGGCTCGTTTTCTGTCCAGTGTTGAGCCTCCACTGGTTCGCATTTGTCTTACGAGTCGCCTGCGACAGAAACCTACCAGCCTTTCGCGCCTGGTTTCATGCACCCCCCATATCTGGTCATGAGGAATGTTGTAAACACGCGACCAAATTTTTGTATTGTCCGGTTCTTCAACCCAACCTTCACCAAGGTACCTGTCGAAAAGATCGGATAACTCCTTGGAAATGTAAGAAGGGATGTGGACACCATTGGTCACATAGCCGATCGGAATGTCTTCTTCGTCCACATGCGGCCAAAGTGAACGCCACATTTTCTTGGATACTTCACTATGAAGTTTACTCACGGCATTGACCCCACGAGAGAGTCGCATAGCCAGAACCGCCATCGACAAAGGCTCGGATTTGTCATCAGGGTTTGAGCGCCCCAAGTCCAGTAAATCCTTTACGCTCAACCCCATGGACCCCAGATAACGTCTGAAGTATTTTTCAACCAGTTCGGGTGGAAACAAATCTATACCGGCCGGAACAGGGGTGTGGGTGGTAAAGACCGTGCTCGCCGCCACCGATTCCAGTGCCGCGTCAAATGGGGTTTTGTACGTGACCATAGTCTGCCTGATGCGCTCAAGAGCCGCAAACGCAGCATGCCCTTCGTTGAGGTGATAGACAAACGGCCACAATCCCAGTAGATGCAAAGCCATGGCGCCGCCTGTGCCGAGCACTATCTCCTGTTGCATACGCATCTCAAGGTCACCGCCATATAACTCTGCGGTAATCTTTTTTACGTGATCCGGATTGGATGGATCCGATGAGTCCAGCAAATACAGGGGAATCCTGCCGACCTGTACTTTCCATATAAGTATCTTGGCCGTCACGCCATCAATTTCCATGTTAAACGACGCCTGTTTGCCCGACCCATCCATGACCGGTAAAACAGGCATGTTATAAAAATCGTTCTCAGGATAGGATTCCTGCTGCCATCCATCTATATTGAGGTACTGTTTGAAATAGCCCTTTTGATAAAGAAGGCCAACGCCGATCAGTGGAAAACAGAGGTTGGATGCGCTTTTAAGATGATCTCCCGCCAATACTCCCAGACCGCCTGAATATATCGGAAGGCATTCCCCGATACCGAATTCCATGCTGAAATACGCTATCCGGTAGTCTATGGGCCGCTCCATGTTAAACGAGTAATTCTCTATGCTACTTACATAATCGTCAAAAGATCTTTCAACTGTTCGTATCTGGTCTATCAAAGCAGAATCTTCAAGAATTTCCTTTTTACGCTCTTCAGTCAGATTGGCCAGCAGAATGATCGGATTGTGTGAGCAACTCTCCCAAAGCTCCGGGTCCAATGCCTGAAATAAACGGCTGACTTCCGGATTCCAGGTGAACCACATGTTCATCCCAATAATTCTCAATGATTGCAGTTCCTCCGGAAGGTCCGGTTTTACTATTAAACGCCGCAGCATCATATAATCTCCAGAAAAAGAAGAATTAGTCATAACAGAACATTAATTGAATCGTTGTAGGCAATTTTTAACAGGAAACCGGTACAAAATCAAGGACGGCTCCGCGAGCTAAAATCATTTGCGAAAAGGTTGGCGGGGGCATATAATGACCGGATGGTCAATGATGGCCTTTCAATTCTTTCAACTCAAAAGTATTTGTCCAATGCCATTCAAAGACACCACATCCAGACTGTTCCAAAGCCTGAGTCCTGAAAAGCGGGAGAAAATATTTACAGCGGCTGCAGAGGAATTTGCCGAGCATGGTTACAAGAAAGCGTCTGTAAACAGCATAGTTAAGACGGCCGGCATCAGCAAGGGCAGCCTGTTCCAGTATTTCTCAACTAAACGCAATCTTTTCGATGGGCTGGTGGACCTGGCTTCGGATCAGGTGAAGATTTATCTTAGATCTGTCAGGGAAGAAACTCGGGAGCTATGTTTTTTTGATCGTCTGGCCAGACTCATCAGGTCCGGTTTTGAGTTTATAGACAGACGTCCGGCTCTATCCAGGATTTATTTCCATTTACTTCAATCGGGTGATTCGCCGTTCGGTCTTGAAAGGATTGTGGACCTCAGAAGAAGAGGGGAGGGCTTTCTATTTGAATTGCTCCAGGAAGCTCAGAGAAATGGCGAGTTGCGCAAAGACATGGATATTGAGAAGTTGGCATTTATCCTCAATTCTCTTCTGGAAAACCTCCTGAGGTCATATTACCTGGATCATCTGTCCGCGGGGCATGGCCTCTACCGTGGGGACCCAATGACTCTGGATGAGTGGATAAAAACAACCTTGGATTTTATCAGAAACGGCCTGGATGCTCGGAAATGACACGCCGGACAGTTTTTCAGGTATGAGTGTCAAGATTTCCCTGACCTGCTGATGCGTATCTAGAAATGCTCTTGGCTTTCCGCTAACCGATCAAAGGACGAAGGAGCCCGAATAATGAGATTTTTGGTTAGGAAAATATACTTTTTAGTCATGCTGATGGTTCCTTATCTGGTTCTGTCTGTTGAAATCGGGCAGGCTGAGCCCCTGAAAATGAAATTCGGTTCCATTCCGGCGATTCAGTCGTTACCGATATTTGTGGCTGAAGAAAAAGGTCTTTTTCAGAAGGAGGGTCTTGATGTTGATGTGCTCTCGTTCAACACGGCGGCTGAAAAAGACATAGCGTTGGCCTCCGGAGGGATAGATGGCTGTTTCGCCGACCTGGTGACACCCATGGCCATGAAGGGAAACGGACAGGAAATCGCGATAGTCGCAAAAAACTATGATACTCGAACTGACCGACGGATGTTTGCAATCATGACGAAACCAAACTCCACTTATGGTAGTCTTGCCGAACTGGCGAACGTCCCTATCGCAATTTCATCAAATTCAGTTGTGGACTATGCCAGTGAGCGTTTGATGAGGCAGGCCGGCACGCCTAAAGAAAAATACGCAACAATCGAATCCAAGAATATCGGGTTGAGATTTCAGATGCTCATCACCGGTCAGCTAGAGGCTGCCGCGCTTCCTGAACCACTTTTGACTGCCGCTCTGGAAAAGGGCGCCGGGAGTTTGGCTGATGATTCCGGATTGGGCGAGACTCAGACCGTTATCGTGTTTTCAAATAAATTTGCGAAATCAAATCCGGAGGCGGTGAAGCGGTTCCTCGTCGCTGTGAACAAGGCTAACGAACTGATCGCTTCCGATCCCGACAGCGTCAGGTCGATAATGGTAGAGAAAAACCGGTTACCGGCCCATCTCAAAGACACCTTCCGTGTCCCCGTATTCATGCCGCTTCAGGCTCCTGATGTTGAGTCGGTTCAAAATATTTCCAAGTGGCTCCATGAGCGTGGAATCCTTAAGTCAGAAATTCCTTATGAAAAAATTGTCGATGTCCAATTCCTCCCATGAACTGATCAGAGCCCGTGGTGTTTCCAAGAGCTACGTCACTGACCAGGGTTTGGTGAGAGCGTTGGATCATGTGGATGTGGCGCTGGCCGAATCCGAGACAGTCGCATTGCTGGGCCCTTCAGGATGTGGCAAGTCTACGCTCTTACTCATGATGGCGGGACTCGAAAAGCCCGACACAGGTGAGTTACTGTTTAAGTCGGTCCCGCTGGAGCGCCCGCCCAGGGAAATAGCGCTGGTTCTTCAGGATTATGGTCTTTTTCCCTGGAAAACTGTTAGAGCCAATATTGAACTCGGACTCAGAATCAGAAGGGATCATGTCAATTGGAGCGAGATAATGGTTCTTCTGAACGAACTGGACATATCGGATAAGCTGGACGTCCATCCGCAGCAACTATCAGGCGGGCAGAAGCAGAGAGTCGCGCTGGCCAGAGCGCTTGTGCTCAATCCAACGCTGTTGCTTTTGGACGAGCCTTTCGCCGCTCTTGATACTCTGAACAGGGAACGTTTACAGGACCTGACTACGACGCTATGGCGGCAACGACGTTTTGCCATGACCCTGGTCACTCATAACATCCAGGAAGCGGTTCGGTTGGGACAGAAAATAATATTGATGGGAGGCGTTCCTGGAAGAATAATAAAAACCATCGACAATCCATCGGCCTGTGAATCCGGTTTTTTTGGCAAGGCTGAATTTTACGAACGATGTTCGGAGGTCAGAGCCGAACTTGAGTGTGCGTCATGAGTCCTAAATCAGGCTATCTTCCGGCCATCCTTGCGCTGCTGGCGCTTTGGCAAGTTGGCGCGTCCATTTCCGGCCCCAACATTGTAGCAACACCGGTCATGACCATGGAAAAGCTATTTCACGAAGCCCAGACCATGAAGTTCTGGAAGCACGTTGAAGCCTCCTCTTTCAGGATTGTCTGCGCCCTGGCCATATCATTTGTGACCGCCATACCTTTGGGGCTGTACCTGGGCTCAAGCCGGCGGGCAGATCGAATTGCCAGGCCCTTGATCTATCTTACCTATCCTGTGCCGAAAATTGTCTTTCTGCCCCTGGCGCTTCTTTTGTTCGGCATGGGTGACTTGAGCAAAATAATGCTCTTGTCCCTGATACTATTCTTTCAGCTTTTGATAACTGCCAGGGATTCGGCTCGATCAGTGAGTCGTTCAGCAAAATATTCGTTAAAAAGTCTCGGCGCCAATCGCTGGGACCTGTTCATTCACGTCATTTGGCCGTCAACCCTGCCTTCTGTTTTTACGGCTCTAAGGATAGCCACCGGGACTGTCGTGGCTGTGTTGTTTTTCGTGGAATCGATTGGAGCGCGTTACGGAATAGGATTCTACATCCTGGACGCATGGGGACGCGCCGACATTCCGCAAATCTATGCAGGAATTATCATGATGGCCCTTATGGGAGTGATCCTTTACGAAACATTCGATATTCTTGAGAGAGTTTACTGCAGATGGAACCAGTTATAAAAAACAAGCCACTAAACGCATGGAGTCCTGACGAGCGGATATCAGCCGTCAAAAACATTTTTAACACCATTACTCCTCACTATGACCTACTCAACAGGATAATGTCAGCAAGACGGGACGTCTACTGGCGAAAGTTCGCTGTGAACAGGCTGCCCATTGAAGTTAAAAAAGTTCTGGATGTTGCAACCGGAACAGGAGACCTCGCCATAGAGATCGCGTCACAGCGACCCCAAGTGGAGGTTATAGGGGCCGATTTCGTAGAAAAGATGATGAGGATCGCCGAAGCAAAGACAACAGAGAAGGGCCTGAACACGAGAATAAACTACGTGGCGGGTGACGCTACGAGGTTGCCTTTTGCTGACAATGAGTTTGACAGCGCCACAATAGCTTTTGGGCTGAGGAACATTCCTGACAGACTGGCGGCCATCAAGGAGATAGCCCGGGTCATAAAACCCGGAGGTAAGCTGATTGTCCTGGAGATGACTTTTCCGGAAAATCTCAAACTGCGACGCTTTTTTACGTGGTATCTCAACAAAATGATACCGATACTCGGGGGCGTGATTTCAGGAAACCCGAAGGCGTACAGATACTTACCTGATTCGATACAGGATTTTTTGAGTCCAGCCCAGCTCACAGGACTCTTCCAGCAGGCGGGTCTTCATTCGGTTAAAACGTTTCCGCTGACATTCGGTCTGACCTATGTTCACGAAGGTCAGATCCCATGAAGAATGACACCCTGAAGGCGTGGGTTCAGGCAAGTCGCGCTCCGTTTTTTGTCGCAACGCTCATTCCTATGACATTGGGCCTTGCTTTGGCATTGGAGCGTGGGTCATGGCAGCCTTTCAGATGGCTGGTCGTGGTTCTGGCCTCATTCCTGGTCCATTTATGCACAAATCTGGCTAACGACTATTTTGACCATTACGCCGGAACCGATTCTGGCAAGTCAATTGGAGGCAGCAGGGTTATTCAGCAGGGAAAGATTACACCGGTCCAAATTCGCAACGCCATGATCCTTTTCTATGGAATAGCTCTGATTTGCGGAACATGGATCGTTTCCGTGTCAGGTTCGAGTCTGTTGATTCCAGTCATGTTGTTCGCATTTTTTTCCAGTCTCTTCTACACGGCGCCTCCTGTCAGATACGGATATTACGGCTTGGGTGAACTGTTCGTGGGACTGAATATGGGACCGGTTATGGTGGCCGGCACATCAGCGGCCCTGACTGGATCATTCAGTGAACGGGACCTCTTGGTGTCAATACCGATAGCCATTATGGTCGCATTCATACTCTTCTACCAGTCGCTATCGGATATTGAGGACGACCTGGCTGCAGGAAAATACACCCTGGCAGTCCGACTCGGTCATGGAAAGGCAATATGGGGCGTGCGTGTTTTCTACTCTGCCGCTGTGCTTTCAATGGTCACTCTGGCAGGCTTCAAAATGATTTCCCCAGTGGGCTGTTTGTCTGTTTTTACTCTTTTGATCGCTGGAAAAATTGACAAATTAATTTGCGGAACCAACGATTGGGTTCAATTGCATGACAAGGGTGGAAAGGTGCGGTTGTTTTATCTGCTTAACGGATTTCTACTGATAGCTTCGGTTCTGATCTGAACAGTTTAAATTTATTAAAGTTTCTTTGCTGAACTCCGGAGTCCTGAAACACAATTTTGTGTATTGCAGGGCCCCGGCCGTCATTATTTTCTATAAGTCCTCGGCTTTCGAATTCTCGTTTCGTTTCCCCTGATTGTATTGGTCCCACTTAAGACGCGCCTCCGACGGTGGAGGGATCATATTCGACAGCGATTTGACCGCTGGTATTTTTTTAGCCAGCCAACTGTCCTCCTCAGAATCGAAACTGGCCTTGACCGCGCTGCTCGCAGTCAGAGTGGAACAGGAAGACCCCAGGACGGCAATCATCATCAGAACAGCAAACCGGGCGACAAACAACTTCATAATAAACACCTGCATCTCAGGAGGTTGATGGTATATATCCATCGATGGGTGAGCTTATATTGTTTATTTATTGTAAATTCAATCAAATTTTTAATTTTTATAAAAACTATTTTATAAAGCGATAGTTAAGATATAAATTTATATTTTAACTGATATTCATAGCGTTACTATTTTTTGTAGACAGGAGTTAACTTGTATATATGAAGTCGATTATGGGAAGAAATAAACGAAAAGATCAGATTTCTTAACAGGCTTTCATGTCATAACAATCTGTATTCATATGATATTGGTTCCTAACCATTTTTCCATCACTACAGCGTCATCATCAATAGCGGGATAATACCGTTTTCTAAATCCTATGGAGCTAAAACCTGATTTTTTATATAAAACTCTGGCTGAGTCATTCCTACGGGCGACGTCAAGGATAATTCTTCTGACGCCCTTGGCTCGGCATATTTTATCAAGTCTGTCCAACATGTGAGTTGCGATTCCCAGTCTTCGGTACCGTGGTTTAACTGCAATATTCAGGAGATGCGCCTCGTCAATTATTATCCAGAAGCAAATGAAGGAGGCGATCTCCTGGCAATGCTTGAATGTGAGGCAAACTGAATGCGGATTTGAGAGTTCTTCCATGAACATGGACGCTGACCATGGGGGATTGAAACTGAAT
>CAZVOU010000082.1:0-3137 GCA_964628605.1 uncultured Syntrophaceae bacterium
GGCAAGATTCAGGCGTTCAATCTGCAGGTCATAAACGGCATGGCCAAACTGAGGATAAGCGCCGCTGAGAAGAGAATATTCAATCTTTGGGCCAGGATGTTCTCAAGGCAGAAGGAGCTTGCCTACAAGTCCGGCATGGTGGGAGTC
Source organism: uncultured Syntrophaceae bacterium (assembly GCA_964628605.1). Taxonomy (GTDB): domain Bacteria; phylum Desulfobacterota; class Desulfomonilia; order Desulfomonilales; family Desulfomonilaceae; genus CAITZA01. The sequence goes on from CAZVOU010000082.1 coordinate 148, forward strand.
GTGCTGGGTGTTTCGGTGAGTTCACTGACACTGGCCGGAACATTTGTCATATTTACGTGGACGTTCTTCAGTTCAGACAAGTCTTTGCACGCAATTCCCGCCGGCCAGTTCATGGCCTTTGTCAGCGCATTGTCCGGCTTTCTTGGAAGCGCATATTCCACCCTGAACGCTCTGTTTCCCATGATGCAGGTCAAGCCGATATACGAGAGGACAAAACCAATCCTTCAGGCGTTGCCGGAGGTTAAACAAACGGCGTCCTACCCCGGGGAACTGGCCGGGCACATAGAGATAAGCCAGGTCTCATTTCGTTATAGCCCCACAGGGCCACTAATCATCAAGAATTTCTCTCTCGAGATCATGCCTCGCGAATTTGTTGCGCTTGTAGGTCCGTCCGGAACAGGAAAGTCCACTCTCCTGCGATTACTGCTTGGGTTTGAACAACCGGAAAACGGAGCCATTCTATATGATGGACGCGACCTGGCGAAGCTGGATGTGAAAGCGGTCAGGAGACAAATCGGTGTGGTGCTTCAGAATGGAATTCTATTCTCCGGAAGCATTTTTGAGAATATAGTGGGCTCATCTCCCATCACATTGAACGAGGCATGGGAAGCCGCCAGAATGGCACAACTGGAAAATGACATAAATGACATGCCGATGGGCATGAACACCGTCATCGGAGAGGGTGGCGAGGGGCTTTCAGGAGGACAAAGGCAACGCCTGCTCATCGCCAGAGCCATTGTGAGGCATCCGAGGATATTATTCTTCGATGAAGCCACCAGCGCCCTGGATAATGAAAGTCAGGAACTGGTCAGCCAGAGCATAGAAAAGCTGGAAGCCGCCAGGCTGGTCCTTGCCCACAGGCTCAGCACCATAAAGAACGCCCACAAAATATGCGTGGTCGTAGAAGGAGAACTGGCGGAGTTGGGTAATTATGACGAACTCATGGCCAAAGGAGGAGTCTTTGCCGATCTGGCCAAACGTCAGATCGTTTAACCCCCCGGATGACAAACCCACAAAATGTGACATCCTCATCACGCTAGGCGGCATCTTCACATTCCCTTCCCACAACTAAAGACTAATTGGGTCATGAGACCCCCGGCGGCAGGCCGTGTGAGCGGCGCTTCAATGTCACCAAAAATGCTTTAACTAATTGCTATAATATATTGACATTTAATGGTTTTATGTGTATTAAGTGTCTGAGGATTTTCCAAGATGCTCTTTTCAGGATAACCTGATGAAGTTTTGCGGGTTTCGATACATTCTGGCTTTGTCATTATTGACGATGTCCGTCTCATCTGCCGTTGGGGGACTGTTGTCTACACCCCTTGCAACGATGACGTCTGCCATACCGTCAATCGATGTGGAAAACCACTCCAACGCAAAACTATCGGTTAGAGAAGCCGTGCAGTTGGCTATAGTCAGAAATTTCAGTCTGCGCAGCCAGGCCCTGACAATGGCTCAAAAGGAGAACATTAAGTGGGCGTCATTTTCTGATTTGCTGCCCCAGTTGAATATTACGTACGATTCCGAGATCAACAGATACCGTCAGGCTTCCAACGCAGGAATTCTCACCGGAGTTCACCCCAGCCGATGGTCATATCGTGGCCAGACCAACAATCCGACTCTACAGCCGCTATACCCTTACCGGATAGATCCCTACAAGATGATGACACTGACTGCGACCATCACGCAGCCAATTTACGACGCTGGCCGCCTTGGGAACACTTACAAGTACGCCGTCATGGACGCCGTGGCTTCCGGGGTCGATATGGAAACGATGCGCAGGGATCTCACCAAATCCGTCATACAGTCTTTCTATCAAATCCTCTTAGGCAAAAGACTTCTGGATGTTACGGAAGAGTCCATCAGGGAACTGACGGCCTTTAGGGCTAGGGCCAGGGCGCTGTTGAAACACGGGGAGGCTCTAAGGGTGGATGTGGCTGCGGCTGAAGCCAGCCTGGCGCGAGTCAAAGCCAAAAAGAGCAAGGTAATAACCGACCTGGAAACGGCGCAGGCTCAATTAAACTTCCTGTTGGCCTTTCCCCAGAGCACATGTCTCAAGCTCGATGAACAAATCACTTACGAGCCTTCTCCATATACCTGCCCCGAAATTTACATGATAGCGGTGTCTAATCGCTCGGAGATCAGAAAGGCCAACATATCCATTGATCAGGCCAAAGCCCAGGTGAGAATAGCTCAGGCCTCCCTGGTTCCCGCCATAAATCTGCAATTGCAGGGACAGCGCTTTAACGATGACTGGAACGTGCTGGACCCAGAGGGCACCAACGAATGGACGATCCAGGGAACCCTGACGTGGGCCTTCGACCTGTTCCGCAGTCGAGAGACCGTACGCCAGCAGAGAAACGCTCACGCACAGTCTTTTGTGAACCGCGAATACCTGGTCCAGCAAATAATGCATCAGGTCCAGTCAGCTTACCTGCAGGTCAAGCAGAGCGAAGTCGATATAGAGCAGTTTAAGGCAGAGATAAAATGGCGTCAGGAACAGTACAAGAGAACCAAGGAAATGTACAACCAGCAACTGACCTCGTATCTCCACGTCATGGACGCCATCACAAACCTGGACACGTCAAGATCAAATTACTTTACTGCGCTGGCAAACCACACTATTTACATGGCCGAGCTTGAGCGACAGATGGGGATACTCAAATAATTAACTCGTCAGAAAATCACTTCCCGAGTTTCGGAGAATCGAACCACAGACCAACTACCTGCTGTTTCGTAGCGCTGAGGTCAAGCACCAATCGGACTAATACATCATCCGAGGTCTTGGAGTATTTTGCCTTGAACAGGGCTATCGTGTCATTTCCATGAATAAAATATCCTATAAAATCAATTGAATCCAATTTGCCTAAGGATGAGTCCATTTTCTTGCATAACGCCATGAAATCGTCCGGTTTCTGGGCAGACTTCATTTTTTCGGAGAAATCCTTAGAATATTGGTCGTAATTCTGCGATTCGATTGATTTCAT
>CAZVOU010000083.1:0-3428 GCA_964628605.1 uncultured Syntrophaceae bacterium
AGCTGATGGATCGGCCAGCACCCCATCAAAAAACTGCACTGCATACGGATCGAAATATGTTGGAACCAGGGAAACGTTGTCGGTTTCAAGTTCCCAGTTTCCGCCGAAAAGGTCGTTACCGGTATCATCAACGGATGCGGCGACATTCCTGCCTGTTAGTGATTCGAGCTGGGCCACGAGATCCACGCCTTCGGCGGTGGCGGCGACGTCGCAGGCCATGATGTCGATACGGCCGTCAGGCTGGACGAACGCCCCAACTGCGGACCAGAACTGCTGAAGGGAGGGGTCGGATGTGACGGTGTCGAAACTCACAGATACATCCTGTGTGAGGCTGAAGGCTCCCTGGCCGTCATCATGTGTTATGAATCCGATGCTGTCTACTGTCCTGCCAGCGAGCGCCGTTTCAATTGCTGAGAGGATTGTCTCGGTATTTGAGTTTGCGGCGTCATAGTTGATGGTAATGACATTGTCATTAACGGCGGCCACGAGGTCGGCTCCATCCTTTATGTCGGAGGAGACTACCACGGCGCGCAGGGCCTCAGTGGAGACTGACTCGACATTTGCCAGATCGTTGGACATGAGGACCTGAGCGGATTCAGCGGAGTATAGGTCACCGAGGGGGTCGCTGGAAGTTGCGGCGTCGGCGGCTGCCTGTGTCGGCGCGTTCTGGGCGTCGGGGGTGTCTGCGTGTTGCTGGGCCTGTTGCTCGACCTGTTGATTCTCAGGATTATCCGGGTTGTCCACGGAAGTCGCAGGAACCGACGCGTCGAGGACTATTCTTTCTTCGAGTTGCTCCAGAGTGACTTTGCTGGAGTAAGTCTTTGCCTTGATTCCGAACCATCTCTTTTTCATGATGACCCCCGAATTGTTGATTCGTCAGGTATATGGAGGTTCCTGCGAAGGAACTATTAAACTCCAGTTAGGGGAATCATCATAAAGGGGGTGTATTGAATGCTCGTGAATGTTTGGGACGCCCCGGACTGATGATGCCCTGGTTAAACACAACCTAAACGGCTACGCGCAAGGAAGAACCCAAGTTCTTCCAACCGGCGCCACGCTTAGAATGCATCCATACCACTGGGCTTTATGTCCCGGAGCTTCTAGGTGTGGGGAAATTGGCTTACCCGTAGAATACTTCTACGATAAATGAAGTATTAACACGGTGGTTTGTGAAGTCAAGAGTTTTGACAGCTGAAATCAAAAAAACTTTTTCCGGCTTGATTCATGCCAGACAGTTTATCAAGCTGAATGAAAAAACGGTGTCAGGGAATTTTCTTGCCGGGTTTGGGCGCGCCTTTGCTGACAAACATGTCGATTGTCTGGTTGAGCATCTTTACAAGGTCCTGCGCCTGTTCCAGCGTCATGTAAATCTGGCGTTCATAGAGTTCTGTGAGTTGCTGTGAGCCCTTGTTGTCCCTCGTGGGAACATAGCGCCCGAAATAGAGTGAGATGTCTCTGGGGCTCATGGCAACCATAGCGCAGTTGCTGTAGTAGACGCCCATCTGGTTTGACATCAACCTGGCCTGGTTTTGCTGGGAATCCTGTTCGGGAACGGGCGCGATACTCGGCACAGTTTTATTCATTAGAATGAACCTCGCTGCCTGGTGTTTTTAAACGAGCATTGTCCCTGCGGCATTAAGCGTTAAAAATACTCCGGAGGTCAAGTTCTTTTTATTTTTTAGATTGCCACAGGATGTCACAGGTGTGAGCGTCAGTTCGAGCGCCATCAATGTGTTATGCCTTTAAACTGTCAACGTAGGGCATAGTAATTTTCGGCAGAGTGGTTTCAAAAAATTCATGTTGACACGCGTTAATCTATTCGCTAGACCATAAGTAACATTATTCATGTTTATTTGTTATTTTTACTCATCAAGTGGGCGAGATAGGCGGCCATTTAAGTAAGAGGGTGTTTTCAGGCCTTTCCTGCAGACTCATCGTTTGGAACCATTACGCAACGATCTTCCAGAACAAAAATCGCAAGGAAAAAATTCATCAAAAATTTAAGTCGGATGGATGCTCTGCTCATTCCAGGATGAGCCACAGCGTATATCTGAGGGTTGGGAAAATGTCTGATGACAACTTATGACAAAACAGCGGAGGAAGAGGAACGCCGTCGTTTACAGGCGTACCTTTTCGGTCTTGAAGATGTTCAGGACAAGGCCGAGGCTCTGTCCGAGGAGCACGAGCGGCTGAAACATTCAATGGATTTGCTGCTGGCTATCCTGGGCTCTACGATTCATGGCATAGTCCTGATTAGAGACAGGAAGTTTACATGGCTGAATCAGGGTTTTGTTGACATTCTGGGTTGGTCTTTCAAAGATATTCAGGGGGTCGAAGCGCTGAAAATATTCCCGGAGAGCGCCGATTACGAACAGTTCATCGCATTGGCTTCAAGCAAACTAAAGACAAACGGTTGCGCTAACTTTGAATATGAACTCACGCACAAACTGGGGCACAAGGTCCCGTGTCTTGTCACTGGAAAGCGTGTGGATCCATCTGACCGCTCAAAAGGCGATGTGTTTTCCATAACCGACCTGACTGAACAGAAGGCGTCCGAACGCAGGATAATGGAGAGCGAGAGACTCAAGGCCATCGGTGAACTGGCCTCCGGGGTGGCCCACAATTTCAACAATCTGCTCCAGGTCGTGCTCGGGAACTGCCAGCTTGCCCAAATGAAAATAGCCTCTTACACCGATTACATGAATGTTGGAAAGAACCTCGAGCAGATAGTAAGGAGTTCACGGCACGGCGCTGAAACTGTCAAACGTCTTCAGAGCTTTTGCAAAACCGAATCCGAGTCCGAGGAGCGAAATATTCGGCTGGTAAACTTTTCCAGCGCTGTGAGGAAAGCCATAGAACTTGGCAAGCCATGGTGGCGGTCCATTCCCGAAAAAACCGGTCTGATCATTTCTCTGGAGAGCGACTTCGATGACACCTGCTACATAATGGGTAACGAAAATGAGATGGTCGAACTGGCATTGCACATCATAAAAAACGCGGTTGAGTCCATGCCGGAAGGTGGGCCATTGACGGTTAAGACCTTTCTCGATGAGTCGAACGCCTACCTACAGGTCAAGGACTGCGGGCAAGGTATAGACAAGGAAGATATTCCCAAAATATTCCAACCCTTCTGGACTACCAAAGGATTTACGGGAATGGGCATGGGACTGTCCAGTAGTTATGGGATTGTCCGGCGTCATCATGGAGAAATCAGGGTAAAGAGTGACCAATCGAGTGGAACCGAGGTCACAGTGAGCATACCCAGGGCTCAGATGAATGATATAGGCCCATTCTATAACCCCGAAAGGATTAAGGAACTAAAACTCAACATACTCTTGATAGACGACCTTAGACCTGTGATTGAGAGCCTCGAGGACGGGCTCACTCCATTCGCCGGAAAAGTGTTTACCGCAATGTCCGGTAGCGAT
>CAZVOU010000084.1:0-3760 GCA_964628605.1 uncultured Syntrophaceae bacterium
GAACGTTGCCATGCCCTGGGTCCGGATAGTCGGGGCAGGCGGGGTCCAATACGAGGATTTCCTCGATGTTGGGAACCTCTAAGAGGCGAGACACCGCCAGTCTACCGAATTTACCATAACCGGCGACTACAATCTTCATCGGAGACATGCCTTAACAACTCTGACGTTTCCGGTAAGGTCGCGGTGCAAGGTTGCGTCCACATACCGGCCTTCAGCCTCCACGATAGACAGGACGGCTTCCGATTGGTCGTCACCGATTTCGAGAATGAGGCGTCCCCCGGGCGTCAGGTAATCTGGAGCTTCATGTACGATTTTACGAATGCAGTCCAGGCCGTCCGCCCCGCCATCCAGTGCGGTGAGCGGTTCAAATCTGTATATTTCAGGAGTCAGTCCGGCTATGGACTCCGTTGGAATGTACGGCGGATTGGAAAATATTATTTCAAAAACAGGCCCCGTCCTGAAAGCGCCCATGAGGTCGGCCATCAACAGTGTAAGCCTATCCGAACAATTGTTGGCCGAAGCGTTTTTTAGCGACAACTCGATGGCCAATTCGTTTATGTCCACCCCGACAATTCCCAATGACGGTTTTTCTTTCAGGATGGCGATGGAGACTGCGCCGCTGCCCACCCCCAATTCCAGTATGCGAGGGTTATGAAATTCTTGAAGTTCACTCAGAACCGTTTCCACCAGCGTTTCAGTATCCGGTCGGGGAATGAGAACACCGGGAGCCACAAAAAAAGGTATAGACCAGAATTCCTTTTTCCCGATGATCAATGACACAGGCTCTCTTTGAGCGCGCCTCGATACAAGGCCACGATACGAGTCCCGTTCTGAATTCGACAGAGGTCTCTCAAAATTGAGATAAAGATCAACGCGCGTCATGTTCAGGCACCGGCTCAGCAACACTTCGGCGTCCAGCCTGGGGGTTTCGCATCCCTTAGACTCCAGGTAGACGGTAGTCCATCCCAAAATACGCCTAACAGTCCAAACATCCTTGACAGATTCCGAGCAATTCATAGGTTAAGGTCATACCGCCTGAAGTGGTGTGGATCAAAAGCAGCCTCGACTATAAACCAATAGAGAATAAACAGGAAGGTTGGCGTAGTCAATGCGCTGATGTATAGTTGTTAAGATAAGGCTCATAAAAACAAACTATAACATCTAATAATAAAAGTTATGTTTTATATATTTTTCGGTGGTCCGGCATGGAACTTTGGAGCGTCATCTGTGTCAGTATTAATATCTCCATCCTAAATCCCCCTCAGAGACCCTGCAGCGCGCTTCAGGGTCTCGACCATCCTTCCCTGGTCGATAAAAAAAGACACTCAGATGCCGTATATTTTAGCGGTAGAAGGTGAGAGTCCGTTCGTTCCTATAGCGGTATGAGAAAATACCCTGGGAGAGCCTAAAAACGGCCCATATCCAGGCCTTTATCCGACCACGTCTCGACCGGTCTGTTACCCCGAGCCTGTTCCTTGCGGGGAACACGGTTGGCCGCATGAATCCGGAATATTTATTTCTTCTTTATTATTTCAATGTCCTGAAGCTTCTGAAATTCGACTTTCATTTCTTCAATGGGCGTCATTGTGGCTTTTCTGGACGTGGTAACCATTTTACCCGAAATCAATCCATATTCCACCGTCTGGGGATAGTGGAAGCGCCTCTTGGATATTCTCCTCTTGTCAATCCACTGAGCCTGGTGGATCGGAAGATAAAATGAGAAACGGAAAGGCTCCAGGACAATGTGGAAATGGTATAAATCAAAATAGCCTTCCTCGAATTCCACTTTACACTTGGGTGTTAGGTACATTCGAAGATGGTGCTTGTTTGAACCGGTTTCCGATTCCCACAGCTTCTTGGCGTCCGGAGAGAGATTGTATACTTCCCTGTCTCCCCTGCGGACATAATTGACCGTCAGGCAGCTGTGCCCACTTTTGAAGACTTTTTCCAGCACATTATGCTTGATAGGAAACAACTCGGCGCTGGTTTTGGTTTCATGCACCAGAAAGCACAGGTAATAGCATGCCTTCGCAATCTCTTTTTCAGGAGAAGCCATCTTGTCAATTTCATCGAGATTGGCCAGATGAAATTTGACCTTCTCCGGCATTACAGTCTTGGTTTCCTTGGGCTTTCTGGGTCGAGGCGGAGTCGGTCCAAACCTCATGCCTCTGGGATTAGGCAGAAAAGGCTTGAGCCCTTTGTCCTCTCTTTTATAAACAATTATAGGGTCCCGTCGGGGAGGTTTTTTAGGCATTTTTTTCTCCTTGGCCCTGATGCGTGCGCCAATCTTTGATAACTTTTGCAGGAAACATCTTTAATGGCTTTTTAAATCCGAAGCAATACCTGCCAAGATATAAATCGCTCATTGATTTATGGATTGTTCCTGGAATTCAGACAGACTGTTTATTTCAAAGAATCCTGAATCAAACAAAAACCTGGCGCCTTTATATAGATATACCCCGTTTACGCGCAATAGATTTGATGTGTTGATCGTGTATATGCCAGTGGTATTCGAAGACTGCCCCGTTTTTAAGTCGTTTCACGGATCGCCGGAAAAGCCCTTCGACTTGCTTGGTTTTACCTCTAAACATTTAAAGCAAACTAATCAAGAGAAATCTTTGTTCAAAAGGCAATCAGGTTGCATCAAAAGGCGTATCGGGCTATAAATTTTTAAGGAGGATAACACGGAAATGGAAAAAAATTCATCAAATTTTAGGAAAAAGGCGTTGTCCGAATACGATTCCAAGAATCTTCTGGTTCAATACGGCATTCCTGTTTCCAAAGAGATTCTGGCAACCTCCAAAGATGAACTGGAAAACGCCCTCAATAAGATCGGCTTTCCGGTAGCCCTGAAGGGTTGCTCGAGCGTTTTTGCGCACAAGACTGAAATGAACCTGGTTAGTCTGGATATACGAAATCCTGAGGAGGCCTGCGCGGAATTTGATCGCATCTCCACAATAATGGCCGATCAAGGCGATGGAGTGCTTGTTCAGGAAATGGTAAAGGGAAAACGCGAACTCATGGCGGGCCTGACGCGCGACGCGCAGTTCGGACCATGTGTGATGTTCGGGTTGGGCGGCGTCCTGACTGAGGCCCTGGAAGATGTCTGTTTCAGGATGGCCCCTGTAACTAAAGCTCAAGCCCTCGAAATGTTTGATGACATCAGGGGAAAAAAACTGTTGGGATCCGTGCGTGGTATGCAGCCCCTAAATCTCGACGCAATGGCCGACATCATCGTGGCCCTCGGGAAATTAGGCGTTGAAAGAGACGACGTCCAGGAAGTAGACCTCAATCCTATCATCATCAGAAACGGTAATCCGGTCGCTGTCGATGCTCTGGTGATTACTCAGTAATAGCCCCCCTCTGAATCCGTCCCGGTTGGTTCTTAGCCGCTCTTTTACGTTATCCGGTTTTTCCGTTACAAGCCTGAATCAGTTTCAGGCTTGTGCCCTCTACAACGATGGGCCGCCCCTCGTATCTTCACCTCGATCTGCCTGTCGCCACATACCGACTACGCGATGACGCTCCCACCCATAGCCTAATAATCTACTTTATGTAGCCATTAAAAAGATGATTTTATTAACTCAAGTTAATCTGAGTGTCTTAACTTTTTATTAGGCCTGATAATCCATAATATTCAATCTTATATGACCATTAAATATATATTGATTAATATATAAAGACGCGATTTCATTATGATATGAATGTCATATTTCCTATACTCAGGATTTGTAAATAATTATAGTAGCATAAGATCATG
>CAZVOU010000085.1:0-6732 GCA_964628605.1 uncultured Syntrophaceae bacterium
AACATTATTATACTCCTCATCCGCATAGCAACAGAAAAATTGAGATCTGACGTCAGTTCGTCAAGAACAACCTCTTGTAAGCCAAAAGGCTGTATATTCGCATGAACGTCCGCGATAGCGGCCTATTTTCTAAACCGTTGGGTATAGATCCTCGGCGCTGTATTGCCTCTAACGCATGAGACACCCAGGATGGGCGGCCTTGTGCAACCATCTATATCCCGCCAGAAATGGGAATTCGTGTCAACGGGTGTCACAAGAACTACTTCCAAATACCGAGTAGAGACAGGAGTCAAAAGATCCTTTTTGGGTCCTTGGGGAGATGCGGTTTATTATTATGAATTTGTGATCAAGAAATTGCACCCGTTTTCTCAAATTGTTATTTTGTCAATGCTTCAGTAGACAGAGCAATTTTGAATGAATGACAACGACAAATGTAGGCGGTGTCAGCAAACCGGGGGAAGATATACCGCACGAGGTCAAGGAGCCCGTTCCGGATGTCATACTAAAAGACGTAGCCTCTTTCTCATATCTTACCAAACTGCCATCGCCCGGCTTCTCGGAGATCTAATGATATTGCAGGTAGCCAGAGGAGGAACATTGGCCCCTAAACATCCTTAGTTTAAGAGTTTATCGTTATCGTCAGGCTAGAAAACACTGGATTATAAACACCAGTAAAAAAGAGTAGTAGTCTATTTGGAACAATTTCCGCAGTGTTATCGCTTGAATTGTGTGAAGTGAAGGTTGCGGTACGTGTACCTGAACCGGCGGTCATTGTGAACGCAGAATCATTACGCTCAAATCTATGAGTAGTCACGGCACCTCCTGGGTTTTCCGAAGTAAGAAAAAAAACAGTGGCAACAGGTACATCTAAATTCAGTCCGGTCCATCTTATGGTGAAGGAGGGAAAAGGGCCTAGCAGATCAATTGGCGTCACGTTCGGAGTCGTGTCAAATATATAAGTGCTGCGCGATAAAAACGGTTCTTAAGCGAAAGACGCCAGGACAGTTCTCAGAGAAGCTGGGTTTCCCTGAAAACGGTTGAATCTCCTAAACAGTCTTTGCTTGAGTTCGTTCAAGGTTTCAAAGAAACGGTTGTGTGTGGTTTTTCTTCTGGTTTCTTTCCAGACATATTCGGCCGCATTCAATTTCGGTGAGTAAGGCGGCAGGTAGTGGAGTTCTATGCGATCCTGCTTACCCTTGAGCCATTTCTGTACTTCAGAGCCCTTGTGGTACTTGGCATTGTCCAAGATGAGGTGTATTTTTTTATTCTTGTGCCTGGAGATGAGCTGGTTCAGAAAACTCTTGGTATTGAACCGGTTGACGAACCGGAAGTGAAATTTAGGATTATCGCCGACCCTTACCGCTCCGATCACTTTCAATGACTTCCTTGTTGGAGGAGTCTTTACCACAGATCCGATAACTTTTAACGCCCAATGTCGGAAAATAGAACCTGCTTGCTTGAAACTCACTTCGTCGATGTACATCAGGATACCATGCTCCTCCTGGACTTTTTTTTAATCTCAGGCAAGTCCTGTTCAAGCCACGTCGCCTGCAATCGCTCATCAGCTTTGGACAGTTCTTGTCGGGGATATTGAAGAGAGAAACCCAACTCGTGCAGAATCCTACGAATCTGAGATGGACTGTATGCAATCCCGAAACGTCGCTTCACAAGATCCGCAATGATCGGAGAAGTCCAGACCCCGGTATCCAGACCGCTGTTTTCTGGTCCCTCCCGAATCAGCATGGCCAGTTCCCTTTTCTGATCCAGAGTAAATTTCGGTTTCTTGCCCTGATAGTGTCCTCGCACAAGAAGGCCAGCAACACCAAGACTCCTGTACCTCTGAATCCATCTCTGAACAGTGCTTCGAGCCACTTCGACAATATGTCCGACTTGTTCAAGTGTCTTGCCTTCATGAACCAGCAGGATAGCTCTTAAGCGGATCCTGGCATCGGAATCTTTCCGTTTCTTGGCCAGATAACGTTGCTGGATTATCTGATCGTATTGCTCGACATCCAGTTTCAAGCCTCTCTTGGGCATGCATGTCACCTCCCATCAAGACATGGATGGGACATACCAGGATATCCGGGCCAAAGTCGCGTGTTTTTTTACACTTCATCCATGTGCGCGACACTATAACAAGCCGGTTTTTACGATTTTATCAAATTGTTATTTTATAGAAGTCTCAGCGCTCAGAATGTTTGGAGCAGTTTAAGACCCGTTTATGTAAAGACCATGCGAATTTTGAATCGATGACAACGACGCATGCAGACACTGTAACGCAATTGGGGTGAAAGCGACAGTTTTAGTTGGAATCTTGTGTCCCGGAGTAGCGTCCCGGCGTCCCTGACTCAGGGCAGTTTTCATGAGGCCGCATTACAGAAATCGTCATAATGCCACCTTTCTTTGTCACTCTCATTGTATTTCCGGCTCAGGAAAAATTCGGCGATAAAAACTGCCAAAACCGGACAAATTATGTGCTATTATCCAGGATACTCCGATTGCTTCATACGCCTTTTCTGAAAGATCGAACCGTAGCAAAGATTGCGATAAAAAATTTTTTGAGCAATAAAGCACTCGAGAATTAACAGTGGGCGAATTAGAGCCACTTTACACCATACGATGATGATTGAGAATTTACATTGGTCACGGATGGCATTTATTTAGGATCCTGGGGACGGCGTAGATGAACGAAAAGACTAGCGTACTCGTAGTAGATGACAACCCTACCGTGTTACTCAGCACATGCAGAGTTCTGAATGGCGCTGGCTATGAAACCATTGAGGCGCAGACTGGCACGGACGCTTTACGTTTGGCCAAGGAACTCAAGCCGGATTTGGCGCTGCTCGATGTAATGCTTCCGGATGTAAACGGTGACGAGGTCTGCCGGCGTATCAAGGCAGATGTGAATTCAGCTCAGACCTATGTCGTGTTGATTTCAAGCATAAGAACAGACAAAGACTGTCAGGCTTTGGGATTAGAAATCGGGGCGGATGGCTACATTGCCCGTCCCATATCGAATCGCGAACTTCTGGCTCGGCTTGAATCCTTGCTGAGGCTCAAGAACACAGAGAAGCGGCTTCGAGAAAGTCAGGAACAGTTGGGATTTGCAATTGAAGGATCTGGAGTTGGGCTATGGGATTGGAGAGTTCAGACAGGCCAAACGACTTTTAGTGAACGTTGGGCGCAGATCATTGGCTACACATTGGATGAGTTGGCCCCAATAGATATCACTACCTGGCAAAAATTTGCCCACCCTGATGATCAACAGAAATCAAATGAATTACTCCAAAAACACTTTGCAGGCGAAACTCAAGCTTACGAATGCGAAGCGAGAATGAGGCATAAAGATGGGAATTGGATTTGGGTGCTTGATCGTGGTAAAGTAACGCAATGGGATGAAACCGGTAAGCCTCTTCGTATGACGGGAACCCATCTGGATATTACAGAAAGAAAAGCTGCTGAGTCTGAATTACGGCGTTATCGTAAGGATCTGGAAAATATGGTGAAAGAACAAACCGCTGACCTTTGTGACAGAGAACTCAAGTATCGTACAGTCGCTGACTTTACATATGACTGGGAGTACTGGATAGCTCCTGATGGAACCATTCCATACATGGCGCAGTCATGCGAGCGGATCACAGGGTACAAGGTAGAGGAGTTTACAAATAATCCACAACTACTTCTCGATATAATGCATCCTGAGGACAGGACCGCTGTAGGCGATCACTTTGACATGATCGATTGTGACGATCCGCACACTATTGACTTTCGCATTGCAACCCGTTCAGGAGATGAGCGCTGGATTGAACATCGCTGTCAGGCTGTTTTTGACGCATCCGGCAAATGCCTGGGTCGAAGAGTCAGCAATCGTGATATTACTGATCGCATGCAGTTCGAGGAAGACCTGCGACGAAGTGAAGAAAAGTTTTCGAAAGTCTTTCATTGCGCCCCAGCCCTAATGACACTCAGCAATGCTGATGATGCAACTCTTATTGACGTCAATGACGCCTTTTGTAAGTCATCAGGTTTTTCCCGGGAGGAATGTGTCGGAAAGACTTCGCTTGAAATAGGTTGGCTGGCGCCGGAAGAACGAGTTCGTTTGGTTGAAGAGTTTCAGGCGCACGGAAGCGTCAGGGGCATGGACCTCAAAACTCACACCAAGAACAAAAGAGAAATGGATTTGCTCTTTAGCGGTGAATTCCTGGAAACCTCAGGTGGCCGGTTGCTTCTGGCCACCGCCCTGGACATTACCGAACGCAAGCGGGATGAACGGCAACGACAACGTCTGGTCAAAGTTGTTGAACAGGTGTCAGATGGCATCATTATTACTGATGCCGAAGGAATAATTGAATATGTCAATCCGGCCGAAGAGATGATGAGTGGTTACAGTAGCTCCGAATTGGTAGGCAGAAGGATCGATGTTCTCCAAAGTGACAAACATGGCGAAGATTTAACTGCAAAGTTAGTGGAGAAGATTAAATCAGGAAAAGTCTGGTCTGGGACAATTGTAAATAGAAAAAAGGATGGAACTGAATATCATGAACAAAACAATATATCTCCAGTTTACGATGAATCCGGAAACCTGACTAATTTCGTTGCGGTAAAGCACGACGTGACCCAACAGCTTGATCTTCAGAAACAACTTCTCCAAGCCCAGAAAATGGAGGCTGTAGGAACACTGGCAAGCGGTATAGCTCATGATTTTAACAACATTCTCCAAGTGGTGCTTGGTCATGCTGAACAATTGGCGGATGATGATGAAATGCCGTTTCATCTAAAAGAGCAACTTGGCACATTGACACGTGCCACACTAAACGGGGCTGAACTGGTGAAAAGGCTGATGCTTTTCAGTAGAAAAGCCGAGACCAACCCAAGACAACTAGACATTAACGAACAAATTCTTCAAATCAAGAAACTGCTCCATCGTACGATTCATAAGAACATCGAAATAGAAATAGTTCCCACCAAGGAAATTGACCCAATCAAAGCTGATCCTATCCAGATTGAACAGGTAATAATGAACCTTGTCCTGAACGCGAGGGATGCCATGCCTCTGGGAGGGAAAATAACACTAGAAACTACAAATGTTTCACTCGATTCGACATTTTGCGCCCGCCACGTTGCCATATCTCCAGGCCAATATGTTCTGCTGAAAATATCAGATAACGGCTCTGGAATCCCTGAGGATGTCCTGCCGTACATTTTTGAGCCGTTCTTTACAACAAAGGCGCTGGGATACGGCACTGGTTTGGGATTATCCACGGTCCACTGGATAGTAAACAATCAGGGGGGTCTCATTACATGTGATAGTATGCCAGAACGCGGAACAACATTTAATGTTTACTTGCCGGTCATTGACTCGCCCGAAATCCCGGTCAAGACCCTGGTCAAAAACAAGCCGGTTGGTGGTAGTGAAACCATTCTGGTTGTAGACGACGAGGAGTTTGTTAGAAGCGTAGAGGAAGATATACTGAGGTCTGTGGGTTATCAGGTTATCAGCGCATCCGATGGGGTTGAGGCATTGGAGATATACAATGCGAAGCATGACACCATTATGCTGACCATTCTAGACATCGTCATGCCAAAGATGGATGGTGTCGAGTGTGTGAAGCGGATGCTTGAATTAAACCCCAAGGCCAGGATACTGACATGTTCAGGTTTGGCTCAGGGCACAGATCCCGAAAAGCTTGTTGGAGAAGGTTCCTGTGGGCACATTCACAAACCTGCGAAAAAGAAAGATTTGCTTGAGAAAGTCAGGCAAATTCTGGATCAGGATTGAAAGGTTTCGGCCTTTCTCTCAAACGCAACTGACTACTTTCATTCCATAATTTGTGAAAACTTGGATCTAATCTGACACATTGTCTGTGAAAATTTGCGGTAAAAGGAGTTCTAAATCAAGGGAGAGTCAAATTCAGTCATATCCGAGCTGTAAGCGGCGCTGGCTGTTTGACCAGTTTCGGGGCATACGCAAAATCCTGAAATATGAGTCAGGAAACCGGAAAAAACTGCAGAACAGTTTCTGACTTGATGATAAGCGCCATGGTCAATTGGGGAGTCCGGCATGTATTTGGTATGGTGGGGCACTCAAATCTGGGTTTGGCTGACGCCATCCGCCGCCGCTCCGAAACGGGGGATCTAACATTTATCGGAATTCCCCATGAAGGCTCCGTCTCCTTCGCTGCTTCAGCTTACGCAGAACTGGTAGTGATTCCTGCGGCCTGTCTCACCATTGCGGGACCTGGAGCGACCAATCTCATCACCGGTCTATGGGATGCAAAACTCGACAGGGTCCCGCTTCTTGCGCTTACGGGGCAAATCGATCTGCAGTTCCTCGGCCCGGGCAATTCCAACTGAGGCATCATAATTCCCGGACCCGGTTTCGAATTCAGTGTTTTATTCCTTGTTTGACTCTCTCATGATCCGGTAAAATGCGTGACTTGCAGGGACATTGATTTTTGCCATCCCCGGTCTTTAAGTAAGCCCTTGTAGATACTGCCCGTAGCGCCAATACAATTCATTAACCGTATCCCAGCGGAGAAAAACATAATGCCGGACGTTAATCTCAGCCAGTCCAGGGCCAGAAAAAGAATTAAGAGCATATTCTTACTCATCTCGATAACGTGGACCGCCACAATGGCAGGGATATTCCTGTTTACTTATAAGGCCAATTACGATAGCGCCGTTTTGGCGGCGAAGTCTGCAGCAGTCAACACCTACCGAAAAGACATTGTT
>CAZVOU010000086.1:0-5608 GCA_964628605.1 uncultured Syntrophaceae bacterium
GAGACCCGTAAATATGGCTTCCGATAGACTGACCTCAAGCTTTCCACCCGGAGGAGGGCCGATTCCCGGCGGAACAAATGGCGGTGGCGCAACACTGGTGGCAGTTTGGGACTGAGCCTTGTTCTTGAAGGGTGACAGATAATCAAGCAGGGGTTTGCCAAAAGATGAAGAACAGGCAGACAAGACTGTGAGAGCCAGGGAAGAGATGAGAATAGCCGGCAGGCTTTTTGACAAACTCAAACCCAAATTACACTCCATACGCCGGTCCTTCAAAAAAATCCCGCTCCCTCAGATGATTTACGATCGCCATTAGCTTCATGCGCCAAAACTACGGCAAAAATGCCAACCGAATTCCACCACCTGAAGTTACATTTTCGGACCATGGCTGTACGGCCAAAAACTGCGTATATAATTCAAGATGTTAAAGAATCCATACCACCCTCGTGGAAATCCGGATCCCTTGATCCACTCAAAAACCAACACTAAACTAGTCTATATTTCAAATACATATACGAGTTATCCATTTCAGACATCAGCATTACTTACACAGACCGCATTCAAAAATGGACACAGCCATTGATGTCCAGCATGACAATGGCTATTTTATATAAGTAACACCAATACCTTAATGATTATAGCCAATTTGCTTTACAAAGCTCTGGCTAATACAAAAAATAGGTTTTCAATACATTATATTGATTTACTTCTTATTATATTACAAAACATCAAAAAGGGTCAAGTCGTTTATGAGGTATGTGATAGGCTAAATGGAGAGTTAAATCAGGCTTTTTCATTCTATTATGACAATTATGTATAAAAAATTTGTCTACGGTAATGAGAAACACGCCCAATTAGAGACCTATTCCGAGAGTTGGAATGATTTAAGAGATTCAGGCGAGTTCAAATCAAACAAATTGAATGCGGAGGGCTTAAAATCGGTAACCAGGCAGGCGCAATATCCTGAAATCGTGGAAATGTCATAAAAATACCATCGCCCGTCAAGTGTCCCCACGCACGTGCAGCCACTGTTATCATTACCTTCTACACAGTCCACCTGGGGGGCAATGGGCGTTTCGAAACTCTTGAGGTCCAGATACAATCCTTTTCCAAGAGCTTTGAGATAGGCTTCTTTTCTAACCCAGATCCTGAAAAACATTTCCGTGCGACATTTTTCATTAACATTGGCAACCAGGGAGGCTTCACTGGAAGTGAAAAATCTTTGTGATATTTCCATTACCGGAAAATCGTGTTTCACGCATTCCACATCAACACCGATGGGATTATCACGGCAAAAGGCTAGGAACAGCCAATCCTCTGAATGAGAAACATTAAATTCCAGACCTAATTCGATTCCAGTGGCGCAAATGGCGGGCTTCCCAAGCCGGGACGCCACAAACTCTACCGTTAACGGGCTAATATCCAGATACTTTCCAATCAGCAGTCTAATTATGGCTGACCTGATTGTGTAGTTAAGTTTTTCTGGAAATCTAATTATTCTTTTGCCACGCTCAACCTGTTCCGGTGAGAGGAGTTTCTCCAGCCAAACTTTCTGGGACTCAAATGCAGGCAAAAATACACGCCAGATATGAACATCCAACCCGCAAAGTTTTATATCAATAGTCTCCATCACAATTTGACGCCACCTCATGCCGTCCGGCAAATTTTATGTTATTGTGAGAACGTGTGTCACAAGCTTGTCGCACCGTCAGACATAATGTTCAGAAATGCACCCCGAGGCTAGAATGTTGCGGACAACCCGCAACGTCAACGAGTCAAAGCGTCTCGCTTTATCAATAGCTTACCACAATGTTAAGATAATGTTTTTTTGTTTATTTTTTGTCCACATCCTATTAAACTGATCGTTATCGAGCGCAATCGGACTTTTCAATCTTACAAAGAAAGATGACTCAATGAATTTCAGACTGATAGTAATCGTACTGGCGGCTTTAGCGCTGATGACTTCAGCAGTCAACGTTTATTTTCAGTACACTGCTTTGAGGAAATCAGTTCGGGCAGAGGCTGTGAAAGACGCAGTGTCTACTCTTCAGGAAATCAACGGCCAAATATCCACCTTCGTCGCTGAACAGGTTAAACCGGTCCGGATACTGGCGGGTCTAAAAGAATTGAGAAGGTTCATTATTGAGCCTACTGATTCTAATCTCGAAAAAGTTAACGCAGTTCTGGACCATTTTGACAAATCCATGGATGGGAGCATTTGTTTCCTGATGGATATGACGGGAACAATTATCGCCTCGAGTAACAGAACCGGTAGCGACCATTTGGTAGGGGAAAGTTTTTTCTCCGTTCCATACTTTCAGAGCGCTATTAAAGGAGAATCGGGGATTTATCTGGGATATGTAAAGCAACTGGAACAAAGGGCCATATTCAACAGTTTCCCGGTGATGAACGACTCCGGGGAGTCAGTAATCGGAGTGGCGGTCATCAGGACAACTGTTGAGAATTTCCGAAAACAGATTCATGAAGCAGGAGAGGAAATCATCCTGGTAGTGGCCCCTTCTGGAATAGTGTTCGCATCCAACCGGCCAGGATGGAGATTTACTACTTTTGAGAAACTTTCAGCCAAGCAGGAAGCAGACTTGGTTGAAAGCGGACAGTACGGAAAGGGACCTTTCGCATGGTCCGGCTTGCAGAAAAAAAATAGTAACATTTTTGTTGACAGGGCAGGTATTCGGTACCTTGGTTACATTATCCCGATATCCAGCCTCGAGGGTTGGCAATTAGTCTATTTAAACAATCTCGATTATATTTATAAAGAAATCAACGAACCATTTTCTGCCATATCAAATTATCCGTTGATTTCATTGACCTTGTTTGTAGGGGTCTGTGTGTTCATTATATACCGCAAGGCGAGCAAGGACATCCTGAAACGTCAGGTAGCCGAGCAGGCCTTGCTTGAGAGTAAGGAAAAGCATCAAAATCTATACAATTATACCCCAGGAATGCTTCACGCAATAAATCCGGATGGGGTCATACTCAATGTAAGTGATCACTGGCTGAAAACGCTTGGATACAGTCGCGAGGAAGTTGTAGGGAAGAATTTCTCAGAATTTCTCTCTGATCACTCGAGGCGTCATTTTGAAGAAGTATCATTTCCTCAATTACGAAACACGACGTTCCTCTCCAGCGCACCACTTGAGATAAAGAGAAGTAATGGCTCCGGCATGGAGACTCTGTTGTCCGCTATAGCTGATCGTGACGGACTTGGAAGAGTTTACAGGTATTTGTGCGTACTCGTGGACATTACCCAGCAAAAACGATTGGAGACTGAACTTTGGACTGTTCGCAAGCAACTTCAGACATTTTTACCAAGGCAATCTGACTGATTCGTGAAGATCACCTAAAAATAAAGGTGAGCCCCAAAAGATGAAACTCGATCATTGATACATCTGATCAATCAAATAACATGCAAAATGTGGGGATTGAAGTGAACAGCCTCGAAAGACCGGAACATCCACTCACTTATTACCAGTTGAGGCTATGGTATCTAGATCAGCTTGAGCCCAACACACCAGCTTACAACATGTCTTTGGCTTTCCGGTTAATGGGATCTCTCGACGCTTTGGCTTTGAATCAAAGCATCAACATAATCGCTCAACGTCATCCAAGTTTGAGGACCACATTTGAAAAAAGAGAATCTGATCCCGTTCAGGTCATTAATGAGTTCAAGAGTTTTGAAATAAACCGGATATCCCTGGTTGATCTTCCCAAGAATGAAAGCGAAATTGAAGCCCGGAAAATCTACGTCGATGAAACAGAAAAAGGCTTCCACCTCAAACGTGGTCCCTTGTTCAGATGGCTTCTAATTGAGCTGAGTGAACGGGAAAGCATACTGATCCTGACAATCCATCGTCTGATTGCGGATACTTGTTCTCTAAACATAATTATCGGCGAACTGGCCGGGATATATTCAGGCATTGTATCAGGACTTTCGACTTCATTGGAGCCTCTGAAATCCGGTTTCGGAGAATACTCTCTGGCTGAAGAACGATGGATGGCCTCTGAGGAATGCCAGGCCCAGGTTTCTTATTGGAAACAATTGTTTTCAGACATCCCGGAACCTATTGAATTACCTACTGACTTTCCCAGACCTGCATTCCAGAGATACCGAGGTTCAAGTCACACCATCACACTGGAAGCTGACCTGGCTTCTGAACTTCGAGCCTTGGGAGACAGGAATAACGCATCACTTTACATGGTCTTGCTTGCCGGCCTGAAGTCTCTGTTATTCCGCTATACCAATCAGGAAGACCTTTGCGTCGGAGTCTATGTGGATAATCGTAACAGGGAAGAATTCCGGGATGTTGTGGGGTGTTTTACAAACACGCTCGCAATCAGGACCCTGTTGGAAGACGACCCCAAATTTGAAAATCTATTGGTCAGAGTCCGAGAAAACGTACTTGGGGCTTTCGCTAACAGTGAGGTTCCATTTGAGAAGCTGTTGGATGAAATTAAACTTGAAAGAAGTTTGGCCAGAACACCGATATTTCAAATCATGATGGTCATGCAGACTGCCCCTGTTCAGGGTTTGGTCTTACCAGGCCTGACATGTCTGCCGGTTGACCTAAAAATATCCAGATCCAATTTCGACATTCAAATGTGGGTTCAGGAATCAAATTATGGACTTGAAATAGTCACTGAATACAGCACGGACTTATTTGAAGAGCCTACCATATCCAGAATGTTGGAGCATTTAACGGTATTATTGAAAAACGCGAGCCTGACACCTGATAGCAAAGTATCGCAGATTCAAATAATCGGGGAAAATGAGAAGAGATTGCTTTTGGATGAATGGAGCGGTCGAAACAGGGTAGTCAATGTTCCTGACTCAACGGTAACCCAAATTCTTGAACGCAATGCGACGGTGATTCCTGAACAGATGGCATTGCTGGATCTTCACGGCCTCAATGGCGCTCCCCTAGAACTGACATATCGGGAACTCAATGCTGAAACAAATAAACTCGCCAGGTTTCTGAAGGAACGGGGTGTTGAACCTGAAACAAAAGTTGCTCTTTTGCTTGAGCCCTACCGTTTTCTGATCATTGCCATGTTCGGCGTTCTCAAGGCTGGTGGAGCTTATGTCCCGTTGGACGCCAAATGGCCGGAAAGTCGTTTATCTTACATTCTAAATGACACCCGGGCGCCCGTGGTTATTACGGATCAGGCGAATATCGACCGACTTGAGCAAACAATTCTTGAGTCAAATCTGCCGACACATCCTGAGGTAATCTGCATAGACCGAGATTGGAACCAGATGAGCGGGTTTTCGAGTGAGGACATACCTGAAAAACCGGCCACAAGCCAGTCAGCTTATCTTATATATACTTCCGGCTCGACTGGGAACCCTAAGGGTGTGATAATTGAACACGAAGCGTTAGCGCTGTTTACTTCCTCTGCTATAAAGCTATATGGCATTAACAAAAACGACAGAGTTTTGCAATTTTCATCGCCAAGTTTTGATTCCAGTGTTGAAGAGATTTTTTGCTCACTGTGCAGTGGCGCCACCCTGGCGCTTAGGTCTAACGCCGCATTGTCGTCAATTACCTCATTTGTCGCAGAGTGCGCCAACGCAGGAATAACAGTCCTGGAT
>CAZVOU010000087.1:0-5541 GCA_964628605.1 uncultured Syntrophaceae bacterium
CCGGAGTCATGAGGATTTTTTAGTCGGCGCATCAATATAGCAAATGCCGCAATTCCCAGATATGCTTCAGTCTTTCCACCGCCGGTGGGGAACCAGATCAGGTCTACTATATCTCTGCCGGCATCCCTACCATGAGCCATAGACTTCACAGCTGCAAGGATGAACGCAATCTGGAAAGCTCTCCACCTGCCACGTCCTGAATGTTCGGCGAGTTCATCTATCCCGGAAATGGACTCGCTAAAAACAAGCCTGTTTGATCTGGGTTCAAACTCAGGAATTCTGGATGATCTCCTCGAACGTAATTGTTGAATAAGGATGGCCCGGTTTGCCAGTCTGAATGCCCTCATGCTGAGAGGATCAGAACTTAGATGATCAAGGCCGATCTTCATTCTGCCAAGAAACGCCCGACATTGAGCGACATGATTCTCTGCTGCGGATTTATGTAAGTCATCTACTTTTTGAGCCTCAGCTTCCCGTTCATCAATCCAGTTTTCATACATCGTTGTCAATTCACGTAGGTCGTTAAAACCGTCATTATTGGCTACAAGCCCTGCCAGGGCCGCCATTGAGACAGAAAAGGCCTCGCCTCCCACCTTTGTCAGGTCAGGCGTTATGTTAGGGGTTTCAGTCATAGGGAGCGATTCTGACTTCACCCACTCAACCCGTCTTGAATCAATGACTTCTCCCCAATCCGCCGAACAGCCATGGCCGACAGCAAATGTCTCATGATGCCGATACAGCAAATCCAGAGATTCCTCTTCTTCATCTCGAGTCGTCATAGAAGGTTTAGGGTAGGGCAGTATGTTGAAGCTGGATTCGTCATCGATGACACTGGCGGCCAACTCGCACTGGAACACACTTAGTTCCCTTTGTAAGCCTTTTACTTCAGAGCGGTTTATTACACACACCGTAATAAGACGGGAATTAGTTTGTCCGTTAGGCGCAGGGCGCACAAAAACCTCTGTTGATATTTTAATGTTTCCGAGATTTTCGCAGTTCTGATCTTTTGGGTTGAGTTTACTTCTACCCGAACTTTGTGCAGCTTCAAGATCAAATTTGGCTGAGCATGCTACAGGCGTTCGTAACCACCAGATGTTCTTGCGTGATCCGTGTGTAACCTCTTTTTGTGTGTAGCGGCCTCCTGAGAATTGAACGTTGAGAACTGCCCCGTTCGCAACATGGGCTAGAAAACTTACCGCCACACTGCTGGGACGATAAGTGTTACTAAGCGTAACATCCAGGTCCCCAGAATCGGATTTGTCTCGGGATTCCAGGAGATCCTTCTCAATATTCTGTATGCCTCTCAAACCATCTTTGGTAAGAGGATCAGGCACACTTTGTTCAGGTGATGAGTTTTCAGGTTGTTCATTCTCTTCGTCTTTCAGATTGAGGTTAATCTGCACAGAACCAGCATCTTTCATCGACAAATCGTATGGAAAAAGTACGCCTGCGGTGTATCTGATCTGGGGGCTTTCCCGAGTGACAATTTCCTCGCCAGACCCTTTTTGTCTGCATGACTTGACTTATATAGATCATTCACGCTCTCAATCTGGATCGGCTGTGAACAGTCAACCTCTTCCCCTCTGGGGGCTGGCCCCACAAATTCCTCTCTAAGAGCATGAATTATTGTTTTTCTGTTTTGGACATGGTCGATCATCGTATTCTCCTAGCTTTAAGCCTGGCATCGGCTGGAATTGAAAAACTATTTCTCAGGAGATCCTACCTCCACAGATCTTCTGATCCCTCGAGGATCTTTCCTACGCTCGATTCTGGAACGGTGAAAGGTTCAGCTACAATCTTCTTCACACGAAGGACCAGCATCGAACCTTCATTTGAAGAGCCAATCTTGAATTCCGCTCTGCCTGATTTCTGTATGTCCTTCAGGCTAGTCTGTGAAATTTTCTCGATCAATTCCTTTCTGATTGTAAATCGAGCTTTGCGATGCGCTCCATGTATCATCTCTCCGCATTCCATAGCTCTTCGCATCGGTCTCCCAAGTCTATGAAATTCATCAAAGCCTCAAAGTCGGAATAATCGCGCGTTTTTATGCTCCTATCCGACATCCAGTTTCTGAGATTGATGTAACCGGCTTTTTCCGAACCATTACGTTTTAGATCCTCAATCGCTGCATCAACACCAAGAGCCTTAACTTTCATTTTTAAGAGTGTCTTCCACTCCGTTTGAAGGGTTCTGAGGACGTAGGCTTTTTCTCCAAGAATATCATCGGCAATCGGTTCAATATAATCGCCACCGCCCCCGCTGCTAATCAACACGAACATTCCCGGCTCTATCTCTGAAGTTAATATCTTGCTGACCGTCGCCTCCGCTCCCTCGTTATCATCATGCCAGTACAGAGGATCGATCACGAGATTCTTTGAATAGGACTCAGCCTCGAGCATGACGAGAGCGTCACCCTCAAGAACAAAAAGCTTAGCCTGGACTTCCTGAGCAAAATCTTCTGAGTCCATAGATTCGCTGATTCTTTTTTTAACCCTCGAAATGTTTATGTCCGGAACCAGATCCTCCGCTTCGATCGATTCGTCTTCAGATCTTGAAGTGTCGATCAATCTAATGAATTCCGATTTCACATTTTTGGTAGATTTCGGAGATGTGACCTCAGTAGTTCCAACACGAAATGGATTTGGTATGGAGCGGCGGTCCTTTACCCAGTTGAAACAAAAGAGATGAATTGAAGATGACCTGGCTGCTGAAAAAACATAGTTCTGAAACCACTTGGCCGGGCCCACGCAGTACAGGTTCTCATAACATGCTCCGTCTCTCAAATATTCAGGAGAAATCACGTGAAGTTTTCGAAAACGCCTGTCAGCGCCGAAGCTGTCTTCTACGGCCTGTCCCCATCTGGAATCTCTTATGAGTATGGCGCTGTGACTCGAAAAGTCGTTCGATTCCAGAAACATGGACTGGATAAAGTTCCCGATCGGATTGTCATCGGCCGCTGACAAGCGTTGAAACAGATCGAGTAGGGTTCTGACATCTTCCTCCATATCGGGGAACACAGACTTGACACGCTTGATGATCGGCAGAACCTTGTCAACGAGATTGTTGTCTGCCCTCGCGATTGCGCTGAATGATAGTGGAACCGCCTGCAAAAGATAACGACGACGCTTGAACAGTCTTGCAACTGGCGCCCAAAATTCATCAGAGAGTTCTTCCCTGTAGTCGTAAGTGAATTTTTCCAGTGAGATAGCAAAGTTATGAAGGTCATTATGCTGAACCCGATGACGATTTATCATTGGGTGTTCAGCGCACTGATAAACGTTACAGGCTTCCGCCAATTCTACAAATGTCATTTTGGGGCCTCCATGAATCCGAGAATATCTATTGATTGTGGCGCTGGGTGGTTGAGAGCGAGCTTTATCATTCCGCTTCGTCTCTGAATGAATGAGTCCGACATTTTCTGCGTCGCAGCCTCGAAGTTAGGTTCTGTCTTGTCCAGGATAACTACCGTGACCGGACTCATGTGTCTGCTTGAATCGGATTTCAGATAAGCGTTCGAGCCATCGAAGATAGTCAGGTGGACAGAACTAAGATTATCGACAAAGGTCTCTTCGTTTCGGCTGGATAGAATTAGGGTCCGATAGGGGTCATCATGAGGTAATAAACTTTCAATTCTCAAGATGTCATTCAAGGTCCCGGTATGGAGGTGATCCTCATTTTGAACGGCAAACACCTCCGCTTTGGCCTCCACTTTGAGAATATTTTGCATTCCTATGATCCGGCATTCAGTTTTTTTCTCGAGAGCAAAGTCCAAAGTGGAAATAGGGCTCACGAAATGGCTGGTGAACTCAGGTCTTTCAACAATAGGTTTTTTGCGGGTAATCTTGTTCTGATATTCGGACTCTACTTCGCTCAGGATGATGTCCTGGCATTTTTTCTTGGGAATTAATCTCGCCGTCTTGTTATTTCTCATGTACATCTCGACTCGGACAAATTCAGATCCATCCAGCATTTCAACACCTTGAAAAGCGCAGCGATATTTTTTAAGCTTCTCAATGCATTGCAAAACAGTCCCTTTTTTCAGTGCGCTTATTTTGTCGAAATGCTCCTGAATAGATGGCTTAAATCCGGGATTTTGTGATCGTCTTGAAACCGTTCCCAAAGCGATCAGGTTTGAAGCAAAGGCCCTGGTAGGAGCAGCCACAGCCAAGGTAAGATGTTGACCAGAAAATTCTTCAGAGGCGAGCGCCCCTCCAAGATCGACGAGAAACTCAACCCAACTGGGACAATTGAGCCATTGCCCACCGGAATTGAACAAAAAAGTCGGAACTGGTCTGTCGGATTCTATCGTTATTTTACTTCCCATGTCCCTTAGCCTCTCTTTTTCACACCTTCAAAGTTGGTTAGCTAAGATCCGGTTATCTGACCGCCATAAAGCAACCGGATTAGGTTGCAAGAGACTACTCGTAGGCGCCATAAGCGAGTCTCTGATTTCTATGGACTGATAGAACTTCCCCATACGGACATTTTTAGAGAAATAAATTTATCTTGCCTGCCCCCAGTAAATTTTCATCGGAAGATTTTGTTTGGAAATGTTTGTCTGATTTTATATCATACCTTAGTTGCAGCCTGAACCTGGCTTCTCGGAAACAACCGATCAGGATTGATTTTGACAAGGCCTAGCCTGGACCGTTTGGCCATGCGACTCTTAACTTGGCTATAAACGACGAGTTCACCAACGGTTAATTAAGAATAGATGCAGCGCCTAAATAGGGAAGAATCATTAACCTCAGGAGTATGTCTTGGGAATGGAGAAAAATTTACGGGCTTTCCCTGTGAAAACCTCGAAGAGCCCTCATTTGAATGTCGCTTGCTTGTTGGGCAGATGATCCGGGCGGTCTTCGAATATGGTCGTTGTCTCTCCCTCGAAATCATCTATAATCGTTTGGAGAAAATTCTTAAGAAATTCGGGTATCCTGACGAATATGTCGATCTCAAGAAATTTTTGTATGGAAGCGATGGTTCTGACGCCGGCTTCCTTAACTCGACCCTGAGATCACCCAACATCCAGGCATTATACTCGTTTGTAAACAGAAGCCTTTATAACGAGGTGTCCCAGACACTTCGCTCCCGTGGACTTTTGGCGGAAAGGAGAAAATGCGGATCCTGCATGCATAGGGCCCAGAGTTCACCCCGGGTTTGTCAGTTCGAGCACATACGAATTGGGGAAAACTCTGATGGACTTTACAACAGATATTTCGGCGTCGAACGATTGTCATCTGATGAAGCCTGCTCGGGATACTCCCGCATAAAATATGTCACAGAGAGTCTGGATTCTTGCAACAACCCTGGTCATCCAGCAAATACTGCCCATTCTGTAGAATCGGTCTACAACCCTGAGGAATCAGCGGTGTGGCGTGTCGATTACTCTAATTTCCGTGAGTGGCTCATCAACCGTGTCCTTCAGGCAGATTCTGCCAAGCGCCGGCAAATAGCTCAAAGACAGTATGATTCATTCGTCAGAATATCCCAACTCTATGTAGATCACGGTGGTGACGCCATCAAGGTGTTTCTGGATGAGAT
>CAZVOU010000088.1:0-10579 GCA_964628605.1 uncultured Syntrophaceae bacterium
ACCCCTCCTGCAACCTGGCCTCTGGATGAGGCCTATCCAGGCATGCAATGGTATCTTGAAAACGTCACCCTTGTTTATCAATAATTTCTTTGTTTATTGAGTTCCTCGAAAAAATTTACCTGAGTTCATGGACAACCTGGGTGGTCATATGCCACATGGCGACCTTCATCTTCCGGTGGGTGACGGAAACATCGATTTTACCTCAATAATCAGCGAACTATTTTCTATAGACTATGGAGGGACTGTAACATTCGAGGCTAGTCCTGAAATGCAACTGGTATCAAAGAAACGTCTGGAATCGATGATCAAGAAAATAGGGAGGAGAGGGGTATTTGAACCTTAAAGAAATAGAAAAACACGTTGAATTTATGCCGGAAATGGCTGGCTGATGAGAATTTGCCAAGATTTACAAAAGAAGATATCAGCAAAATTCAGGTAGTAATACAGGAAAAACATGCGTAACGTAGACAGAAAAATATCATCCCTGGAATTCCTGCATTAAAGCCGTCAATTGACATCTAAGGTCAATGCCAAATGCCTCACTCCTTAAAAACCGGCGAATCTCACAAAAAATTCATAAAAAACTTGACATGAAGTTTACTAATAGTAAACTTGCGCTATGGATCAGGGTATAATTACGAAAAAGCTGAAAGCCCTTAGAAAAAATAACAATATAAGCTTGTCTGAGCTTGCGGACAAGACGGGTTTGACCAAGGGCTATCTTTCACGAATTGAAAACTCTGAGAACCCCCCACCAATATCCACACTTGGTAAAATTGCATCGGCCCTTGGCGCCGATGTCACCGATTTATTTCCCAAAACTGAGCAACCTTCCCCCAATCAGGAACTAGTCATCAGCAGAAAACAGGAAAGAGTTCACACCAACGGTAGAGGAGCGAGTTACGGGTATAATTACCAGAATCTTGCCTTGGAAAAAAAAGGCAAGAATATGGAACCCTTTATCGTTAGTGTGGGTTTTGACCATCCGGTAAATATTGAGACGGATTTTTGTCATCAAGGCGAAGAATTCATCTACGTTCTTGAAGGAACGATGGAGTTTTTTTTCAAAGGCGGATCTTACATTCTTGAAGCCGGCGATTCCGCATACTTTGACGCTGACATCCCGCATTCAGGGAGAAGTGTTGGGGATACCAAAGCCAGGCTACTGATTGTGATTTATTCCTACAAACGACTCTAAGGCCAGACATACCAGATAGTTTACTAACTGTAAACCAAGATTCGAAAAGCGAATATTGTCTCGTTTTCAGTAATGGAGGAGTGCGTCATGACGGTACTGATCACAGGGGGAGCCGGCCTGATCGGTTCCTATCTAGCCCGCAGTTACCTTGCCCGAGGACAAAATGTAGTGATATTCGATATCTGCCGCAACCCGGTCCTTGATAGAGAGAGTCACCCGCAACTCATTCAGATCAAAGGGGACGTTAGCAACTGGCCCGAGGTCCTTAATGTGATAAAGGATAATTCGGTGGATACCATCTTCCACCTTGCTGCAAAACTCACAGTGGCTTCTGAATCCAACGCCTGGTCGTGTGTCAGTGTTAATGCAGGCGGGACTTTTAATGTCCTGGAGGCGTCTCGTCTTTTCAATGTAAAGAAGCTCATTTTCACCAGTTCCATAGGTTCTTACGGTGTAACTGCGGACACAGTGGTCACGGAAGAGACAATTCAAAGACCCACTAACATTTATGGTGTCACGAAAGTGTATTCAGAATTATTAGGAATGTATTACTGCAAAAAATTCGGCCTTGATTTCAGGGGGTTGAGATTTCCGCAAATCATGGGGCCGGGTGTTGTTTCAGAGGGTATAGGACAATACAATCCACTGCTCATAGAAGCCGCCATAATGGGCAAACCGTTTGAAGCCTGGGTTCCGGCAGACACCATCATGCCCATGATTTACATAAAGGATGCTGTGCGCAGTCTTGAAATGTTGGCCGAGGCCCCTGAGGAGCAGGTGAAGGCAAGAATTTACGGAGTAGGTCAGATTATGCCTGCTCCAAAGGCATGCGAGCTGGTTGATGAAGTCAGGAAACATTATCCTCGGGCTCAGATTTCGTTCAGTCCGACTCCACCGGCGATGAAAATACTTGAAAGCATTCCCAGGTATATCAAAGGTGACCTTGCCGAATCTGAATGGGGCTGGAAGCCTGGTTACTCTCTTGAGCTAATGGTTACGGACTTTATAGAAGAATTTAAAAAACTGTCATTTCCAAAATAACCTGATTGATTTTTTACACATAAACGCGAGGAGCTAGCGCCATGGGAGATTACTGGGACAAGACGTTTGACACCATGCCGTGGAGTCAGACCAATCACTACTGGCTGGAAAAACTGAACGAACTGATTGGATATGTCAAAGGCAACTCCGATTTCTACAAGGACCATTTAAGAAATGTTCAGGACGTAAAATCCTTTGAAGCTCTCACCGAACTGCCGGTCATGACAAAAGACCACGTTCGAAACGCGCAAATCTTGTCCAGCAGAAGTTTTCCACTTGGGACGATTCAAACGGCTTTGACGCAAGACATAGTCCAGGTTATCTCGACATCTGGAACAACAGGCCGGCCCGTCTACTACGGCGTCACCACGGCGGATATGGAGTCGTGGAGGGATGCTCTGGCCAACTTCACTTACACGGCGGGAATCAGGAAAGAGGACATTGTGGCTCATGTGGTCGGCACTCCTATTTTTGCCGGAGGAGAGCCATATTTTGAGGGTCTGAGGAACGTGGGCGCAATGGTTGTTTGGGCCGGAGGAATGACAACGCTCAGGCTCTTTGAAACATTGAGAAACCTGAGTTGCACGGCATTACTTGGAACGACCTCATTCGACATTTATCTTGCCGAAAATTGTGAGGAATTCCTTGGCTTCCCTGCCAGGGAGCTTGGGTTGAAGAAAATTCTGGGAGGTGGGGAACCGGGATTATCAGAAGACTCCATTCGGCGGAAAATCAAGGAACTCTGGGGGGCGGATACAGTTCGCGAAATCATGGGGCTTGCGGACATCATGCCCGGAATGTGGTCGGAATGTGAGAGTGAAACCGGCATGCATTTTTGCGCTCGCAAACATGTGATGGTCGAATTGATCGATCCCGATACGGGAAAGCATCTTCCCTGGGAGCCCGGAGTTTGCGGTGAACCTGTTTACACGACTCTTTTGCGACAGGCCACTCCCATAATCAGATATGCTTCCCACGATTTTATCCGGGTGGAAGGCATGGATTGTTCCTGTGGACGGACAGCTCCTCGCGTCAGGTGCATCGGTCGGGTTGACGACATGCTCATCTATAAAGCCATGAATGTTTTTCCGTCAGCCATTCGTGACGTAATTCTTCAACATTTCGAGCCGGTATCGACAGGATACGTTCAAATTGTGAAAGACTCGGCCAGACAGGTCAAATTTGATAACCCCATTCCAGTGGATGTTGAAATACAGGATTCAGAAGTGGATCACATTAAGCTCAAGAATGAAATCGAGAACAAGGTCAGAGAGCTTCTCACTATTCGAGTAAATGTTACCCTCGTGGAACCAGGATCTCTGGGGCGAACAGTCTACAAGACGCCATTGACCAGGGTCCGAAATAGCTGAGAAGTAGTAGCGCCGTATTCCGGCCTTGCCGGTTCGGTTCTAACAAGTGAAAGAGCCTAACATCGGAAAAGGAGTTTGACATGAGACAGAAAGTTCGCATGCGGCTTTTAAGGTTTGCCCTCTTGTGTTTTGTTGCTTCGGTTATTTTTGTTGTACCCTCATGGTCGGCAGAGAAAACCCTTGTCATCGGAACCACCCTTCCTTTGTCGGGGCCCGCCGCCGGATGGGGGTTGGGTCTCTCCAGAATGAACGACTTCTTTGCTGAAGACGTAAACGCCAGGGGTGGACTGAAAATTGGGGATGATGTCTACAAAATAAAGACAATAGCGTACGACAACAAGGGTCAACCCTCAGAAGCGGCTGCGAATGCGACCAAGCTCGTTACCCAGGACAAGATCCATTACCTGATTGGGGGCGTCATTGCTGCAACAGGTATGGCTGAATTGCCGATAACCCAGCCTGCAAAAGTGGTTACAACGAGTCTTTGGTGGGGCAAAGACATCATTGGGCCGGATAAGCCGTATTCATTCAGACAGACGGTTTCCCAGGATGAGATCGCTCCTGCGATGTATGGTTGGATAGCCAAGAATTACCCTAATGTGAAGAGGGTGGCCCAGATAAATCCAAATGACACCAGTGGCTGGGACACTGCCACGGCAATACGTGAGGCAGCCAAAAAGAATGGAATGGAAATTGTTGCCGAGGAGCTTTTTGAAAGGGGCTCCAAAGACATGTATCCGTTCCTGACCAGGATACTGGCTTCAAAGCCTGATCTGATCGATGTTGCCGTTAGCGCTCCCGGGGATGGCTCGGTAATAGTGAAACAGCTTTACGAACTGGGTTACAACGGAGTGAAGGCCTGGACTTGCGGAACAAACCCGCAACAGATTGTAAAGCTCTGCGGAGATGAAGCGGCGGAAGGTCTTCTGTTTGCCTATGGACAGGATTTGAGTGGGCCCAAGAGCACCCCTGAGACGAGAGCGCTAGCTAAAAGGTACCTCGAAAAATTCAAGGAACCGCTTTCCCCCCACCATGTGACATCCTACGCCATGCTGGAAATCTTCACCCGAGCCATGGAAAAGGCCGGTACTATCGATACTGAAAAAGTTTCACAAGAAGTCGATAAGACACACAAATTTGATACGTCATTCGGCCCGATAGTCCTTCTGGGAAAACAAAAATACGGTATTGACCGTCAATTTGTTCACCAGATGATGCTCTCAAAGGCCAAATCCGGCAAAGTCGAAGAAATCGAATGGCTTCTACTGCCTGGGCTTGGATTACCGGAATACTAGGCCGTATCTAGTTTACCAGCCGGGCGTGAGCCATCAACGTTTGGGAGAAGACACCAATATTCAAAAAGGTGACTATTGCGATTTCACGAAAAGATGTGAGGTGAGTCATGGAATGGTCTCTTTTAGCTCAAGGCGGCCTCAATGGACTAATGTTGGGGACAAACTATGCCCTGATTGCCCTGGGACTTACTCTCATTTTCGGAATTCTGGGGATCGTCAACTTCACCCATGGTGAGATGTACATGCTCGGCGGTTATTCCGCCTACTACCTGTTTGGTCATTTTCATCTAAATTTCTTTTTGACTCTGGCGCTGTCCGCCTTCCTGGTCGGTGTGTTGGGCGCATTCCTTGAGAAATTCATTTTCAGGCCGCTTACAACGAGACCGAAACTCGAACTGACATCCCTGATAGCGGCGGTTGGGTTGGCCTGGGTTTTTCAGATGCTCGCAGTCATAGCGTTTGGGGATCTGGATAAGAATGTTCCATCCGCATTCAGGGGCATTATAAGGACCGCCGGAATTGTCATCACGGTAGAAAGGCTGGCAACTATACTGTTAGGAATCGGGCTCGTGGTTCTGCTGAACATTTTTCTTCTCAAAACCAAAACAGGGATGACAATTCGGGCAGTAGCTCAGGACAAGGAAGCGGCCGCCTTGCAGGGAGTCCCTGTTGATCGCGTAACGGCAATGACTTTCGGTCTTGGATGCGGGCTGGCGGCAATTTCCGGGGCCTTGGTGGCCCCAATATTCGGAGTAAGCCCTACCATGGGCGGAGAGGTGATTCTCAAGGCTTTTCTGGTAGTGATCCTGGGAGGCATGGGCAGTGTTCCCGGGGCCATGCTGGGTGGACTGGTTCTGGGGTTCATAGAAAGTTTCGGCTGTTTGTTTTTCAGTGTGCCCACGGTAATGGTTTTGACCTTTAGCATCATAATAATGATCCTGATCCTCAAACCAAAAGGACTATTAGGCCATGCGTGAAAAAACACGATTTAAAGCAATGGCAATTTCCTTGATTACCCTGGTTCTCTGTTTGATGCCGTTATTTACACGTGAACCGTATGTCTTTCATATACTTTGCCTGATTGGAATCTACATCATTTTTGCCGCCAGCCTGAACGCCATTCTCAACATCGGGGAGCTGAATCTTGCCCAAGCGGCATTCATGGGCATCGGAGCTTACGCTTCCACGATCCTGGCCACAAGGTTCGGGCTATCATTCTGGTTGGCGCTACCTCTGGCGTCATTTTTAACGGCGGTGATTTCTCTTCCCATGGGGATCCTGACTTTACGGTTCAAAGGAGCTTATTTCCTCCTGTTTACGTTCCTTTTCGCCGAGCTTGTCAGAATACTGCTGAGCAATTTCGGGATAGGAATTTTTGGAGGAATCCCCGGACTGACTAACATTCCCAAGCCCCGAATTGAATTAGGTGGCCTTCTTATGGTGACATTTCATTCCAAAATAGAATTTTACTATTTGATTCTCGCTGTGACTATGGCCGTAATACTGACGTTGAGGCGGATAGACCGTTCCAGGACCGGTATGATCTTTAACGCCATAAGCCAGTCGGAGAGCCTTACTGAGTCAATTGGCATAAATACCATGAAGTTCAAAATCCTGGGTGTGGCAATAGGCTGTTTCTTTGCAGGGACTGCCGGGAGCCTATATGCGCACTTTGTAGGAATAATAACTCCATCCGATTTTGCTGTGCATAGTGTGCTGGCGCCCATAGCCTACGTGGTGGTAGGAGGAATGGGCACGGTGATGGGACCGGTGATAGGAACCTCTTTTCTGATGGTTCTATCTCATTTCTTTTTACGGGACCTCGGGTTTTATGAACTTCTTGTTTACGGGATAATAATTGTAGCTATCATTCGTTTCATGCCGGAGGGACTGGTAAGCGTCCCACGAATCTGGCGTTCCCGGTCTTTCTCTGCAGACCGATCCGATCATAGGGCTGGGCAAAATGAAACTGCTGCAAGTTGAAAATCTCACCAAGAAATTTGGAGGCATTGTTGCCGTCAATGGGCTGGATTTCAGCATGGAAAAAGGCGAAATCCTTGGATTGATAGGTCCCAATGGAGCTGGCAAGACGACAGTATTCAACATGATATCCGGAGCATTCCCCCCGACGGAAGGTGAGATTTACTTTAACCAACAGCGTATCACCAAAATGAAATCTGATCGAATTGCGAGACTTGGCGCAGTCCGAACGTTTCAACTGACAAATGTGTTTCCTGAAATGACGGTTTTGCAGAATGTCATCTTGGGTACCCACCACAACTCGGGAATGGGTTTTTTCCAGTTTCTCTATCCTTATTCCAGAATCATGAAGAAGGAGGCTTCAGGACGAGAAAAGGCGCTTCACGTAATAGACTTCATGAGTTTGAACGATCAAAAAGATATGTTGGCGGGGACTTTGCCCCATGGTCAGCAACGGAGATTGGAAATGGCCATAGCATTGGCCGCAGACCCCGGTTTGTTGCTTCTGGATGAACCACTGCAGGGCATGAATCAGGATGAAGTCAGGGACATGCTCACCAGGATCAAAAAAGTTCGCTCGGAGGGCACGAGCATATTACTGGTTGAACACAATATGAAGGCGGTTACCAATGTTTGTGACAGGGTAGTAGTTCTGGATTTTGGAAGAAAGCTTGATGAGGGGGTCCCGGAAACTGTCATGAAAAATACCGAAGTTATAGAAGCCTACCTGGGAATAGAAGCATGATACTCGATGTAAAAAATGTTGATGTCAATTACGGAAAGGTCGCTGCCGTCCGCAACGTCTCTTTAGGCATTGACGAAGGCGCTATAGTAGCATTGATAGGTGCAAACGGATCAGGCAAGAGCACCATGCTTAAAGCGATTTCGGGTCTTCAGCCGTGCGTTTCAGGGATCATCAATTTCCGTGGCTCCAGGATAAACGAGCTTTCTTCCCAGGAAATAGTCCGATTAGGCATAAGTCATGTTCCCGAGGGAAGACGCCTTTTTCCGGATATGAGTGTTGCCGAAAACCTGTTTATGGGATCTTACTTGCGTAAATGGGGCAAGGATACAGAAAAGGAACTTGATGTCATTTACGAATATTTCCCTGTACTCAAGAAAAGAAGTAAACAGCGAGCCGGAAGTTTGAGCGGTGGAGAGCAGCAAATGGTGGCTATAGGAAGGGCTCTAATGTCCGCGCCCAAACTGCTGTTACTGGATGAACCTTCAACAGGACTGTCTCCTCTCATGAGCAAGACCATCGCAAAAATAATAAGAGTAATAAATGACAAAGGTGTCAGTATCCTGCTGGTTGAACAGAATGCAAATCTGGCGTTAACCATCGCAGACTTCGGTTACGTCATGGAAACAGGAAATGTGGCGCTTTCAGGAAAGGCCTTTGATCTATTGAAAAACGAAGCTGTGAAAAGCGCTTATCTAGGGGTGTAGGGCCAAACAATGCTCGACAATGCTCCCGTCTTCCCGGATAAAGGCGCCAGTCCGACTCTTTTTCATCAACCACATCATTATCAACTTCATTTTACATATTTCAAACCAAGTCACGGACCACACTCGGTAGCGGCAGCGGTAAAATAAGCGGGCCGAGCTGTGAAACCAACCCCTGTTTCAAACGCCATGTATGACATGATAGGACACCTACAATTTCCTACAGGATATCCGAACAAGAAATTAGTTATTACGGAATATTGTAATTAAACTTTAATAATTTAATTTACATTAACATGATACTTTGCTAAAATTACATAAGTATATTAACAATAAGTTTAAATATTTTCTGCGATTAGAACTGCGTCCGTATGCAGAATGGGATGTAGGAGTGTTGTCGGAGCGCATCCTGAATTGATCGCTGCCGCCTGATCTGGAGGCTCATAATGAAGAGGCTTTTCTGGCCATTTATCATGGTTTCTCTCGTTGTCTCCATTTGTCCTGCTTTGACGCAATCCCAGGGCATGCGGCAAACTCCCTACAGCGCTGCGAACACCGTAAGGGGAGGATCGCCGGCGATCACATCTGATTTGACTCCCTCGAATCCACTGGGCATGCCTGGAAGTTCCTTACTGGGACCGAGAGGCAGTGATAACATCTCCATCTCCAGCGGCATGTTTCAGGGTATTATGCCGCAAATCCCAAATCTTCAACTTGGATACAATTATACATTTGGGTCTCAAATAAAGGCTGGCTCGGCTTCTGTAGACTATCTGCTTCCATTCAAGATTGGAGCTGATACCACCGTTTATGGAGAAGCGCATGGTGAGTTCCAAAGTCTCTCTTTTAACCAACCCGGTTCCCCAAACAGTAGTACGGAACTTTGTTTTGGCGGTGGTTATCGG
This sequence comes from uncultured Syntrophaceae bacterium, assembly GCA_964628605.1. Taxonomy (GTDB): domain Bacteria; phylum Desulfobacterota; class Desulfomonilia; order Desulfomonilales; family Desulfomonilaceae; genus CAITZA01. The sequence continues at coordinate 9,236 of CAZVOU010000088.1, forward strand.
AGGATGTTGGGTAAAGACGCCATGATTGGGCTGCATTCCTTTTTCAATACGGCAAAGTTGTCCGGGAATTGGTATCCATCGGCAAGCGCCGGGGTTGAGTTTGCATCCATGATTTCGGGTCATGACGCCATTGACTTCATATTCAATTGGTATGGAAAGGCGCTTGACGCTACAATTTTCAGCGGGACTCCTGCTTATGCGGCTTCTGCAGCCACCGCCAACTTTGGTAACGCCAACTTCGACTTTCAGGTGGGCTATTCACATGAGTTGTATGACGGCGGCCCGGACTTGCGGGTAAGCGCCACAGGGTACAAACTGGAGTGCGGTTCTAACGTGTACGGTTATTACGCCGGCGCCGAGCTTAAGTCCCGAGACGGCGTGTATGTCGTAAAATACGATGTGGGTCATGATAACGCCTTTGATGTTTACCAGTCAGTGGCCGCTTTCGTGAACATGGGCTTTCAATTGGAGAATCTTCTGAATGGCAAGAGCCCGTTCGTGAAGCCAAAGCCGGTGTTCCAGAGTCCCAGGAATGTGGCTACTCTCACACAGGCCAAGCCGAGCCGGAATTGGAAACATACAACTCAGGCTGCCACGTCAGCAATTGTCGGGGCAAGGGCTCAGAATTGTTTATGCAGCCAGACTATTACAGTTTATAACCAAACAAGCAGTCAAATCACGCTGTATATGAACTTTCAAATGAATGGACAAAACACCCTTGGCGGATATAGCTTGCCTGGTAGTTTTCCTGGTTGGACTTCGGCCACTACTTCGATGATAAGTACCACCTTGGGGGCGTCCAGTTCATTGGTGATAAATTTCCCCTGCACACAAGGATATGAGCCAGTAGCTATTAGCGCCGGTTGCCAACCTGATACCCCATGTGTGGCCACAAATTTTGAAATTAACATGTGTAATTACAATGCAGGCCTGCAAGTTTATCAGGATACCTATGACATAAGTTTAAATGCCGGTTTTAATTATGCCGGTGAGATTATGCCGGACTCCGGGTCACCTGCGATAGTTTGCTGTGCGTGTGGCAACTCCACAAACCCTTATATTTACCCCTCGGGTTGCCCCAGTTGCATCTACCCGTCAACATCTGACACCTGTCCTTGTTCAAGCGGGGCCGCCGAGTGCAAACAGTTTCCGCCCGACAACTCCAATCCACCCACTGTTTGTCAAAACACTATAAATTCGACTAATTATAAGCTGTATATCGGAAGCATACCGCCAGACGTGTCACAAAGCAGTCCCCCGACTTGGTGTCCGATTAGCGGTACTCCCCCAACAATAACGTGTCCATCTGGAGCATGTCCCAGCTCCGGAACCTGCACTCCATGA